>CADAIP010000007.1 GCA_902787975.1 Oscillospiraceae bacterium
AGCGGGAGCCTCACGCAGCCTATGCTCCACCTCGGACCATTCCAGACCCGGATGAAGATTCCTGTGTTCTAAAAACCTCGTTTTCAGTATTTCCAACATTATGTTCACCTCTATAAATCCCGGTTTGTCTTAGTCTATTATCCTGATAATTATCTGCACCAAGGAATCATTCCCTTAAACAGCGATTCCCGGATTCTATGACATGATGACAAGCCTCTTATCTCACTTCATATTTCAGTGATCATGTTTTTACGGGGAATTATCCAAACTCCTGTATCAACGACTGTCCCTTGGTTTTCCAAAGCAATTGAACTAAGGATTTCCAATACAATAATACACTATGCATCTTCTTTGAACTTCTCGAGTTTGTCTTCATACTTTTCGAGCCAGAGCCTGGAATAATCGTACTTATATCTGCTCCCGATGGTCTCAGCCTCCATAAAGTGTTTTACATGTTTCCATAAGACATTTGCAGCCTTTTGGCGGTCTATATAAATGCGCGTGGCATCGTCTGCCATAAAACCCTTTATAAAATTCCTTTTCTTGCCAAGAACAAAGCTCGCAGTAAAGAAGATCGTAAAAGGAGCTCCCTGCGCCATGATGATAAAAAATATCCCTACAGGAAGAGCTGCTTCATTTCCACTTTCCGTTGAAGTTAAATAAGCGGATATCGCGGCAATACCAATAATCATAAAGAGCACATAAAGCAGCGACATGCCGACCCAGGCTCCCGTCCAAGATCTTTTGTAGTTGCTCATACGTGCGAGTTCATGCAGATTCTCGTCAGGATAAAGCCCGTCACTTTTCTTAAGTTTAAACTTGCCTTTTCTGATATTCTTCCTGACTGTCAATTCTTCGGCAAAGAAAAACAATCCGACACCAAAAGGAAAAACCGACACTATTAATGCTGCTTCGTAATTTACTTCCGCCTTGACGTTCTTGCCGGTGAGCCAGTCGGTTTTCGAGATTACAGCTTCATCAGGATGACTTTTCTCATAGTAGACAACTAACGTGTCTCCTTCGTGGATAAACTCATAAGGTCCGTCCGAATCCCTGAAATAGCATGTTGTATCAGATCCTTCGGGAGTGTATTCGACAGTGATCGAATCACTGACAAGTCTTCTGTTGCCGATCCAGCTCTCAGTAGTTTGTCTTGAAGTTACAACGCCCCGGGCATGGTCCATTTTCTCGAGCTTGCGGTTGTCGCTAAAACGGCAAAGTATATTGATCCCTACGATGGCAAGGAAAATGATCATGAAAACAAGTCCGACGACCCAGTCGTTCTTCGCACCTGACTTTTCATATAATTCTTTCTGCTCTTTATTCAGCATGCCGGAATAGGATCTCCCTTCAGTTCCAGATTGTATTCATCCAGCTCGAATCTTGCATCATAAGAACCTCTTGTTGCAACCACCACGAAAAGTTTATCCCCTTCATAGAACGCATACAAAAACTCGAGATAATACATAAAAGTTGCCGGATCGGCCGGCAACGGGATTTCCTTTTTATCTGAACCTGACTGAACAACGATCTTATCACTTAATACGTGATATACGTTGTCATTCTTTTTGGATCTTAAAACCATTTTCGTTTGCATTTAAGTATTTTGCAACTTTAACCCTTCATTAAATTGTATGGTCTTATATCTGAGATATCTGCGACCTTGCCTGACACCTTAAGCATATGGGATGCATTATAAGGTCTCTTATGAACCGAATCCTGTCAGATCCTTAATGACCTCGCCTGCGATTATAAGTCCTACAACGGACGGAACAAATGCAGTGGAACCGGGGATATCCCTTCTCTCAGTGCATTTTCGCTGGGCGCCGGGCGGACAGATGCAGTTCGTCCTGCAGCTTATCGACATGTCTTCAATGGGGCGCGTAGGTTCTTCCTTTGAGTAAACGACCTTAAGGGATTTGATGCCTCTCTTCCTGCATTCGCGGCGCATTACCTTTGCCAAAGGACATATTGAAGTCTTGTAGATATCAGCTACTTCAAAAGCAGTAGGATCGAGCTTGTTGCCTGCTCCCATGCTGCTGATTATGGGTGTACCCGTTTTGTCGGCCTGCATAACGAGCTCGAGTTTTCCAGTAACGGTGTCGATGGCATCGATCACATAATCGTATTCAGCGAAGTTGAACTGATCTGCGGTATCAGGCATGTAGAACGTCTTGTATGTGCGCACGGTGCAGTCAGGATTAATATCGTGGACCCTTTCTTCCGCGACGTCGACCTTGTATTTTCCGATGCTCTTTCTGGTTGCTATTATCTGACGGTTAATATTAGTAAGACACACTTTGTCATCGTCTATCAGGTCCAGAGCACCTACGCCGCTCCTGGCCAAAGCCTCCACGGCATATCCTCCGACGCCTCCGATGCCGAACACGGCAACACGTGCATTCTTAAGCTTATCCATGCCTTCATGACCAAGCAATAACCGCGTTCTGGAAAACTGATCAAGCATTCTTAGATTCTCCGTTCAAAGTCCCGTGGAGTATTCCCGGGCGAATAGTTCAAGGTATTATATCACGGACAGGATCTCTGACATTATTAAGCGTCAGTCGGCTCTCTCCCCAAATTCTTCCACGGTCTTATATTTGCCGGTTTCAGGATCCTTTTCCAAATACTCTATGTAGTAGATACCGACATTATCTTTGTCTTTGGAATCGTAGAGAATACCTGTCATAAAAATACGGGCACCGTCATCGTTTACGTAGTACATCGTGTAATCAAATTCGTTTCCGTCCGGCCTGTAATGATTCCCTTCAGGATCGCCCGGATCACCCAGGAATTTATATTCAGTATATCTTTCCATGTCTTTGGACGATGTATTCCCGATATCACACTTATCAAGAAACTCCTGCAGATCATCTTCGGTCAGATCGGTCTCTTCCAGCATATTAGGAGCCAGGAGTTCATAGAAGCCATCGGCATCCTTGTCCACTATCAGCCCGGCCACTTCTTCGCGGTCAAACTTCCATCTGTTTTCAAATTTATCCAATATTGAACATCCGCCCGCCATAACAACAGTCAGGGCCATAAGCATGGTGGTGCAGATCTTGATTCCGGCTATATTATTTCTCATAAACATCATCCCTTAGCGCTAAAAATATAATCCCTTAATGTTACTTTAACTAAATCATTATAGCATCCCTGTCAGCAGGCGGTCAGTCATACTTACAAATGAAATCTCCTTTGGAACTCATCTGCTACGGCTCTTCCCTTGAATATGACGGCACCCGCGAAAAGAATAACGCTGACCATCAGGCAGATAGCCCAGGCTAAAGGCATCTTGTCACTCACAAAATAGCAGATGATGCTCGGAATGATTCCCATGAACAGACAGGTGATAAGGTATACCATTGTGTTTCCGTTTTTGTCTATCAGAGCAAGCACGAAATTTGCCGTGATCGTTGCCGCCAGAACGACCGGTACCACCAGGCCGAGTGTAATCTTCATCAACCCGAAAAAGTAAGCCGTGACACACCACATCACTATCGTGATCAGCACCATCATAGTCACCTTGCCTGCTGATCCGGTACCCGGCTTAAACTGACGCATGATCCCAAACTCAAATCCTATAAGCCACATGGCCGAAAGCAGGCTCCAATGAAGATCAGGGAAACCCGGGATCCTTAATCTGACCAGGAAATCAAGACCGGCACCAACGATCAAAAGACCCCATACGATTGCCAGCTGCATCTTGTAATACAGCGACTGCTTTTTCTGCGCTTCGAATTTAGGATAACAGGACTCCTCTCCTGTACCGGGAAGCTTGCTCTGACACAGAGGGCATTTTACAAGATCACCTTCTATACCGACGTTGCAATAAGGACACCTTCTCATTTGATCACCTCCGTCGCACATACGGAGATATCCACTCCGGATTCAGAAAGTGATCTGACAAAATTCTTCACTACACCGGTGTTCGTATATGCCGATGAGACTCCTAAAGTCAGTTTATCGCCATATCCGAACATAGTAGAGAATAAGGTGTTGGTGCTGCAGAATCCGCTGTAATTCTCAATAAAACCGCCAAGCGTCTCAGGGGGCTTTTGCACACCCATGTTAGAGAACGTCATGGTAACCTTCCTGCCTGATTTTCTCGTGAAATACCTGACGACCCACTGCTTGATAAACAACGGCACTATCCTGACAAAAGCCACATATTCCATTGTCTCAAAAATATCCATCTGCTTTTTGACGTTTTCCTCGGTCAGCTGACTCTTAAGTTCCACATCAAATTCTTTCGCCAGTTCTTCAAGCGTGATCTCGCCGTCAAAGACATGCGTCACGTTCACGCTGTTGAAAAAATTCCTCGCGGTCTTTGACGGATAATAATTACGCAAGTTTACAGGCAGGGATATGGTCACCGGCAGATCGCGCTTTCTGGGCGGCATCTCGTCACGGATGGCAAGCATCCAGAGCGCACCCAGGTAACTCGTCAGCGAGACCTTCAATTCTTTTGCTCTCGGTAGTATCTGCGAGGTTGGAAGATGTATCTCAAAAAACTGCAATTGATTGTAAGGTAGTTTTATTCCGCCCGGTCGAAAAGCATTCTTCTTAGAAGATCCGTGTGAGAGTTTTTTGCTTCCGAAAAACTGGCGGTAACTGTCCTGGTTCAGGTCTCCCTCAGAAGCTCCTGAATGGACGTTAATGTCATCAAGCTTTCCCGGATATTTTCTCTTAAGATAATCAAGCACGATGATATTCAGGAATTCCATTGCGCCCGTTCCGTCTGCAAGAACATGGGAGATATCCAGATTGATCCTTTTCCCGAAATATGTAACCTGATAGTGGAGCATTGTCTTAGACGGAACATAAAGAAGAGGACAGATCCGGTCATCTTCCTTCTTAACCACAGGCATAAGGTCGGTGTCCTCCATGTAATGCCAGAAAAATCCACGGCGGATCCTCACCTGCACCTGCGGACGTTCTTCGATCGCTGACAACACTGCCTGCTCCAGAAGCTTGGGATCAACATCTTCCTTCAATGTGCAGCTGAGACGGAACGAACGTGTGTCACGCTTTCCGGCAGTGGCCAGAAAAACTTTCGAGACATTGTCGATCTTGTACCAATTAGCGCTTCCCATATATTTCATACGACACATGTGCTTTAAGCCGCTTCATCGCCATGCGGGCCATGGAACCGGGCATCTGCATATACACGTGCCATCCTTTCTCTTCTATATCAAGTTCTGCCTTGCCACCGGCTTCATCTATCTTTTCCTTGAGCTTGATGCTGTCATCCAATAATATCCCGTTTCTTCCGGCCATAATGAAGACAGGCGGGAAATTATCAAAACTCCCGAACAACGGACTGAAGGCAGGATCAGCAGGATCCTTATCTCCTATGTATGCTTTTGCAGCATTCATTACGAACTCTTTAGTAAGGACAGGATCGATATCACGGTTGGATTCATAGGTCTCTGATGTTCCTGTCATGTCTGTCCACGGGCTGAACAGTAAGAGCTCACGGGGCACAGGCTTTCCTTCAGAGATCAATCTCTGCGTCATGCAAAGCACCATGTTGCCGCCTGCCGAATCGCCGGCTAAAAGCACGTGGCCTGCCTCTGCAACATTCTCGGTAATATATTCCCACAAGGCATTTCCGTCTTCTAGCGCAGCCGGATAAGGATGCTCCGGAGCCAGGCGGTAAGCAAATGAATAGACCCTGAATCCCGTTGCCATCGCAAGCTTTACGGCGAGATTTCCGGAGTAATCCAGTCCGCCGCTGATATATCCGCCGCCATGACAGTATAAGATCACATAATCAGGATCGTAAGAACGGTTAGGCTTAAACTCCTCACAGCGGATCTTTCCGACACGGAAACCTCTCCGTTCCACATTGCCTTTGGGTGTCGCAAGGCGGCTTGCCAGATCTGCCTGTTTGCGGTGGCGTTTGATCTCCGCAAGCGTCGATGCCGATCCGGCCATAGACTTAACGGTCTTCAACGATTTGACCAACGGACTGTTCATCGCTGCCGGCATCCTTCCCTGTAAGTCTTTGTGGCGTTATATAACTCAACAATGTGGAATATTCTGTTCCCTGTCATCATCAGTTAATGGATATCCTTTGTCCCTCTTAATTGCCTGATCCCAAGACCACGCCCGGGCAAAGTCATTATAACACGCGGGAAGAACACTCAATGCGGGATGTATCAGTCCTGTTCCGATTCGGACCTAAAAAAGTTCTATATAGAACCTTGACCGAGATAGTTCTATATAGTACTATTTGCTTAATTCTATTATTCTCCGGAGGATATATGGAATCAAGAACAGGCTTTCTTATATCTCAGATCAAGCAGGTGCAGTCACGCATTTTCCAGCGTCTTCTGCAGGATAGCGGCGTAGAGGAATTCAACGGTCCTCAGGGACGGATCCTTTACGTTCTGTGGCAGAAGGATGAAGTCCCTATCGTAGAACTCTCACAGAAGACGGGACTTGCCAAGAATACGCTTACCGTAATGCTGGGCCGCATGGAAGAATCGGGCCTGATCTGTCGAAAAGCAGCCGAATCAGACAAAAGACAATCCCTGATAGTCCTGACTGATAGAGCACGTGAACTTCAGGGAAAGTATGACGATGTATCACAGAAGATGAACGCTATCTTCTATGAAGGATTTACGGAAAAAGAAGTACTGGAAATAGATAAATATCTTGACCGTATCCTGTTTAATCTCGAACAGTCAGAACGCAGTTCCCGAAAGTGAAAGGAAGAATAACATGAAAAAAGTACAAGTAAAAAACTGGAACGATTTTTGCCCGCAGCAGCTTTTCTTATACGGCACATATAGAGAGGACGGAACTCCTAATTTCGGCCTGTTCTGCTGGTTCAGCTATCTTAACGCTCCGGACTTAAACGGCGAAGGTGACGGAATGGGCGTAATGGCCTGCATCGGCGGCGAGAAACTTACAAAGGATCTTATCCGTAAGAACGGAGTGTTTTCCGCTAATCTGGTAACTGAAGAATTGCTTCCTTTGGCCGATTACTACGGAATCGTCGGCGGCAGAGAACACAAAGACAAATTGCGCTTCAGTCCCACGATCGAGAAAGGCGTTGTCCTTGATGTCCCTACGATTGCCGAGAGTCCCGTAAGTATGGAACTTAAGGTTTTCAAGGAGATCAGCTTTGACAACAAATGCGATGTTTACCTGTGTAAGATCATGGGCGAGACAATGAGAGAAGACCTGACAAATAAGGACGTTCCTTTTATCGAGAGATTTAAGTCTGTAAAGCAGGTTCTTGCCGGCGGCGAACAGCATTATATTAGTACGGACGGACGTGATCTGGGCTCCTGGGGCGAACCGATGAAGAGCTTATAATTCGTGAATCAAAAGGGGCAGGTAACTTATGCCATACGCAGAATTAAACGGACTGAAACTATACTACGAAGAATTTGGCAGAGGCGATACAGTACTGTTTCTTCACAGCCACTTCAGCAGAGGACTTCTTGCCTTCTCAGGACAGATCCTCCCCTTTTCAGGACATTACAGATGCCTGTTTCCTGATTTTCGAGGTCACGGAAGGACGATATGTGATGACCTTACATGGAACAGCCGTATGGTCGCAGATGACATGGCTCTGTTCCTGGACAAACTCGGGATCGAAAAAGCTCACTTAATTGGCTACAGCTGTGGTGCCTACGTCGGTTGCTATATGGCTTCGAAATATCCTGATAAGGTAAAGAGTCTCGTAACGATTGGAGGTGCCGCTCACGCAAGACCTGAGGGCGCCTCTGACATGCTGCCTGAGAATCTCATTAAGGCCGGTGCTACGGATTTCATTGAAGACATGAAGGTCAGGCATTATGAGGCTCACAGGGGCGACTGGCAGACCTATTTAAGGAACACTGTTGCTGACTGGCAGCAGCATCCCGATCTTACTGATGACGAGTGGCAGAAAATAAAGTGCCCTGCCTTTTTTATCAATGGAGAAAACGATCCGTTTGGAACTGTTGAAGAGCTTCAGGAAAAAGTGCCTTTAGCAAGTGTCTATAAAGTCATGGGCGGCGGTCACCGTCCGCATTTCGTCGGTGAACAGATAGACGATGTCAATGCGAGGATCCTGGATTTCTTAGAGCAATTAAAACAGGATTAAACTCACATCATTATCAGCATCTCATAAAACCGCAGCAGCCTATTTCCGAGAACTCCTTAAAGCCCAATGACTTATAGAAGGCAACCGTTTTAGGAGTATTATCCGTAACCAGCTCGATCTGCCGGACTTCAGGATATCTGTCCAGAACAGCCTTTAGCAAAGCAGTTCCGACTCCTTTGCGCTGATAGTTAGGAAACACCAAAATGTCCTGAACGAAAACTATAGTATGCCCGTCGCCAACAACTCTGATGATTCCCAGCAGCTCATTGTTTTCGTATGCCGCTAAAACAAGCAATGAGTTTTTATAGCCCTGTTCAAGCACCTCAGGTTTTTCCGTATATGCAATCCAACCTACTTCATTATATAGACGAAGTATCTCATCTTCTTTGTAGTTACTGTATTCTTTGATTTCCACTTTGTTGCCGCAAAGGTCTATCCTCATTGAGACAATTCCGTTATCTTCTGATAACTCTTCAAAACCCATGCGCTTATAAAGACCATAACCCACTCTCATGACTTCCGGTTTAGTCGTAAAGACAACTTCTTTAAACCCTAGTTCTGATGCTTTATCCGTCATTGCTTTGATCATTATCCTGGCATACCCTTTTCCCCTGTGTTCGGGCTTGATGAATAGACGCTTTCCTTCACAAGTCTCATCATTTATCTTTCGAAAAGCTACACATGCCACAGGCTCATCATCTTCAAAACCAACCAATATAGCACCACCTGAATAAAAGCCTTCAAGATCATTCAATTCCTTATCAAAAGAGACGAAACAGCTTTCCGCTCCCTTGATATGCGAATACTCAGTAAATAACGCTTTGATAACTTCAATATCTGAACACTCATTAACTTTAAATGCCATAAGATTATTACCCTTATCTCGAAATGAATTTCGGCTGATCACTTTTGTATGTGATACCCGCCGTCAGCAAACAGCATTGTTCCTGTCACATAATCCGACATGTCAGACAGAAGGAACATCACTACTGATGCTATGTCTTTGGGCATACCGAGTCTTCCGTTTGGTATCAATGCTTCTGACATCGCTCTCACATCGGGTATGTCAAATGAAGCTGCTGTCATTCCGGTATATATAAATCCGGGAGCAACACTGTTAACCTGGATATTATACGGAGCAAGGTCTAAGGCCATCGCAGATGTCATCGATGCTACCGCGCCCTTCGAAGCAGCATAGTCTGCCATATTGTTCTTAAATATGGTGGATCTTATGCAGCTTATATTAACTATCTTGCCATGCTTTTCCCTTATCATTACCGGAGCTGCAGCTTTGGATACGATGAAAGTTCCGGTAGTATTTACCGATATTACTTTGTTCCATTCTTCGCTTGTTAATTCATAGAAAGGCTTGTTATTGCCAAAGATACCGGCAGCATTGACCAGTCCGTCTATGTGGCCGTATTTGGAATCAACTTCTGATATGCATTTTTGTATCTGCTCTTCTGCAAGAACATCCGCCTTACAGTGTGAGTAACGGTCATGTTCTATCGTGCTGTCATTTCTATCGATGCCAACTACAACAGCATCATTTTCGAGCAGAAGATCTGAACAGCTCTTTCCCATCCCGGAACTTGCACCGGTTACGATATACACTTTATCTTTGAATGTCATACACATATCTCCTCGGATAATTTTTTACGGATATATCCGTCTATCATTTTGCGGAAAGCTTTCATGCCTTCTTCTGAAAGAGAATAGTGCATCCATTTTCCTTCTTTGCAGTAATCGACAAGTCCGCTGTCACAAAGGAGCTTCATGTGATGTGATAGCGTGGATTGAGAGATATTGAGTTCTTCCAAAAGATAGCAGGCACACTTCTCCTTCTGCTGAAGCGACATTAAGATCGCCAAGCGGTTCTCATCTGCCAATGCTTTGAACTTACGCGCATCGTCTCTATAACTCATATGCAGTCACCTCCCATGAACAAAAGGATAGTAACATACATATCGATAAATGTAAATGTATAGATACGTTTAGATTATAGAAGAACTGTTTATTTACACCCACCTGATCCTGGCCGAGGTGATTTCCTGACTGTCACGGAGGACATGGAACTGGTCTCCGTCGTCATAAGACTCTTTCATGATACTGAGCACCTCGCCTTCAAAAGACTGGCTGGCATAATGGATCTCAAGCTGGGCAGGCTCGTGCGTTTTAAAGTGATCGACAGGATAAGTATTAAGCATGAACCTCACATACTCGATGTTGTTTGTATGGTAGCAGTAGTCAAGGCTGGTGGAACGCACAGTTACAGACTCCGTCATGCCGCCGCATGTTTTGGGAAAGCGCGAGAACTCAAGACCTTCAGTCTGCACGGGATTCTCCATTGAAGGATCGAATCCTACAGTCTCCGCCTTGCGGATCTTTCCAGTCTCAAGGTCGATAGCGGCAAGTTCGGTCCTTGCTTTCAGAAGCAGTTCACCTGTCTTGGACTCAACGATCGTATCAAGGTTAAGCTTTACGACGGAATGCTTTGAGATATAACTTTTTACCGTGAATTCCTCGCGCCATACCGGGCGTCTCATAAAACAGATATTGTTCTTGGCGATCAGCCACATGGCTTTGTATCTTTCCATCGCCACGATTCCGTCGATGCCGAGATCGCCCATTAATTCGGTTACCGCATTCTCGACGATCTCATCTGCGGCAAGTACTGACAGCTTAAGTTTACCGTCGCACATACTTCCTGTTACATACGAATCTTTTGTATATATCTCCATGTTAATATCCACGTCCTTATAAGTAATTTCAACCCTTCACTAACAGGCATTTTGCAAGGGGGTATTCCGTGCCAATCCTGTTCAATCCGGTTCGCCACCGACCGTTATCCAGTTGCCGGTATCAGGATCTTGCATGGTAAATACGACAAGTCCCACAGAATCAGGATCATCCCTGTTGACCTTCACGTGATAGTATCCGAACTCCTCATATACAGTCCCGTTATCTGTTTTGACTCCGGAATAATTGACCGAAATATGCGAGTCATAGACTTCGCCGTCCTGATCTTTTCCAATTCCTTCACCCGGATATTTAAGACTTTTGTAAGAGATTATCTTTCCGTCCACATGATCGAAAAAATACTTCCACTCGCTTTCGAGACTGTGTTCAACACTTACTTCCGGAGCAAACAGTTCACACAGACTGTCGATATCCTCATTCTTCAGATATTCGAAAACCTGTTCCGCATATTCTTTCTCGCCGTTCTTCGGGTCGTCTTTAATGCTCTTGTAAACATTATCCACGATCTGGCATCCTGACAGCGGAAACAGCATTACAAGGCTCATTAAAAGAGCCGTGATCCTTTTGTGATTCACTCCACTTATCCCCCATTCATATGAAATCCACATGCAAGTATAACAGTTAAGTTGTGCTTAAGTAATCTAAAGATCGTCGTCTCTATAAAATTTTAATGTGCCCAGGCCCATGGTGCTGTCCAGGACTTCAAGAGATGTTCCGCAGCTGTTGCAGTGCTTAAGTGATGATGTTGAGACGGCACCGCAGTTAGGGCAGACTTTGCGATAACACTTCATGGAAGAGTCTGCTTTTGCAGTCAGATCTGCCTCGATCTCATTTGCCAATTCTACGGCGCATTTATAGAGAATGTTATCCCTGACAATGACGAAGATAAAACTTAAGATCGGACATAATAAAGCCAAAACACACGGTGTATAGAATACTATTTCTCTTAACGTGGTAATTTCCGCACCGGTACCCATGCCGGCGAAAAATGAAGATACAGCATTATCCAAAAAGATATTCAGTACGAGGATCACTGTATATATTGCAAGCCATACACCCGGTTGAAGCCATATGATCCACGGCTTGCTCTTCATGACCTTTAAGACTTCCTGTCCGTTTCTCGTACCCTGTTCCGAAGCAGAAAATGCTATGCGGTAACTCTTCTCGTCGGTACCGGCCCAGGTAAAATTGCTGCCGTCTCTTTTATAGGTATACTTTCTGCTGAATACAGGCATTTCGGATGCGCCGTAACGGCGGAGTTCCGACAGTGCATACGTCCTGGGAGCCTGTATATAGCTCGGAATGATCAATAATCCTGCCACTAAGTAAATGGTTGCATTTGCCGGGTCAAGGCCGGGGAACTCTCTGTTGTATATCCCATATGAGATCACAAAGATCGTACATGGCACCACGATCCAAAACTGACCTAGAATTTTATAAAACACGGCACCTCGGCTCATCTGTTCCTCCGTTAATCTTACTTGCTAAGAAGTATTATAACTGCAATCGGATCAAGACTCACTAGTAAATATCATTCATGATTAAGTTGTCTATACGAGTATTAAGTATACCAATTGGTCCATGGACACCATGGAATATAACAAAGCCGCGGATATCAATCCGCGGCTCTTACAACTTAGTGCCATAATCACACTTATGCATGTTTTAAATATCAGTGTTATGCATAATCATTTAACATATCTACATCCGCATTACACTTCGGACACTTTCCGAATTTATAAAAAGTATTAAATACATTCCCACAACTCTTACAAAGAAAACTCTTTGCACTATACATCTCCACCGTCTCATTAGGATCATGATATATTTCATAACCACCTGATACACTTTCTAATTCATCCATTTTGATTTCTTTCTTCTTATCTTCTGCCATTGACTTATCCTCCTGTTAACAAATTTCTATACCCGCATTCTATCGTTCTCCTATTATGTCAGTTTTATTGAAGTGTTAATGCGGAGTAAATTAAAACAGGAATTGCTTCCTGATGCCGGTGCCGGCTGCTTCCATTGAAAAAAGGAGGAGGTTCACTTCAACCTCATTTTTACCGGTAAAACCTGAGGTTGTACCATTCTTCGGTATCGTGCTTCTGTTCAGAAATATCTATCCACAAGATCCTTAGCTATGCGGAGGCCCTCGCCGGTATACTCACGTGCTTCCTTTATGGCCTCGATCTTCCTGCCCTGCCTTACGAGTTCAGCGATCTTTTCTCTCTCGGCATCAGGGATCTTATCAAGCACTTTTTCGAGATATGACTTATATCTCGGAGCATCATTGACAAGCTCCTGCTGCTCCTTAGCAAACGCTTCGACGTCCTTTTGGTACCGCTCCGCGATCTTCTGCTGAGCTTCCTGTTTAGATGCAACCTGCTGGACTACAGGTACTCTGCCGGTCTTCTTTATAAACTCAACCATCTTACCGGCGGTGACTGCATCATTACTTCTGAGAAAATGAAGCGATAATATCTCTTCACCTTCATAGCCGGCGAAAATAAGCTTTGGCGGTAAATTCCTTGTCTCCCTGCTGAAGTGATCATATTGGGAAACATAGCAGATCTTATCTTCCTTCTCGCCATCCTTGTATTTAACCGTGACTTTCTGTTCATCAATGATCAGGCACGATTCCTTGAAACAGAACGGCTGTCTGCCGATCAGGAACATTATCAAAAGGCCGATGCCAAATGCGATCAGCGCGGCTATCCAGGCTCTGTCTCCAAGGTAAGCCCGGCCAACTCCATAAGCTATTGCTGTCGGTAATATAACCAGGTATCCCAAGAAGGTGATCATGGCTATTACCTTCAGTTTCTTTGTGTATCCGCAAGAGTAAAAGACAAGACGGTCAGCAAGATACTCGTTGGGTTTTGACGTAGTGTTCTTTTGACGGGCAAACATGGCACCCGTAATTATGAGCAGTGCGAAAAAGGTTACGGAAAGCACTGTTCCCAACACATAAGCAAGCAGTTCCTCAAGATAATACATGTTCATTATGCTTTCGATTCTCTCCTGAAAATATTAATTGACCGATACGTTTCCCTGTTTGACATTGATCTTTATAAAATCCGGATATTCATCGCCTCTTACGATCGAGACATTTGGTCCCGAAGAACATTCATCTGCGATCTTGATGGTGCCTGTCTTCACCTTGCATTCGATATTGTAGCGGCCTAAGTCCTCTATGGCGTCCAGCTGAACGTTTCCGGCGTTTGCATTTATCACCGTCTGATTGAGATTCGTTTTGCTGATATTTGTATTGCCTGCCTTGGTATTGATCTCGGCCTTAAGGAAAGTGCAGCCGCTGATGGTGACATTTCCCGCATCGATAACCTCCGAGAACCAGTCTGCCGTAATGCCGTCCACGCTGACATCACCGGCCCTGAGAATAATATCGAAGTAATTGAGGACAGTATCTTTGCCGAGCGTGACCGTGAGCCTGGGCTTATTGACCGCCATTATGCCGCCTCCGAAAATACCCACCGGCTTCTGCGTAACAGTAAGTACGCCGTCTGCAAATACCGCATCAGGCTCAAGCTTCTTGTCGCCCGTGTATTCAATGCCCTTAAGGCCGGTGCCTTCTTCGGCAATAATGCTTACGGCACATGCCTTAAGATCCAACTTGACTGACTTGATCTCACCACTAAAACTTTCCATTTTTATGTTCTCCTTATTCCGCTTGGATTACCGTGTTGTGTCAAAAACATAGAACACTTCAGGATAGCCTTTTCGCATTATCATGAAATCCTGTTCGTGGTCTGACAGCTTCCCTCCCCAGGATTCATATACCTTGCGGGCTTTATGGTTTTCCTTCAGGACGCCAATGACAAACCTGTCGGCTTCTTTGCTCTTGGCCCATTCGACAAATATATCTTTCAGCGCCGTGCCAACACCCATTCCCTGATATTCCGGGTATACATACAGCGCCACGAGATCCGCGTAATCACCTTTGAAGTATTCGTAATCTGAATCCAGTGTGCCGAACATCAGGCCTACGATCTTGCCGTCGTGTTCTGCCACGTAGGCTGTCTTCCTGTCACCCGAAAAAGTCTCTTCAGTAAATTCACGGGCTCTTGATTCCACGCTTCTGTCGCGCGCATCGAAATATTCTTCCGGGAAGATATCGGCGTATGTTATGCGCCACACCCTGCTAAGGAGCGTATACCATTCATATCCGTCTTCTTTACGTATCTGTCTGTATTTGATGTCCACTTTGTCTCCCTTCAGGTCTACTTTATTTTACGAGAATACAGTCATTTTTCATCTGGATAAGATCCCTCTTGGATGCGAGCAGATCATAAGACAGCTGGCGGTTATCTTTCTCGAGGCTATCGATATCACTTAAGATTTCTTTTCTGCTCCTGGATACGCCGCCGAATTCGGTCGTTAACTGCTCGGCCATGTAATACACGTGGCTGATCGAATCGAGAGTTTCAACTTTCATTTTCATGGCATCGAGAAGGCCGTTGTTGTAGCATATCCTTCCAAGCATGAATATCAGCTTTTCGAGCTTTACGAAGAACTCCATGTCAGATTCAGAGACGCGGAGTTTTGCATCATCGAAGAGCGATTTGATCTTATTCCAGTCTTCCTCATCTATTATGTCGGAAGGGTCGATGTCGCTTATCCTGGACCACCCGCCCACACAAAGGATCTGGCCGAGGAGAGCGTCGAAGTTTGAAGGTTCGACCATAAGGACATTCTCGAAACGCTTATGCGCTTCAATGTAATGGCCCGTGTTCATGGCGTTCAGGGCCTTTTCCATTGGCATTCCGAAAAACAGGGAAATACCATATGCCACGCCACACGAGCTGCATTCGTAAACACGCTTGTCCTTATCAAGGAAAAGATGTCCGGCGCACTTGGAACAGATGACCGTCTCCGGATGATCTGTCCGGATGTCACTTCTTTCTTCTTTAGTTTCTTCCGGCACGGCGGACTCAGGCGTTCTTCCCTTGGCAGCACGGTCCATCTCAGCTAATTTCTCATATTCCTTGACGTACGTTTTCTCATAATGGGCATATTGCTTTTCCAGGTATTCTTTCATTTCCCAGGCATCGTGTATCGGATTACTCTCATATGTCATATGTTGGGAATGATTATCTTCAATATAAATCAATAAAATAATACCGCCTATGACACAGGCCCCTAATATAATGGGAATAATAAATTTATTATTGGTTATAGCGGTAAGCCCAAATGCTATACCAACGAGAACGGTAAAGGCAACAGGCAAAAACGAGTTGAAGTGTTCCGACTCAACCTTTCTCATCTCTTTATTGACAAAACTCTGATTTACAGTCTCTCTCGTGGTATCTGAATACAGGGCATTGATACTGTTCTGGTACGTTTTCAGTTTGTCACTGAGGTCGATCAACTGCAGAAGCTGGCTGAAAAAAGCAGCATCGCTGATCGAGGCCTGTTTCTTCAGCCTGGTGATATAGTTTCTCAGAGAAACTACATCCACCGTATCAAATATGGTGGGCGATTCCAGGCTGTCCAAAGACGGAGTCTTGAGTTCACACAGGATCAGGCCTTTGAGCGCCTCGAAGTCGGACGGATCTTTTTCGAGCAGGGAATAGTATTTTTCTTTTGCAGAAGAATACGCTTCTTCCTTAAGGCTTTCTTCGGCCTGCGACACGATCTCATCCTGGTGAAAATCGATGGCATCAAACTTTGTCCCGCAAAAAGGACAGTCAAAAAACTCCTGATCTGAATCGAACATCAGGACGCCTGCGCATTTAGAACACGTATAGCTTTTCAATAATGACATATAATCCCTATCCCTAATCCCTTAACGATTCCTTATGACTCGTTTACAAGTTTGCCTGTCATGTGTTCCGGCGTAAGTTCCAGACACACGGCCCTTGGCAACGCGTTTTTGACCTCGTGCTCGATATATGCTTCATCATCAGTAAACTTACGGCAAAGGTTGGTTCCGATCTCAATGCGCTTTTCTTCATCTGTAACGATCTTCATGCGCCCGAAAACAACCACGCTGCGGATATTAAGTGCCCAGTCATTCTCTTTGCGGAATCCCTTATCCATTACGCAGTAACTGACCTTATCGCACGCCTTTATGGCATCAAGCTTATGCCCTTCTTTGGCACCGTGAAAGTACAGTTTGCCGTCAGCTTCCGAATACCAGTGATCCATCGGAATGCCATAAGGATATCCGTCATCACCTAAGACAGACAAAACTCCCCTTGGTTCGTTCTTCAATATCTCTATGCATTCCTCATTTGGGATCTGCTGCTTGATTCGTCTCATTTCTCTAAACATAGCTTCACCTATAACTATCCCTTCCCAAAACTTCTCTGACATGACCATTATAACATCGAGTAAACCATGGAAAGAGTTTATCTTATAACTGTCTCGTGCCGTGCATATCTCGAAAACAAATGCGGGACGGCTTCACATAATCCCGGCCTTTTCCGGTATTGTTTTCTATTTTGGCTAAAACAGGAAATGATTTTGGAAAAACAGCCCGTTTTTTCCTAAACCTTTTCCTGAATTTGCATTTTTAGGAAAACACATGGGAAAACACGCAGCCGGTAACAACTGCACTACAAATAATCAGGGGCCATCGCAATGCAGCGACAGCCCCCGAAAAATTACTTATAACTCAAAGACTATATCAGTCTTCCCACTTCCAGTTGGCTACCTCAGGGAGGTCGAGGCCGACTTCGTGGATGTACTGCTTGTGCTCAACAAGCTTGTCGCTCATCTTCTGATAGAGATATGCGCCGCGGTTGCCGAGCTGGGGCAGGAACTTGATAGCTTCCATAACGAGGTGGAAACGGTCTACGTCGTTCTGTACACGTACATCGAAAGGTGTTGTGATAGTACCTTCCTCACGGTAACCCCTTACGTGCATCCAACGATTGTTGTGACGTCTGTAAGTAAGCTCGTGAATGAGTGATGCATAACCGTGGAAGTTAAAGAGTACCGGCTTATCCTTTGTGAAGAGGATGTCGTACTCGGCATCAGTAAGTCCGTGCGGGTGCTCTGAAGCAGGCTGGAGCTTAAAGAGGTCGACAACGTTTATGAAACGGATCTTAACTTCAGGAAGTTCTTTTCTGAGAATTGAAACTGCTGCCAATGCTTCAAGAGTAGGAGTCTCGCCTGCGCAGGCAAATACGATGTCAGGATCCTGTCCCTGGTCGTTACTTGCCCAATCCCAGATGCCGATACCCTGTGTGCAGTGCTTAACAGCCTCATCCATCGTGAGCCACTGCGGACGGGGATGCTTACTTGCAACGATAACGTTTACGTAGTTGCGGCTTCTGATGCAGTGATCGAAAACAGAGAGCAGGCAGTTGGAATCCGGAGGAAGGTAGAGTCTTACAACGTCTGCCTTCTTATTTGCGATGTGATCCATGAAGCCCGGATCCTGGTGTGTAAATCCGTTGTGGTCCTGCTGCCATACGGTAGAAGCCATGATGAGATTGAGAGATGCGATCTCTTCTCTCCAAGGGAGCTGGTTGCATACCTTGAGCCACTTAGCGTGCTGTGCAGCCATGGAGTCGATGATCCTTGCAAAAGATTCATAAGTTGCGAAGAATCCGTGACGGCCTGTGAGGAGGTATCCTTCAAGCCAGCCTTCGCACATATGCTCTGAGAGCATGGAGTCCATAACGCGTCCGTCGATTGCGAGGTGATCGTCATCAGTCCAGTGCTCTGCGTTCCAGCTTCTGTTTTCGACCTCGAAAACGGAATTCAAACGGTTGGAGTTTGTCTCGTCAGGTCCGAAGATCCTGAAGTTCTTACTCTCTGCATTGAGCTTGAAGATATCTCTTACGAACTTGCCGAGCTCGGTCATGTCCTGACCGTCCTTTGCACCGTGAGCTTCTACCTCGACTGCATACTTGCGGAAGTCAGGCATACGGAGGTCTCTTAAGAGCTTACCGCCGTTGCCGTGAGGGTTAGCGCCGATCCTTCTGTCACCTGTCGGAGCAAGTGCCTTTAATTCAGGGATAAGCTTGCCGTTCTCGTCGAAAAGTTCTTCTGCATGGTAGCTCTTGAGCCAGTCAACGAGGATCTTTAAGTGCTCCTCGCCCTTTTCCATGCTGATCGGAACCTGGTGAGCGAGGAAGTTGTCCTCGATCTTCTTTCCGTCAACAAACTTGGGGCCTGTCCATCCCTTAGGTGTGCGGAGGACGATCATGGGCCATACGGGTCTTGTAGCATCGCCTGTGGATCTTGCATGCTCCTGGATCGCTTTGATCTCCTCGATGACCTTGTCAATGGTCTCTGCCATGAGCTTATGCATCGTCATGGGGTCGGAACCTTCAACAAAGTAAGGCTTCCAGCCGCATCCGTTAAAGAAAGAAACGATCTCCTCGTGGCTCATTCTTGCGAAGAGCGTAGGGTTAGCGATCTTATATCCGTTCAGATGAAGGATGGGGAGTACCGCACCGTCTCCGATAGGATTAAGGAACTTATTGCACTGCCATGAAGTTGCAAGAGGGCCTGTCTCTGCTTCGCCGTCACCTACGGTAACTGCTGCGATGAGATTAGGGTTGTCGAAAACCGCACCGAAAGCATGAGCGATACCGTAACCGAGCTCACCACCCTCATTGATAGATCCGGGAGTCTCAGGAGCGCAGTGGCTGGGGATTCCGCCCGGGAATGAGAACTGCTTGAAAAGCTTTGCCATGCCGTCCTCATCTTCGCTGATATTGGGGTATACCTCAGAATAAGTACCCTCAAGATATGTATTGGCTACATAGAAGTTTCCTCCGTGTCCGGGACCGGAAAGAAGGATCAGATCGAGATCATATTTCTTAATTGCACGGTTCAGATGAACATATACGAAGTTCTGTCCGGGAACCGTACCCCAGTGTCCGACGATCTTCTTCTTAACGCTGTCGAGTGTTAAGGGCTCTTTCAAAAGGGGATTGTCGAGAAGGTATAACTGTCCTGCCGAAAGATAATTTGCTGCACGCCAATAGGCGTCCATCTTACGCAGATATTCCTCGGTCAAAGGTTCCTTCTCAACGCATGTAGTCTGATTATTTTGCATAAAAATCCTCCAAATCTGTTGATAAAGGTTTAAATCCTACCGTAATTATAGAGGAATAAAAAATTATGGTTAATGGCAAAAAGCCGAATATTAGACTGATAAGCACCGCTTTTGTAATTGAAAAAACAGATTTTTAGGACCCATCTGATTTTCACTTGGAACGGCCCATCGCAACCTGTCAGAGTCTTTTTACAGCTCAGCCTTATAGCCGTCAAGGCTGACTTCGTCACATTCTGACGAATGCTAAAGGCCTTGACTGCATCAGGCTGATCTGTTTTAGGTGTTCAGGCCGGTTGCGATCAGTGTCGATGGCTTTAAAGACCGGTATCTTAAAATGCAAGGTCGGGCTTCCGGCCTCTTGGATACTTTTAAAGCACCTGTAAAGGCTTAGCAGTCAATGGTGCCGGAGGCAAGTTTACGTCCATTGACGGCGAAGCCTTCAGGTGCTACCGGAAACGTCTAATTTCGTGTCGGTTTGTTCAGGGTTTTTCAGAGCTTTTTCACCGAATCTTTGTAGGTTTTTTCAGATTCATGGTGGGCTTTGCATTTTTTCAGACATTTCTTGTCAGATTTTTTGCGGACTTTTTGTTATGCCTTGTCGGCCACACGAGTGGCTTGCCCGCTACCGACAAGAACTGACAAAAACTGACAAGGATTTCAGATATTATTTCAAACAAACACCCGTAAGGATTGTATGAGAACTGCTAAACCTTGTCGGATTTAGGAGAAATATATCTGAATTACCTCTGAAAAACCGACAAAGAACCTGCAAGAAATTAGACATCCGGGATAGCAGTTTTTCAGGCAATATGGCTTACAAACGAATCAGATCCACTCAGCGGATTCATCCGTTCCTGACTTATGTTATTAGAGTTCTCTTGTGGTTATTGCAGCATCTTCCGGCTGATTCTTAACGGCTATCTGGAACTGATCTTCATAAATGATCTCGCCCGGGACCTCATCGCATTCGGAAACATAGAGCTTTACTCCATACTTATTGCACATCTCACGGTAGAAAGTCATCTGATCCCAGATGTCCTTTGCTTCATCGCTGTCCTTGAACCACGTGATGGCACCGTCAGGGTTATTCAGCTCATAAAAAGGCGGGACAGGCAAAACTTCCTCGAAATACTCTCTGTTGCGCCAGTATTCCTTCTCCTCTTCTTCCGTTAATGTCTTGCTGTCAACGAGCTTGCCTACGGCCGTAAAGATGCCCCTGGGCTGCTTGGTGATGTATGCGCAGTCTTTCATGTGTACTCTGAAATATTTCATGTTGTCCCCCTTGTCTTGCCTTTCACTTTGTTTTTCTGCTTTTGCGGGCCGTCATTTGCCGTTTTCGAGAAAGGAATACTCTTCTTCTGCTTTAGCATCTGATCGAAAACTACGTGTTCTCTCTTCTTTTTTGCCATCACACAATACCTATATAGATCTCTCAAGATATCCGCACGTAAATGGGAAGAAATCAAACTTCTTCGTTCCGACATGAACAAATCCGTGATCTTCGTACCATTTGCGGAGCACTTTATTCTCTTCGACTATGCTGAGTTTCATTTTACCAAAACCAAGTCCTTTTGCTCTTGATATGGCATCTTCCAAGAGCGCATCTCCTATTCCCGAATGTCGCTTGCCGGGAAGGACGCACAAACTGCCCAGTTCGCATTCTCCTTCAGAAGGAAAAGCAAGATTGTAATAACCAACAAGCACTTCATTTTCGAAGTATCCGAACATCGGGCGATGCTGCTCATTCTTCCACATCAGGACCTTGGCTTCATCCGTTGCAAAAGCTGTGAACAGCGGAGCATTTTCCTCCGTGAATCCAAACTCGTCTGCCACAGTCTGAAAGCTCTGTCTTATAACGCTTACGCATTGTTTTATCTCGTTGTCTTTGATCTCTCTTATCATGTTCATCACCTTATTTCTCTATATTTCTCAAGTCTTATCAGATGCTCTTCATCAGGTGTGGTTATGCCGTTTTTATAATCGTAACCCATCTTCAGATAGAACGGCACTCCTGTTATGGATGCCGGTATCTTAATGCGTTTTGCACGAATGAAATACTCATCTTTTTCGAGAGTGTCGATGATCGACCGTCCGACACCTTTTCCCTGATATTCCGGGAGCACGAAAATAGTAAACAGACTGCTCTCATCCTCTTTGCCCCAATATGGTCCGATGGCACCGCACCCTATTATCTTTCCTTCATCCAAGACAACATAGAAATGGGTCCAGGAAGCTCTCCCCAGTACTGCTTCAGGTGTCTCAGATGCTATAAGCTCATCCATAAGTTCCACAGGATAATCTTTTGTGTTAGATATCCGGATAGTTGTTCTGATAACCTCTGATACTGCCTGTGCATCTTCGTCTTTGAATCTTCTGATCTCCATTTTAGTATGTCCTCCTTGGAAAATAATAAAGGCCACTTATCTCGTGATAAATGGCCTTGGTGAAACTGATTTAAATAACGGATTATTTTAGAGCAACAACAATGCCATATGACTTCATGTCATAAGTTAATTCATGCATATGCATTGTTGTCATGTAATTGAACATTGATTCCGTCTCCTTGTTTGAAAGATATGTTATTACTCAAATTCCGATAAGTCAATTAGAAATTCATTCATGAGCTTTCCATGCGCATTCCGTAAGTTCGATATTGCTGAACACGGCGGTAAACGATGAATCCTCAGGAGAGCAGGCATATACTCCGAACTTTATCTTCCCTGCGCCCTCATGCAGGTGACACACGCGCATCTGTTTCCATCTGGCTCCGTCGTCCGAGCACTCTATGCAGTAATCGTCTTCTCTGCGGCTTAAGCGGTACCACATGCTTTTGACATCTGAAGGTATCTCGGTTGTGGCCCAGTCAGAATAGCCATGATTTGTCACAACGCTTCCGAGATGCTGGAACTCCTCGTTCTCGAATTCTATGGAGCCCTTTAACCAGTTATCGCTGTCTAAGTAAATGACGATGCCGCACTGGTCGAATCTGTGGTGGCTTTCTTCGAACGATGTTTTCACGATAAAACTGAAATACTTATCTTCCGTCTCCATTTGAAATACCGGAGCATTATCGTTTTGGAAACCATAGTATGTTCTCTGCCACAGATCTGTATTGGGCTTTGTGGTAACTTTTAAAACATCTCCGTCGATCTCATATTTTTCCGGCTCTCTTGTCCAAACAAATTTCTCCAGATTCATAACCGTCACCTTATTGTCTAAACTCGTGTCTGTTAGTGTTAATTTACATATATCTTGGCTTTGCCGCTGCCATATTCTTCATCACGCGGATCTCTGCTTTCTGTGTCCCTGATCCTTACATTATCGAGCTGAAGATATTGGTCTTTTGTGTCTGCCGCAATCCAGATACCTTCAGTTTTCTGATACACTTCCGCATCACTGTCGATAAACCAAATGTATGCAAGATAGCCAAATTCCTGAGAACAATCCCAAGAGTGAAAATCTTCTTCCTCTCTGCAGATTTCCCTAAGATCTAAAAGCAGTGATTCAACATTTTTAAGTTCTTCTTCGGATGCACCGTCTTCGATATAGATGTAAACCGCATTCGGGCTCAAGAATATCTCTTCATCGGCATCCCGGCCGTAATCTACTTCAGGGAAATTGTACTTCTCGATGCATCTTCTGTATTCATCATTCCAATATTTGTGAACAGCATAGTCATAATCTGATTCGAGAATATATTTGCCACCCAGATTTAAGTCAATATCAGGCCAGATCGGTGTTCCTTCCCAATCATACGAATAGGTGAATTCAAGGTCTCTGTCGAGAGAACGTGCGAGGCCGTTGCTGACGATCTCAATATTCTCACCGCCCCATTGATCTTCCAGTCTTTCGAGGGTTTCTTTTTTGCTCGGCTTACCGCCACATCCGGTTAAGATGCCTGCCATCAGAACAAGGCTCATGCTAATAGCGATAATCTTCTTCATATTCCTTAGCCCCTGTAATTCAAATAAATGGAAAATGTTTACATAGCCAAAAAGTTACTGCCTGAGGATTCTAATCTCCCCAGGCAGTCTAATTATATCATTAATATTTTAGCAATTTGGAAACCGACAAGGCTTTTGCAGGCCGTCATGCCGGACGGGCCAGGTAGTATCCCTGATAAAGATCGACGCCAAGACCCTGGAGGTATTCAAACTCTTCTTTTTCTTCGATTCCTTCGGCAACGACCAGAATGTTTTTCGAATGGAAATGTTCTACCAGTTTTTTAACATTCTCCTGCTTTTCGATTATGTGGTCGATTCCGGAGATCACTTCTCTGTCGAGTTTTACGATATCCGGAGACATGAATTCCATCAGTTCCATATTGTTGAGTCCGGTTCCGAAATCATCGGCTGCCAAA
The DNA here is from genome assembly GCA_902787975.1 of Oscillospiraceae bacterium. Classification (GTDB taxonomy): domain Bacteria; phylum Bacillota; class Clostridia; order Saccharofermentanales; family Saccharofermentanaceae; genus Saccharofermentans. Next base: position 24,259 of record CADAIP010000007.1, read on the forward strand.
AGATTATCCATAAACTTTACGGATCTCTTCTTTTCTTTCCAGTGTTCAGGTGAGAAATACGGATACTCAAGATTCTCGACGATCATCCTGCCGCGGATCCTCTCTCCGAAATGATCCAGGAACACATCTGCTTCTTCCTGCTTCATGCAGTCAGAAGGGAATGAATTGATGGCAACTCTGTAGCCACTTCAAGAACGTGCAGCTTATCTTTTTTTGCGTAGTCTGCGATAAGATCCGTTACCGTCATTTCAGTAGGGCGCATTAAGGCCTCCCATGCATAAACCGTCTTACCGTCAGGACGGAATATGGGCTGGAACACGTAATTGATCGACAACTCCCTTAGAGCCTGCAAAATATCTGTATGTAATGGCAAGTGGTCAAAACTGATCATCTGATATCTCCTTATCTTTTCAACTCAGGATGTGCTGCGTAGAATTTCCGCTTATCCTCATACATCCGCTCATCTGCGAGCCTCAAAGCCTGTCTTACATTGAACCTGCTGTCTTCGTAGCACTGGCCGATCGCAAAACATACATGTTCGTATTTTTCTGCAGCCTTTCTTATGTCTTCAACTCGTTTACCCAGTTCTTCTTCTGTTATGCCTGCAATGATGATGGTAAATTCGTCTCCGCCGGCACGGTAGATATCACTGGTGTCAAAGACTTCCTCAAGAGCCTTGGCAGCGTTCTTCAAAAGCGTATCGCCTTCGTTATGGCCGCATTCATCGTTTACGCGTTTTAATCCGTTAAGGTCAGTAAAGATAACGCCGATCGAAGTGTCGGGAGCAGTGCTTTCCATGCAGATCTTATCGACATAATTGTTCATCTCGTTTCTGTTCATGACTCCGGTCAGGATGTCTTTTGAACTTAAGACCTTCAGACGGTCCATAAGAAGATTGTTGTTTATGGCAGAGGCAAGAATGGAAGCTGTGGTCTCAAAGGTCTCCTTGATGCTGGTGGCCTTTAATTCATCATAGTTCATCGCCCAAATATAACCGAGAAGCTTATCCCTGAATTTCAGCGGGAACAAAACGATGTTCTTTCCGTGAGCAGAAGTAAATGACTCATACCAGATAGGATTGCGTTCCTTAACAACATCCAGATCGTGCTCATCTTTTACGACAAGACAGTTGCTGCCTGCGATCAGGCCTGTCCAGCTGTCTGCAATATAATAGAATCCGTCATCGTTATAGTTATTCATTGAAGTCAGGACTGTGTTTTCAGAAAGCGCTTCGCAAAGGACCGTGCATTTCTTTTCGAATGAATCCATGAGCAGGATGCAGCAGTGCTCGGCATCAAACATGTTCCTGACATCATGTATGACGTCATTCATCATTTCGCCGAATTCTTTTACGCTTCTGAGTTCTAAGCATATCTTGATTACATTCGCTGTGACATCAGCAGGAAGTGATGCCATTCTGTCCAGATTAGCCTCAAAGTTTATCTCCATGGTATATGTGCAAAAACAAAGATTGCCTTCTTCATATGCTACCGGGAGGAATGTCATGTTGAACCAGACACCCTGGATCCTTTCAGCAGTGGCATACGAATTAAGGCATCGTTTTTCGACCGCTGCTTTATAACAGTACTCTTCAAAATTAAGGTCTCTTGTCAGATAGTTTGTATATTCCTGATTGGGTGTAAACTTCTGGATCAGCAATTCCGCTCCCGGTGCAGGATGTTCTATGGAATCGATATAAGTCTTGTTTCCCGTGACAATGCGAAATTTACCGCGCTTTCCGTTTGCAAGCTTCTCTACGGATACGATGCATGTCATAGCCCCAAAGCCATCAACATATTTTTGAAGATCCATAAGCACATACCTCCCATCGATATAGGAATAGTTTATATGCTAATAATATAGCGGAGATAGACTGACTGTAAACATTCTTTGATATAATGTTTCAATTTCGTTAATTGGTATCTCTCCTCACACCAAAAATCACAGTAACCGTCAGGGTGTGAGCATTATGACAGGGATCTTCTTATCTTCCTTTTTTACCTCGCCCAGAAGATCAAGGCCCGAACCGTGAGGCAGTCTGTCACCAGTCGTTGACAGCCATGTCCTCGTCCCAGTAGATCTTCTTTTTGCCGAGCATGAACATTATGTCGTCATCGCCGAATAATCTGTAATGATTCAAATCAACGCCGACATTAAATCCGAACGGCTTCCAAAGACCGCCGTATCTGTGCGTGTGACCGAACAAAGTCTGACACTCTTTATCGTGGTCTGTGGGCTTATGTGTAAGGAAAAACTTCTCGCCGTTGATGGTAACGTAAGTGTTCCTGATGACATCTTCAAACCTGAAATGGGGATCAGTCAGGCAGTATTCCCTGAACTTCTCATAATCGCCGCCGAAAACATCCCTGATGACGCGGTCTTCAGAATTACCCGTGATAAGGATTATGTGTGCATTGATCTGCTTTGATACGGCAAGGCCGCTGATGTAATCCTTCTCCGTAGAATTGTAATTGCAGAAATCGCCGATGACATAGATCGTGTCATCTGATGAAGCCTGCTCATTCCATATCCTGACCTGCTCGGCTGTGTACTCCGCATTGTCTTTGAACAGACGGTTGTCGCGCTGTAACACTGTTACAGAGTCAGAACCGAAGTGCGAATCAGCCGTATACCAGTTACTCATTGCACGTTACCCCCGTCATTGTTTAAATCCTCCAGAAGTTCCGGGATATATTCTAATTCCCTCATATAATTGATGTTGCCTTTTGTCAGACGGGTTTGCCTGCCAGGATCTCCTTGTAGTCTTTAAGGTTCTTCTTCAAAAGATTCGGGATGTCGAGTTCATAAGGACACCTGGTCTTGCAGAGCCCGCAGTCCACGCAGGAATCGATCTTCAGCATCTCCTGCTGCCAGTGATCCGTAAGCCAGTTCTGTGACGGAGCACGTCTTATCATCTGGCTCATCCTCGCGCACTGGTTGATCGTGATGTCCACAGTGCATGGCATACAGTATCCGCATCCTCTGCAGAATTCACCAAGGAGCTCATTTCTGTCTTTGTCGATAAAGGCCCTGATCTCTTCAGTCATAGATACTTCGTTATCAAAATATGAGAGCCATTCATCAAGTTCGGACTGCCTTTGTATGCCCCAGATGGGAAGCGCATCGAACTGGCTCATAAAAGCCATGCAGGCTTTAGAATCCGTAAGAAGTCCGCCGGATAAGCCCTTCATGGCGATAAATCCCATGTCGTGCTCCTTGCATGAAGTTACGAGCGCGATGTCACGGTCACTTGCAAGATAAGAGAAAGGAAACTGCAGTGTCTCATAAAGGCCGCTTTTTACGATGTCTTCTGCGACACCGATCTTGTGGGCCGTGATCCCGATGTGTCTTATCCTGCCCTGTCCTTTAGCCTCAACAAGACAATTGTAGATCTCGTCTTCTTCCGTATAGCATTTTGCCGCGCAGTGAAGCTGGTAAAGATCGAGATAATCGGTCTTGAGATTTGTGAGCGTGGTGTTCAGGTCTTCTTCGAATTTCTCTTTGGTCGTCGCCATGGTCTTCGATGAGATAAAGACCTTCTCGCGCATGCCACAGAAGGCCTTGCCGATCTTCTCCTCACTGTCGGAATATGCTCTTGCGGTATCGAAAAATCTCATGCCGCCGTCGTACGCATTCCTTAAAAGGCTTACCGCTTCCTCAGTGCTGACACGCTGGATGGGCAGCGCACCGAAAGCATTTTGCGGAACTGTGATCTCTGTCATGCCAAGACGGATGGTTTTCATGTGCCGGTCCTCTCCTCATATTCAAAAAGTGCCAGATGCTCACGTCTATAAAGTCCGTAATCTTCTATTGCAGTCTCATGGAATCTCTCGTAGTCTCCGAACATGTTGAGAGCTTCTTCGACAGGCACCCAGACAGCCTTATAATCTGCTGCCTTCTCGCCTTCTGTCAGGTGCTGCACGCCGGTATCTTCGATCAGCTCACATACGAAATAGTGATTGATGTGTCTCCAGTCCAGGAAGAGCTCTTCGATCGCAAGATATTCTTCCGTTGCCTTAACCTTCATGCCGGTCTCTTCGAGAATCTCGCGTTCGCAGCATTCCGCATATGTCTCGCCTTCGTCCTGACCGCCGCCGGGGATCATGTACTTGTTATTTGCTGCCTCATAACTTAAAAGAACTTTTCCGTCTTTAACGAGTATTCCCCTGCTCGCATGACGGAGGTGGTTTACATGTCCCAAATAGTCGTCGTTGATCAATTGCGCCTGTTTCATCCTAATTCCCCTTTAAAGTACGCTTCTTCGCTACTAATCATTTTGCGTAAAAATAATTATCAGACATGTTATATAATATCAATCAAATTGAATGCTTCAAACAACCTCGTATACGAATACAGCTTCGGCAGTCTCTCGATCGCAAGAAACGTTCAGGTCGAATACAAGACAAACTGATACTGATAAGAATTTTATAAATCAATATGCCCCGGGCTGATCTTCATTCCCGGGGCACTTTTATTTGAAGCAGTTATTAATTCGTTATCCTAAGGATTACCAATCCGAATCCCAGTCTGAGTCATACGAATCGTAATCGTCCCAGTCGTAATCCCAGTCATCGTCGTCCCAGTTGCTGTCATTCCAGCTGTCGTCATCGTTGTCGTAATCGTTGGAATATTCCTCGGTCGGATATTCTTCGATATCGTCAGCATAATCGGCATCAAGGTCAGAATAATCCTTGGCCTCATAGTAATCTTTATAATTCTCTGTCAGGGTGTCGGGAGCATCGTATGTGCGTTCCCACTCGCCGTAGTCATCTGGTGTATACCAGGCGCCGGCCGCATAGTAGTAAGGTGTTCCTTTGTAATCGTAGTAACCCCTGTCAGGAGTCTTGGAATCCTGTATGGCCATAACGATGAAGCCGATTATCCATATCGCTAACATGATGAGGAAAATGGTCATCATTGTGCCAAGGGGACCCTTACGTCTCCTTTGCTTTACCGGCTTCGGGGTATAACTGTTAGTGGTCTTGCCCTTATTCAGATCAGCCTGCTTGCGCTCCAGGAGCTCGGCCTTCATCTTCTGATAGATCTCGTTGACCGCATATGCCTCATCGGTACCCTGATACCTTATCGCACGCGAACCGTCTGCCTTGTTCTTATAAACAACGCAGTTGCCTGTGGTAGGTTCTTTGTAGATACCGAATGCGCGTGGTTCCTTGTAATCGATTCCGATGAAGAACCTCATCTTCTCGAGCGGAATACCTTGCGCCTGTGCAAACGCCTGAAGTTCTTCTATCGTCTTAGGAACCTGGTTGCCGCTCCTCTGAATATGCACATTGACCGCGCCGCAGTTGGGACACTTCTCAATCGTGTCATCTATAACGCTTCCGCAATAATCACAAAAAGTCTTCATAACTACCCCCTGCAGATCTTTATAAAGCAGTTGAAATCCGTTGCCATTATATCACTTGAAGTTATAGTTTATTTATGTGATTGTTCCATCGCAACCTGCCAGAGTCTTTTTACAGATCAGCCTTTAAGCCGTCAAGGCTGCCTTAAGGCACATTCTGACGAATGCTAAAGGCCTTGACTGCAGCCGGCTGATCTGTTTTTGGGTGTTCAGGCAGGTTGCGACCGGTATCGACAAGACCCGACAAAAACCGACAAGGATTTCAGAGATTATTTCAAACAAGCACACGTAAGGATTGTATGAGAACGGCTAAACCTTGTCAGATTTAGGAGGAAAAGCTCTGAATTACCTCTGAAAAACCGACAAAGGACCTGCAAGAAATTATACGTTTGGGATAACAGTTTTTAAGAAAAAACGCCCACATATCTCTTGGGTATAATGATAAAAATGCGATTAAATCAATAGTCGACTATGGATTTGATCGCACTTTTCTTAATCATCCAAATAAAACGATCCCGGAATAAGCTCCGGGACCGCGATTAATCACGCTCATTTTATTAGTGTTCCTCAACAGGGCCATTTACCTGGACGGGAAGTCATTTCTGACGGACTCAATGTACGCATCCTTGTTGACCTGGCGTGTTGCAGAAGTAACAATGGTCTCATCGCCTTCCTCGTAATAATTGCTCGAGTATTTCAGGTATGCTGATATGATCAGGTTCCCGGAAATATATATACACTCGTATACATTCGCATCGTAAGCTTGCCTGATCCAGCCGGCCCTGTAATCCCGGTCTGATCTGAAGTCCTTATCCTTAAACCAGTCTTCCGTATCCTTGTATGCCGCTTCTGCATCTTCCAATGTATCGAAGATATAGAAGGTCATGTAGTCATAGTAGTTATAAGGTGAACCGGTATCGTTGTGTTCCAGCATTACGCATTCCACATCGCCGAATGTTGTATTTCTTTCATAAACCTTATCAAAGCCGCAGATCTCCACTATGTCTTCTTTAGTATAGATGCGTGTACCATACGGCTTGCCGCATCCCGTGAGCGCCGACATTACGAAGATCAATACCAAAACAGAGGCAATGCATTTCTTTACACTATTCATCTATCACCTTTTACTCGCGCTTATGTCCGCATGCCGTACAGAAGTTTCCGGTGTTCGCAGTGCCGCACGGACAGTTCCATTGAGACAAAGGCTGGGGATTACTGACAGGAGGAATCGTGCCCATAACCATCGAAGGCATCGGAGGTGCCGTTACTTCCGACCTCGTTGTCAGATCCAAATTAGGCAAAAGAGTCGCGAACAGATCCGTTGTAAAGCCTTCCGGAGCTATTCCCATAGCAACTGAAATCTCTTCCTCATTACTCAGCTTCAGCATGGTAAACGTAAGAGTATCCGTATCACAAACGAGCTTTGTCACCCTGTATTTAACCGTACCTCCTGAATCTTTAAGATCAAACGTGGCTGAGCCAAAAAACGTCACTTCAAAAGGATCATCGGAAGGCGTGAAAGAAACCTGACCGTGTACCCAAGGACAAGAAACTAATGAATATCCTCTTGCTCCATCGAAATGAACACAGAGATATTCGAGTCCGTTCATTGACGGTGGTTCGCGATAATCCGCATAAGCATCATCGTCTCTGTACCATCTGTGATTTAACGCCTGGTATTTCCACCAGTTAGGATCTAATGCTCCTGTTGCATACATAGTATTTTCCCCACAAAAATAGTATGAACTAATCCAATTATATATTAAGAAGTGGCAGTATCAAAAATCGTTTATTCTTCCGCCGACAACTCATTGATCACCTTGATGTCGGCCTTGAGCCTTCTGTATTCGATGACCATCATGATTATGTGTGTTGCAAGATATCCTGCGAGAGTGGAAATAAATGCTGCCGGGTACTTGTGGAGCTGCCACAAGAGGATCGTTATGCCGACGCATACTGATGAGGTGATGACAAAGTAGATGATGCTCTGGATGATGAATCCGATCTTCTCGACCTCATAGATATATGCTGCCAGGGAAAAGGTCGCGCCGATTACACCGTAGAGCAGGACATTGACGTATGCCGCTATCGTTACTGAGGGGAAAAGCGCCACATAATCGGGCGACATTGAGATAAAGCCGGTCTTAAGGACAGAGCTCATGACGATGTCTATTATGAGATTTACTAAAAGCCCTGCAAAAGCTGAGAGCGCAAAGCTCGTAAGGCCTCTTTTCAGAACTTCTTTCATGCCCTGCCCTCCAGTCTTTCTTTTGTAAGTTTCTCTTTGATCTTAGAGACGTTTCTTCGTGAGACATATGTCTCATAGCCGGTCTTCATGACGAGCCTGATCGTGCCCGTGATGCTTAAGTCGAGTGACTTGATCTTATGTATGTTTACTATCTCGGATTTGGATATCCTGATGAAGTTAGCTTCACCAAGTTCAGTCTCTAATTCATATAATTTCTTCTGCACCACATAACGTCCGTCACCTGTCAGTACGATCACGCGCTGCCCTTCAGAATATGCAGATAAGATCTCTGCTCTTCTTATCATGCGCTTGTTGCCTATCTCGTCTGTTCCGGGAATGTTGTAGTCGTATATCTCGTGCAGTTCACCGACAATAGCCCTGACCTCGTCCGTCAGGGCGTTGTTGCAAACATGGAGTTCTATCTCCTTATATTTGTTGTCGGTTTCTGTAAGGATCTTCATGACATGAGTATAGCATTTACCTCTGGTCAGCGCGCATCCTGCTGTTAAAGACAATGCTCGCAAGAATAGTTAATGCGATGGCAGAAAAGACGACCACTCCAAGCGGTACCAAAAACTCACTAACTCCGAAGTCCATTGAGATCGCAGAGCGTGCGAGCTTTGTCGCATATAAGAACGGCAGGCATCTTCCAAGCTTATACATGAATCCGCCTACGCCCTCCACGTCAAACCAGATGCCTCCGACCATGGCACCTAAAGAGATGATGATCGAGCAGATTCCGGGAGCAGCCTTCTCGTTAAAGAGTGCGCCAAAAAGGAATCCTATTGCAGAGAACATCAGTGCAGAAGGGATTACTGCCGCAACAGCCAAGGCCAGTCCTGCAATGTTCAGAGAATACCCTACAACAATTGACACTACGATAGCAGCTGCAAGCGATACACATACCTGGATCACTGCCGTAAGAAGCATCGGGAGGATATATCCCCATACGAAGTCACCGCTCTTCATGGGTGAAGAATAAAGCCTTGTAAGGAATGCGCCGTTCCTGTCCTTTGCAACAGCGATAGCCGTAAAGAGCATGATGAACATCTGTCCGAATATTGCGATACCGCCTGCCAGGTTATCGATCCTGAAGAGAGTGTTGCCGGCTTCTTTAGGAATGGCTGAATTTACGATGGACATTATTATCAGCATTACTATCGGGAATGCGATACAGAAGATCCAGCTTAACGGATCTCTATAGACTTCTATAAGATTTCTTTTTGCGAATACCATTGTTCTTTTCATTGTCCTGATCTCCTTATTCCATTCTTTCCGCAATGCTTACGAAAACATCCTCAAGGCCTTTCCTGCCTGTCATGTTCTCTAGTTCTTCTAAAGTTCCTATGGCCTTTACGTTGCCTTCGGTCATTATGACTATCCTGTCTGCCAGGGCCTGAGCTTCTTCCATGTAGTGGGTTGTGAGAACGATCGTCATGTTCTCTTTGAGCGCTTCGATCTCGCGCCAAAGCTGCCTTCTGGCAAGGACATCAAGTCCCAGTGTAGGCTCATCCAAAAAGAGCACCTTGGGCTCACCAATTATCGCCATGGCTATGGATAACTTGCGCTTATATCCGCCCGATAAGAGCTTTGCTTTCTTGCCTGAGAACTCCTCAAGCCCGAATGCCTTTATCGTTCTTTCTACGGAAGATCTAGCCTTGTCCTTGGAAAGATAAAGATCTGCCATAAACTCAAGGTTCTCTTTGACGGTCAGGTTCTCAGCGACAGACGTATCCTGAGGTGAGACGCCTACAAGTCTTTTAACATTCGCGGAATCTTTTACTACATCGCATCCCATGATCTCTGCCCTGCCTTCTGTAGGCTTGGTGAGACATGTGAGCATCTTTACGGTAGTGGTCTTGCCGGCGCCGTTTACGCCTAAAAGCGCAATAAGCTCGCCTTCTTTAACTTCAAGCGTAAGACCTGCTACTGCAGTCTTGTCCTTGTACCTCTTTACCAGGTTTTCTGTTTTGATTGCATATCCCATATTCCAATCTCCTTTCGCCTTTGTTTGAGGCGATATTATCAGGAGGTTGGATTGCTTAAAACAAAAAACACATGAACGGTCGTTCCTGATATATGAACGGCAGTTTATTTCTTCTTCAGCACCGCTATCGCAGCATAGTGCTTTATCTCAAAGCTGTCAGGATAACTCTCCAGCATCTCCCTGTGTTCCTTATCCCACGCGGCAAGCTCTTCAGGAGACAAGGAAGCTCCTACACCTCTGCAGGCAAACATCCTTCCGTGCCAGGACTCTTTTGTAAAAGGCACCATTAGATCGTATTCTTCGTGATCTTCAAGCTCAAAATAATCGTACATCACATCAGGTATAAAGATAGGATGCTTGGTCTCGCCTCCGCCCGTCCAGCTGGGACTGTACTTGCGCACGATATCTTCACTCTTTCCTGCGATTTCATCTTCAAAAGGGAGCCACGCCATAAATAAAACAACAAGCCTTCCGTCCTTATTAAGTATGCGGGAAAACTCAGGTGCTACCTTATCGTGATCGAAATACCAGAAGCACTGGCATGCCGTTATCACATCAAAAGATCCGGAAGGAAAATCCAGCTTTTCCGCAGATATGGTCTTATATTCTATATTCATGCCGGCTTCTTCAGAAAGAAGCTTTGCCTGTTCTATCTGCTCGGGAGATATGTCAGTACCTACCCATTCTGCTCCGAACTTATACATGTTGCGCGGCAGCACGCCCGTACCTGTTCCAAGGTCCAGAACTCTCTGACCCTTAATGCACAAACCCCTGTCGGCAACTTTTCTGTAGAATTCCTCAGGATAAATATCCCTGTACTTGGCATAAGCTTCTGAAGTCTTTCCCCAGTCAAAAGCCTTGCCTTCATCGATCCTGTCATCCCTTATGTCCATGTTCTGATATCTCCTTAAAAACATTAAAATCAGTGCGTTTCTTAAATGTCACACTTGCGACATCTACATGCACGGATTATAATTCTGCAAGTAAGAGAATTCAATCGTTTTTGCGTATATGTCTCACATTCGCGAGAATGTGCCATTTAAGGAGCGGCCCCATGCGTGATACTTCCAAGAGGATACAAAAGACAAAAGACGGGATCGCAAATGCTCTCTGTTCACTTCTTGAGACAGAACAATACGATGTGATAACCATCCAGGAGATCGCCGATTCCTGCAGCGTCACCAGAAGGACTTTATACCGCCATTTCAAGACAAAAGATGAGATACTTCATCACTGCTTCAAGGGGTGTGCAACCCAGTTTTCCAATTACATAGCAGCCCGAGCGCCCAAAGATTTCCGTGAATTCTGCATCGTATATTTCTCGTTCTGGAATGAGAATATGAACATGCTCACGATCCTTAACAAATCAGGCATAATGTACCGTTTTGCAAGTGAATTCGAATCACTCGTATTGATGATGTCTTCACAGATAGGGCAAGGTGATCCCAATGCAAATGCAAAGCAAAAGGAAAACTCCAAATACAAATATCACTTCGCATACAGGACCGCGGGATTCTGGCACGTAACCGAATTATGGTGCCAGGAACAGCCGCGCAAAAGCCCAAAAGAAATGGCGGACATCATGATGGAAATCACTTCATTCCCGAAGGATATCAGCATCATCAATTAAATGACGTCTTTTAATTGATATAAAAACAATGTACCTGAATTGTTGTATCAGTGCATTTGTTCTATGATTGCCCCATGAATAAATTAAAGAGCATTTTCAAGAAAGACCACATGGTCAAACGCATACTCATGAGCATCTTCGGCGTGCTCATCTGCGGCATCGCAGTAGGCTTTTTCAAGCGTGCGATGTTCGGAGTAGACCCCTTCCAGTCACTGATGGCTGGCCTTGATACTGTCATCCCGATAAGCTTCGGTACCCTTTATGTAATAGTAAACGTGATAATGCTCCTGTTCAGTCTCATATTTGACAGGCACTACATAGGACTTGCAACCTTCATCAACTTATTCCTAATAGGTTATGTAGCTGAGTTCTCTCAGAAGACTTTAGAAAACTTCTTCCCCGACTTAGGCCTCATCGGAAGAGCAATATGCCTCATAATCGGCATCCTTATAATCTGCGTAGCCTCATCTTTTTACATGACCGCAGATATCGGCGTATCAACATACGACGCAGTTGCCCTTATAATCTCCAACACCTGGAAAAAGGGCAAGTTCAAATATGTAAGGATAATCACCGACGTTATCTGCGTCATCCTCGGAGTCGGACTCTACTTCCTCTCCGGCGCCACCATTGACGGTATCGGTGCAGTAATCGGAGCAGGCACAATAATCACGGCATTCTTCATGGGACCGCTTGTGGATTTCTTTGCCAACAAACTTGCAAAGCCTTTCCTGTACGGAAAAACACAAGAAGCGAAATAAGTTAACCTTCAAATGTCCAGCCGTGTTCACCGTGGTAGATCATCTGCCTGGTCATGCCACCATCTATACAGATATTCTCACCGGTAATGAATTCGGCTTTATCAGAGCACAGATACATGGCCATTAAATACGTCATCGACAGATTCGTATTGCATCTTTAGCTCAAGAATGAAAGCTGAACGTTATGTTCTTCCCGGCAATAAAACCCTTGGGCTAATAAATAAGTAGTAAAAATCTGCAAACGCAATAAATAAAGGCATTTCAGCCTATCTGGTAGATGTACCGGATGGGCTTTTTACTCAAACTTACTACTAACTTACTACTTTTGATGCAAGATTTGATGCAAAGCCAATGAAATCGCATGTTTAGTCGGTAATATTCGGGCTATTTTTGCATTCTCCCCGCATTTCCATCTCCGAATCATACAGCAAATACAGACCATCCTCTCTATTAATCCAATAGTTTTTGAAGTGCTTTTTAGTGCTGATACATCCTTTGTTTTTACTTTGAATAAAGGTATTTCCGGTTTCAAAAACACTGGGGCAACGTCTTCATCCATTATTGCGACTATATTCTTTCTCAATTCAAGCGAACCAAATTCGTTATCTACATATTCTTGAAATGACTTCTCATTTATTGCTAGATCAACAGGATTAAAAAACCATTCATACTGATGTTCTTTATCATTAAGCATACTCTCGATTATTGAGTCACGTTGTTCTGAACTAACTAGTTCACTAGCTCGTTCATTTCTATCTACATATATGCCTATATAGTACTTAAATACCATTTCAATATAATCTTGAACCTCATCTGATTTAGGAGATTTTGCCTTCATTATTGGAATATATGATATTAGAATTATTAACTTGACAAGAGGTGCTGTTTCTTCATTGAGTTGATTTTTCCCTTCTGTAAGAAAGACCCGACCTAAACTTAATATTGTGTCAATATCCCTTCTTTTTCCGTTTAGTTTCCCCGATACATTCTCTAAGTATTCAAAAAAAGACAACGGAATAGAGGATACAAAAATATACATATCAAAATAAGAAACCATTGCCTCTATTCGCTCTTTCTTTTCCAAAAGCTTTTGTTTTCCTTTTTTAAACTCTTCAGCTAAATCAACAGATGGTTTATTTAAAATATCTTTAATCTCTGATCTTTTATAACCAATTTCACGAAAAACAGTTATTATTTCCAACTTTTGTAGAGCCTCATCATCATAAAGCCATTTACCCTTGTCTGTATCATCCTTCTTACAAGGATGAAGTAACTGTACCTCTTCGTTATCATATTCCTGCAGGGTTCTTCTTGTTACACCCAATAAATTTACAACTTCTGAAATGGTTTTCATGGCTGCTTCCTCCTCTTTGAGGACATAATAACATCTGCACGCAACGTGCAGTCAAGAACATTTTTCAAATTTTTTAAAAAGTTGCTAATGAATCCTTTCCTCTTATACGCCAACACACATATTAATGGTTATCTCCTTTGTTGATTTTCCGGGTGCATACTTATGAATATGAATAATCCTTGATTTGATTAATCGATACACGAACAATACATCTCTGTCTTAATATGTTGTAATCAAGCATATGGTGGGTGTATGGGACATGAAGAAGGCCAGAAAGACAGTAATTGCTATTACAGCTTTGCTTGCAGTGGCAGGCATTGCCTCTGTTGTGACAAGCACGGTGATCAAGAAGAATATCAGTGTTGCTGAATATAAGGATGCTTCTGTAATTGAAGCTGCTGATATCGGTAAGCGATACTCTGTAAAGCTGGATACAGATAGTATTTACGAGAACGCGGATGGTCTTTACTGCTATCAGATAGACTTTCCGGATGATTCTTTCATAAGTATTCCACTAACCGGTTATAAAGCCCGGACCAGCGTTGCCAGTTCTTCCTACAGCAGTGCCAACGGTTACATGACCGTCAACGTTAAGGCTACTCCATCAGGAACAGATAAGGTAATCGCAGACTACTACGATCAGGATTACGAGGAGAAGCTTGCCAAACTAAGAAAGCTTAAGGAAGACGGTATCCCTGAAGATTCTACTCTTACTGAAGAGAAACTTGATTTTGCCATAGAAGTTTACGAAGAAGCAGCAGGGGAAATAGGCTACAACACTAACCTGGCTTCAGTTACACCTTATGAATTTGAGATCGTGGATATCAGTTTGTATAACATGCTATCTTTTGCAGGTTGGCTCGTTGCTGTTCCTATGCTTATCGTGCTTGCTTATGCATTACTGGGAATCAAGATACGTGGTTCACGTTTAGCACTCGGCACAGTTGCATTGATACTTGTCTTTGCCATTGGACTAGGCATTTACCTTCGGAACGATATTGCTACGATGTTATCGGTAAATGAATATGCACCGGATGTTTACACCATACGTGTCGACAGCGATTACAAACTGGATAAACTCTTGTCTGACGGATCTTACGATGAGAATTCACTTGCAAGATGGGTATCTTCGAACCTGTTCTGGAACCTGCCCATCGATCTTGATATATCTGAATTCAGCTGCTGTTCGTTTGCATGCACGTCTCCTTCGGGTGATCACCTGTTTGGAAGAAACTACGATCACGTGACTACGGATACGCTCATTATGTATTCAGAACCTGAAGACGGATATGCTTCTATTGCAACAACTGATCTGGCGATCATAAGCATGGGCGGAGATACCAAGTTAAGAGAACCCTGTTCCCTTTATGGCAGAGCGTTTTTGAGGGCTGCACCCCTGCTCACCTCCGACGGAATAAACGAAGCAGGTGTAGGTGTATCCTGTTTGAGCCTTGACTATACCGACATGAGCCAGAATACCGGAAAGACCGGTCTTTACCTGCCCGTAGCAGAAAGAGCAATACTCGATAAGTGCGCTTCAGTTGATGAGGCAATTGAACTTCTTAAGTCTTATGACATCAAGACCATGGTCGGCAGATCCTTTCATATCTTCATTACGGATAAGACCGGAAGATCCGTCGTCGCAGAATGGGTAGATGGTGAACTTAAGATCGTAGAAGCAGATCAGGTTACGAACTTCTACATGTCTTCTGATACCCACAGCCAGTGTGACCGTTACGACACACTTGTACAACGCTTAAGTGATAAAAACGGAGTCCTCACAGAAGATGAAGCCATGACACTCCTCATGGATGTCAGTCAGGATTACGAAGTCATAAAGACACAATGGTCCATCGTATACGACCTGGATAACTTCAAGCTCTATTACGTATCAGACATGGATACAGCGAATATCTATGAGATATCCAGGGAGACTTTTAAGTAAGTCTTACCAGATCATTTTCCACTGAAGCTCAAAGTCAATTACCGCATCGCCGAATGTCAGTCTGTAGATGCCGTCTTTAACCATGTCAAAATCCATGACCAGTATCTCGGCATACATGCTTTCTCCGGGTCCGATCTCAAACGTCTCGTTCTCGTACAGGGTAAACTGCGGATCAGGTGTGCGGTCCCATGGTGAATACTGGTCGGAGTGTCCTAAGCTCCATACCTTGGCAACAGGCATATCTTTGACTATTACACCGGCGTAGTTCATTTCACGGCCATTTCTGCCAAGATCTATCAGGTCATCACCATTAACACGCTGTAAGTATCGCGTTCCGCCTATGGTCTTGGTCTCATCGCTTTTGTTATATATCAAGATACCTAATTCGCGGTTATAGGATTGTACCTGATATGTGACGCCGTCGTATTCATATACTTGCTGTTCCTGACTGTATATCAGGTCAAGTGACCAGGTGATCTCAATGCCGGTTGTGTCTGAATCATTATTTGATTCGTAAACTTTCGTTGTGACATCAGACCATGTCTTCTCTGATGCATCGTAATACATCGTGTGGGTGTCGTGGTTTTCTTCAGAAAAACCTATCTCGAGATCACCCGCAAGGATGTCTGCATATATAGATTCTTTCACGCCTCTTATCCCGAAGCCGGTGATCTTTACTTCGCGATTTGGATCGATCAGGTCAGATTCTTCATATTGGCATGCCGCATCCAATATGTATTTGCCCTGGTCTTCAGTTATATTAAACTGCGCCTCTATTCCGCTTAAGTTATTAAAACTTACCAAGATGTACTGTATTGCATCGTTTCCCTGCCCGATGAAGCATCCGCACTTATCGCAGGTATTCTTATCGAATACTGCGGTCACTCTGTCTTCAAACAGGACGACCTTTTCAATTCCGAACAGGTTTCTGTGAGAGCAGGTGATCACCTTTTGTGCCTTATCTTCGTTACCGATGATATATTCGGATTCGTTTTCTTCGGGTTCATCTGTAAATCCGAATGTATAAGTGATAGCCGTGCTCTCAGCAGTTGTTTCTGTAGATGTATTAACGGTCGGGTCGTCCTGCTTGTTGCAGGCTGTAACCGTCAGAAGCATTAATACTGCTAATAACGCTGCCTGGATTCTTTTTGCGTTAGAAGTTCCAATCCCCATAGTAAAACTCCTTAACCTGTATTTTTATGCGAACCTAATCTAAGAATGTGTATTTTTTGCGCCTTTTACCCTTACCTGTCTGTTAAGATTCCGTCTCTTGTGTGGATCTTCTTTTTCTCTTCGTACATGATCTTGTCGGCACGCTCAAAGACTTCCTGGTAAGTTGTGTCTTTCCCGCGTTCGAAGACTGCGCAGCCGAATGCGAGTGAGATGCGCTCAAGATAGTTATCGGATATGTTTCTCTGGCTCTCCAGCATCGTCTTCAATGCATCGAGCTTTTCATCGATCCTTGAGTAATCAAGACCTGTTGGGATGACGGCAAATTCGTCTCCGCCGATCCTGAAGACAGTACTTAATGGGAATGCCTTGCAGAGGATCGATGCGGTCTTCTGGATAGCTTCGTCACCTGCTATGTGGCCTAAGTTGTCGTTGATGTGCTTGAGGTAGTTTAAGTCGCACATGATGACGGCGAATTCAGCAGTACCGTTCCTGATCTTCTCGTTGATGTATTCGACCGTGTCATCGTAAGCGAGCTTATTCTTAACGTTTGTAAGAGAATCCACATACGCAAGGTTCTTCATGGCGACAAGATCATCGCCCTGCTGCTTCAATACCTTTGCGCTCTTCTCGATCTTACGCTCCTGTTCCCTTTCCTTTGATGCGGCCTTCTCTGCTCTTGCACGGGCATTCTCGATCGCGAGTCTGGTCATTTTTGAGAGCTCGCCGATCTCATCGTCATTCTCCGGAGGAAGATCGACATCAAAATTATTCTCGCTTACCGCACGTGCAGCTTCGGTGATCTTCCTTAACGGATCGGTTATGCGGTTGACCATGACGACTGCAACGATGGCGATCAGCATGGTAATAAGCACGGACAGGATGATCATGAGGACGACCGCGTTGTCTCTTTCTCTGTAAATATTGGCATAGTCATCGCAAAGAACGAGCTTCATGCCGTTTCTGAGCGTCACAAATACCATCGCGCGTTCTCTGTCTTTAAAATAGTATCTGACAATTTCAGTGCCGGTCGCAGGTTTATCCATCAGGTCCCCGTTCTCTTGTACCTGGTCCATCTCATCTCCGTGCATATGGCCGTTTACGAGATCGTCGTAGTGGTAGTGGACTGTTCCGTCAGCTTCTTTGAGGAACATGTAACCGGACTCCTGATACGAGAAAGTGTCGACCCAGTCGATTACCCTGGTAAAACTGATGTCGATCCCGATGACCGCAACCGGAGTATCGCCTATAAATACCGGCTCTATGTATGAGACAATGTAATTTTCTACGCTGTAGTCATAATAAGGCTTTGTCCAGGCAGGTTCCCCAAGCCTGATAGGTCCGTAATACCAGTCTTCCGCAACGGGGTCATTAACGATCTCTTCCTGTGTAAAGGGGATCGTCATAAAAATCCCGTCATCGTTCCTGGTGTAGTAAACGCCCTCTTCGCGGTCCGTGATGCCGGTTACATCCAAAGTGTAATGGATATATGCGCCTTCAATGAAATCGTTGTGCTCGGTCATGAAGCGGATAAGATCATCAGCATCATCGACTATGGCATCTCTGAGTTCGCCGTCTTCCTTGATCGTCTCTACATCCGGGATCCTGCTCCTGGTCCATCTGGCAAGAGAACTGACGGCGTCTTCGATCCTTGCCATCTCAAGATTAATATCGTCAGCACGCTCTTCGCAGAAAAGGTTCATCTGGGCAGAGGCACCCTCGGAAAGAATCTTGCTGGACAGGGCAATGGCAACCGCAACCAGTGTTACGGCCAGAATAAATGCCCCGATGATGTTAAGGAGCATCAGTTTCTTACTTATAGACGTAAAGAACGCCTTTCTTTTCTGCATCTTCCGATCCCGATGTTATACGTATAGAAATGAAAATGCCAAAGGGGACGCCTTCGGCTGATTAGATTATAACACCTGAAATGGCCTCATTATGAACAAAATATAAATTTATATTTATCTTTCCTGAGTATCAAAAAGAACCATCCTCGTTGTATTATTTAATCGGGATAATTCGAATCTTAAGATATGGGGAGTTAATCTATGAAGCACGTAAGACCTGTTGCTATGGCCATGTCCATAGTCATGCTCCTGACGATGTTATCGTCATGTAGTTCCGTAAAGAAGAGCAGCAATGTAGTAAAAGAAGACGATCCGTGGTTCGAATCGACAAGGTTCGAGCTTACGCCGGACATGCCGAAGCACCTGAATCTGCCGCCTTCAGAAGTCATGTGCGCGAGCGATGACAGATTCATCCATGCTTACTGCTATACGACTGACCAGTGGATGACCTCGAAGACCAAGCTCGACATCTATGATTTTGAAGGCAAACTCATAAGCCGCCACGAGATCCCCTCCAAAGACGGTTTCTTTATCTACCAGTTCTGTTCCATCTCCGCTTCGCCTGACGGAAAGACCATAAACGCGATAGCATATCTGAACTCAGAAACGGTCGAGGGCTATCATGCTTTCGTAACCATAGATGCGGAAAGCGGAAACATAACGGACACGAAGGCTGTCTTCGAAGGCGAGGCTAAAAAACTCAAATCTCCCGGATACGGCGTAATGTATCTAACTCTCATCGGCGATTACACGGTTGCGCTCCTGGACGGCGAATACCATGGAGGCATGTACCAGGATTGGAAGCTGGCTCTGTTCAAAGACAAAGAATTTGTCACCGAATGCGATATGTCCTCACTTCGCCTCGGATACATCCAGTACAGCTTTTCGCTTGATGAACATTCAGGATCACTTTATCTGGCAGGCTACGAGACAGGCGATGTCGTTGCCTGTGAATTCGATATCTACAACGGAGATCTCAAGAGCAAAACTTCGTTCAGAGATCTGGATTCATCCAAAATTAACATTGCCGAATATACTTCAACCGATAACAGTGATCTGTGCAAGATCGATTCATTAGGCAACGTCATAAAGCTCGACGTCAACACCATGACTCCCGTGACCATGATCGATACCAACTGGTACTCGCCTTATTTCTCACCGTCAGAAAGCGAGGATGTCAACATCATGTCCACTATCCTTAGCAGCACCGAAGAAAGAACGGTCATACTTGACGAGCAGGCGATATACTACGGAAGCATTGACGCCATTACCTCCAGTTATGTGAGAGTCCTTAAAAGAGCTGATAAGAATCCTCATGCCGGCAAGCAGATAATCGAGCTGGCCCTGCCCCAGAATTCAGGCATCTCGGATTATCTTGCCAGATCGATCTATGAGTTCAACAGGACAGACAACGAATATCTCATAAGGGTATGGGATAAGTACAAGACAGGTTTTGTCATAGGAAGGACATTCGGCAACGTCACTGAGGACGACCAGCAGATATATAAGATGATCCAGGATCTGCAAAGCGATGAGGCACCTGACCTTGCGATCGGCATCCAGAAAAACTATGCGATGCGTGACGATATCTTCAAGGACCTCACAGGTTTCCTGTCCCCCGAGATACTGGATAAACAGTACGTGAACATTTTCGAAGCCGGAAGGATAAACGGAAAGCTTTACTTCCTCCCTGTCACATTGGAGATCGAGGGCCTCGTTACCAATACGGAGCTTTTAAAAGACGGCGCTGTAGGACTTACCTTTGAAGAATACGACGAACTTGTAGAAGGCCCCATGAACGGCTTCTCGCCATACGATTATCCTGATTCGACTGTCTATAACAAACGTGATTTTCTGCTGTCATGCATAGACACAAAGAGTGCCATCGAAGGTGATGCCGTAGACTTCGGAACTGATCAGTTCCGCTGTGCAGTCGAATATGCCGCCGCCATCGAATACGACGATCTGGCGGACACTCCCCGGGAATATCTGGATAACTGGAACAGGTACAGAGGCGAATGCTACTACTTAAAGATCGACGACTATCTCGACTATGTATATGCATGCTTCAGGCCCAAGGGCGAATACAGGATAATCGGCACGCCTTCCGTCGATGCATCAGGCCCCAGATTCAAAGCGCTTGAGACGGTCTCAGTATCTGCTTCGACCGATGTTGAAGAAGGCTGCAAAAAGTTCTTAAATTATCTGTTCGCAGGCGAAGCGTTCGCGGCAGACAATTGCGAATTCAGGCAGATAGTAACCAACAAAGAGATCATGGAGAAAAACATACAAAGCCTGACAAAGATCAACAACGATCTATACGAACGCTACATGGCAAGCGTCCAGTCAGGCGCGTTCATACCCGCGGCAGGACTTGATAAGGCATCCGGCAACAAGGCTGCAACCGACGTCATGCATGACTGCTTCACGGACAGCCTCTCTACGATCTCAACCTACTACTACGAAGACTACACGATCGTGCAGTTCACTTTGGAAGAACTTGCGCCATACTACGCGGGCGACAGGTCATTAGATGACGCGATCAAATACCTGAATGACAGGGCAACAAAATATATTAGAGAGATGTGATTCTGATTCGGGGCGTTTCAAATCTGAGACGCCCTTTTTCCTAATTTCTTGTCGGTTTATTCAGTGTTTTTCAAAGTTTTTTCTCTGAATCCTTGTAAGCTTTGCAAGGTATGACGTAAGGTCATGTCGGTTTTCAGAGATTTTTCTCCTAATTTGAAAGGATTACTTGTCTGGTTTTGTCGGCAGCATGAAATTAGGCGCGCATCCGACAAGGACCGACAAAGAACCGACAAGATTTCCTACAAGCTTTCAATACAACCACCCTCAAAGAATGTTCGATAACGACAAAACTTGCCGGTTTTGAGGCTAAAAACCTCTGAAAATCCGACAAAAAACCTACAAGAAATTAGACTCATTCTGATGCCTGTTGCAATCGGCCACGTCTTTAAAGACCGGCATTTTATGCGGGGTCGGGGACCGGCCCCTTAAACACTAAAAAAGCACCTGCAAAGGCAAGCAGTCAATGGTGCCAAAGGCAAGTTTACGTCCATTGACGGCGAAGCCTGCAGGTGCTATTTGTCTGAGGTTTTACTTATCCTTCGTAAGCGCCGTGGGCTCCGACGTAGGTATGTTCAGCGGGTGAAAGATCCCAGAAGACTTCTTTTTCGATCTTTGTCTCACCGTTAGATTCGTACTCGTTTGCTACGTAGAAGACGATACGCGTGTCGCCGATGTCATCGTGATCGCCGTGTTTTCCGAGCTGGGGCAGAGATCTGTCCTCAAAGACGATGCTGTATTCACCGTTGTCAAATTCGTCGATCCTCTCGATGGTCGCAAGTTCGTAATACCATGTCTGGCCTTTAATATATGCGAATTCGGCCTGGCGCTTTTCGACCAGGTCATCTTCGATCTCATAAGGGATCTGATAGCCGAAGTTGTTCATTATGTGGTCACCCATAGATTCGAAGATATTCTCCCGCTCTTCGTCTGAACCGGTCATGATCTTGAAGATCGTAAAACCGTCCATTCCGGGAACTGACGAACCATTTCCGGATAAAAATCCGCCGTTTAAGAAAGCCATGGCAAATACACCGCACAATGCAAAGCAGATAATGGATACGATAAGGCCCTTTACCTGAACGCCTGTCGACTTGTGGTAAATGTCTTCAGGGTGCTTCGGATCGATCGCTATTGATGCTACGCCCATGTTGACGTCTGCATCGATTCCGTCGATCATGCGGTCGTAAATTCCCTTATAGTCCTTGCCCTGGTATGTGTATTCAAAGATCGGTGAAGTGCGCATGGTGTAGCCGCGTCTGTGTCTCCTTGAACCGCCGGAATGGCTATCGACAGTTCTCAAGTAGCCTACGCAGGTTGCAGCTATCTCTTCGCTGTATTTGTTCTTCGCGGAAAAGCTCTTGATAAAGCCTGCCAGCATTAGTATTGCGACAACGGCAAACAGGAGCGCGCCCATAAGGAGGAAAGCGCCGGTCATTCCGATGACCCCTGATAAGAACATCGGTATGGCACCTGCAATACCGATTATTCCGATCGCGATGCCTGCTGACTTGGAAGAGCCGGAAGAAGTACCGCCGTAGAACGTAAATCCTCTGGCATTACCTGATTTTGCGGCATAAAAGCCCAGAATGGAAAAGCCCAGGAAGAATCCTCCTAAAGCAAATGCAACGCCTCCGGACATTGACCCGACTATTACGACCGCAAATGTAGCGATGACTACTATCAGAGGGAACCATGAAAGCTTTTTCTTTGGTGCATCAGGATCATCCTGATAGCCGTTCTCCGCTAAATCTCCTGCACGCCTGATGAATTCGGCCTGCTCTTCCGTTAAGTCTTCAAAGCCTGTATCAGAACCTGAATAGCTGTTCTTGACCTGCTGCACGGCAACCGGAATGAAATCGCGGCCCCTTCTTCTAAACTGTGTGAACAGTTCGTCTCTTTCAGCTGTGGAAATTAACTTCTTGTCGCTGACGAACTGATCGATGCGTCCGTCCTCAAATCTCATCTTCTCTTCTCCTTATCTCAAAGATCTATCCCTTTTACTGCTTTTTCTTAACGTCCGTGATCGTGCCGTCGGGCTGCTTTATCTTGAGCCCTTCAAGCTGTGAAGACAGATTGCCGACGACCTTGGCCCTGTATTCGTTGCGGAGCATGGTCTGTTCTTCCTTCTCTTCAGGAGTAAGGCCTTCTGTCTTGGACTTCCTGCTTAATTCGTTGATGCGCTTGATAAGTAATTCGAATTCCATTTTGTATTTCCCTTTTCCAGTCAGGCGTTGATATGCACAATATTATAGCAAACTGAACTTTTGTTATAATGTGCCTGTCTTTTCGAGAACTGAAAATAATTAACGAGGATAAATTATGAAATTAAAAAAGATAACGGCGACGGCATTAATACTGGCGATGTGCTCATCAATGCTTCTTACTTCATGCGGGGGCAAGAGCAAGGGTGCTGGCCAGGGCAAGGAAATTGAAGAGATGCTCGAAGATACATACGGCGGACGTTTTACGCTGACGGACACTGTGGCTTACCGTCCCGGTATCTATTTCATACAGTCGCCGGTCGTGTCACATTACGAGTATACCTATAAATGGGACCAGTACAAAGGTGAGGAAATCTGGGTCACGACCAAGGATGGCGGTTACCAGACAAATATCAATTACGTTTTGTACCGTCCTGAATTGGAAGAATACTTTACGGCCGAGCTCGAGAAGAAATTCCCGGGCGGGGTCGTTGCGCCTTATTTGTGTGTTGCCTGGGGTCATGGCGAGACTGAATTGGAAGAACTCGATTTCGATGACGCTATGGATGAGTGGGAACTGAATTATTACTGCGTTCTTGCAGTTGACGACGTTGATGACCATAAGACCATCGAGAAAGCGATTAAAGAGGTTTTCGGAGATTACAGCTTCTGCGTCGAAGTTCACGTAGCCTCAAAAAGTGATGTTGAGGCTCTCGCCCGAAAAGTCGACCCCGACAAAGAAGGATTGAATCTTTACACCTACTATACGAACAAGCTGCCGCATCATGAATTCTATTGTTATAGTTGCAACTTGGAAACTATAACCGGAAGGAGCGGCTGGTCCTACAGGTAAGGTTACTTCTCCTGATTGATGTTACGAATGCTCAGCGATGAATGCTTCGGCATCGTCAGTCATGATGTCGACATACTCATCGTCAACATAGATCAAATGTGCATACATGGGTTTTCCGACAGCGCCCGTGCCACCTACCATCAGCTCGTAATTTTCATCGATCTTATATGTCACGATGTAAAGGCCTGAACCGGTCTCAACGCCTTTGAAATCAGAGAGATCTTCCCATACAAGTTCTTCGCCTTTTGAAGACAGCCCGATAACGTCATCAAGGGTGAGCTGCTTTGTGCCGGTGGTGAAAACAGGCTGGGTGTCCTGTTCTGATTCTGACGTCTCAGTAACTGAAGAATATCCGAAATGAGGCGGTACGATGTCGAGTGACTGCCCGGGTCTTTTTTCATAGAGCAAAAATGCCGAGAAAGTGACAACAACAAATATTATCTCAAGGACAGAAAGGATCAATCCGATAGTGCCCGCTGCTATGCCTTTCCTTTCTTTGCTTTTTGAGATGACCACTCCCGCGATCGAGAGCGGCAGTGCCAAAAACGGAAGTAATAGCAACAAGAGCATAAAGATAATTAATGCGCCGCCCATTTGTTCGTAGTTGCTTGCAAGCACCAGCACGCTAATTAAAAACAGGCATGGTGTTGCGGTCGCAAGGATCAGGCCGGCGATGGCTGCTTTACTGGTTTTTCTGTTTTTCTTACTCATATGCAAATCTCACTTTTTAAGTTCTGGTTTAGGAACACCTGTTACCTGCTGTAAACGCCCGTTACAAGCTCATTAATGTATGCTTCTTTATTCGGCAGTCCTTCGCATTCTTCAGCTGTCCTGATGGCGAGGTCCTTATCGTACGGAATGCTTAAGAAAGAGAAGTTAATGGGTGCTTCTTTTTCTGAATCAAGTTCGCCTTCGATCAAGAGCGCATGGCATCTAGTTACGCCTAATGAATTGCCGACGCTTCCGGTATTTATCGCATATCCCATATCGAATGTGCGCAGATAAGGAGTATGGCAGTCAGCGGAAATAAAACCGCCGTGGACCTTGCCGTTGGTATCGGTAAAGGCAGGACGGAACTCATCTATCGAAAGATATGTGTGATAGTTATTGTCGACCGGTCTTCCGTGGAAGAGCCTGAAATTAATGCCGCTTATAAGGACTTCATCTTCAAGAGGAAGTGACTCTAACCAGTCCATCCTTTCTTGCCCAAGCTGCTCCCAGAAGAAAGACATTCCTTCCCATTCAGGAGGGCAGTTTCTGGAAAGCTCTCCGATGAAAAGATCCCAGTTGCCTGCGATGAATCTGTCGCAGTGGGTACGCACCCAGTCTAAAGTCTTATCGCTGTCAGGACCCTTTCCTACAGCGTCGCCCAAGAACCAGATAAGGTCAGGGCGTATCTTTTCAATCTCTTTTTCCAAGGCAAGCGTTGCAGGCATGTTGCCGTGCAGGTCTGCCAGAAACAGTATTTTCGACATACTTATTATATCTCCCCTATATGTATCAGTATTTCGCAAATGTGTTGCCCGAGACAAGCATTATGATGACGAACATTACCGTGGACGCGATCAGGGATATGAGCCTTATCATCTTAACAACATTGTTCTTAAGACCCACCATGAACAAGATGGCACTGATGACGCTCACAGCCGCGAATAAGATCTGCAGATAGAACAGGAAGCGGTTATCGGCAGCCTCTAACCTTTCGAGCGGGGTCATATGCCAATTCCTGTAACTTCCATCAGGCAGAGGCATGCGGTCAGTATAAAGTTCCAGATTTAAAACAACGAAGAAAAGTGCGTTTAAAACTATTGAAACGATACTTAAGATCATGTTAACCCCCTTGTTTATTCCTGGACTTCGAACTCGTATTCGTCACCGTAAAATCTCCCAAAGTAAGTCCGGAAATCGAAATCAACGTCAGAAGATTTATCGGATTCGGGATTAAATGCTTTCCATGAATCCTTTACGTTATCGGCAAAGCCTGCCTCATCTGAGAAGATGAACCATTTAACTTCAACAGACTTCTGCTTTTCATATCCGTCCCAGTATGAATTCACGGTTTCAACGTATTCGTCTTCGTTAATTCTGCCACGGGAATTACCAAGTTGCGTCAGTATCGTATATTCGCCTTCGGGAATGTGTACTGACACGTTTCCTATAATGTCTTTTCTGACCGTTTTGTCAAAGGTATAAGAGTAGAATCCGATGTATTTATCAGACCACCCTAAAGTGGCATAGTCATCGACCAGGTAGTAGTACTTGCCGTTCTTCAGATAGCAGTCGTATACCTCAATGTTGATCTGGTCAGCCTGCCAGTCACAGAAATCACCGGCATCCCCGGGATCATTTGATGAGTCGCCAGAGAATTTAAGATTTACCAGATCCGTATAATCTTCAGAGATCTCATAAACCACTGTGTAAGATTGGGCAGCACTGCCAACACAGCATGTAAGGAACACTTCAAGCCTTCCGTTATGGTTAAGGTCGGTAATGGCACAAAACGCATTGTCCCCGACGAACTCGTCATAAACGTAATAATCGTACAGGTCAGCGTACTTGCTAACTATAAACGTCAGCTGTGAATCAATGTCCTCGTAAGTTTCAACGGGCGTTTCTTCGGTCGTCGTAGCAGTGGTTGTTACCTTTGTCTCCGTCTCAGGATCCGTCTGTGTCTGAATCTCTATATCAAGATCACCTATTGAGCACGAAGTCAGAAGCAGTGCGCCCAATGCAACTGTCGTGAAGTTAATTAATCTCTTGTTTTTCATGTTATCCCCTTTGTTGATAACGCATCCCGTTTTATGCATAGACATTACCAATTACCCCGAATTATATCACAGGTATTTTGCGGCACTTTTTTGGGGTTGTTTTCGCGGGTGCAACATTTTCGATATTATATCTGTATTAATAGTATCCTGGCGCCAAAAAGGAGATGCTCATATGCGTAAAGTATCAAGTCTGATAATGGTTGGCGTTGTTTTTACGGCGATGTTCCTGCAGGGCTGCAAAATTACATTCAATAAAGCTGACTTTGGCAAAGCCATCGTTGAAGAGACCAATCTGAAGGTCCTCACTTATGAGGAAAATTCATATACAAGTTATGACGAAAACATATACTATTTCCTGGTAGATCCTGCTAACGATTTAGAGCTTGGAGCCGAGATCAAGGAAGTCTACGATGCCGCAAACGAGCTTCTGTCTCAAGATGAATATTCCGGCAAGAAAATAAAGATTCATATCGGATTCCGGAATAGCAGGCCCAACATCATTAATCATATATGCGACATGACCAATTACGATCGCAAAACACATTCCAAAGCCTATGACCACATTGTCCAAATGGACGTCTCCGGTATCACCGATGATTTTCCTTACTACGATGCGCATAAAGATTATGAGATCAATAACCAGGATTACTGGACATACTTTGAAGACATCGACTTCCATTTCAGCGATAACGTCACTTAAAAAACAGTTCAACTTGGAGTATAGATACATGAAGAGATTTAAGATCAGCGCGATGTTATTAAGCACATGTCTGGCACTGGGCGCTCTTGCCGGATGCAGCCAGTCTTCTGCACCTGCTGTCGGAACAATGCCTGACAAGGCAACACCCCATGAAAGTGAAAGCGTCGCTTCAGAGATCTCCGCGATCATTTATGAAGCTGAAGATCCTGAGGATGCTGCTGAAGCGCCTGCCGACGAGGATTCCTTTTCCGGCAACTATACTGATTCAGTTGACGGCGAATATGTTGATCCAGACGAAGCCGGACAGATATATGCAAACGCATTTGTTTCTGCTTTTGCTGAACAGAACATTTCCGAGATGGATACAGAAAACCTTACTGTCGAAGAGTACCTGGATTTTGTCCGCATCTATTTGAAGAACCATGCGACGGACCTTATCAGCTACGAACCCAAAGGCGAGATGCTTTTCGAGACGTTCACGCAGGCATCGGCACACGAAGTGATAAAGGTTTTCTTCGGTTTTTTTACTTCTGATGTTTTCGGTTCCGGCCTGGAGGCACCGCCTGAGGCCCACGGCGACCAGCCCGCAGGGCCGTATTTCGAAGACGGCAGATTCTGGTACGAGGCATACAATACTGAAGCCAGCAACAGGTTTGCTTTGGTCGATTCCTACACGGTCAATGAAGACGGCACAGTGACATTGGGTTTCACCGTTTACGAGGCAGGTCCGAATGACAATCTTTACGACTGCTACAGGCTCTCGCCTGAAGAAGCGGCTGCCGACAGCACGATTAACATTGTTACAAATGGCTCAGCCACCGTGCGTATAAACCAGTCGGGTGAATATAGCCTTATCTACTACAAAGCAGATATTTAATTGCGCGAATTGTCAAAAATAATGTATAATTGGCTTATCTGTCCGGAAAACAGATATCGTTTTGAATTAAGGGAGAAGATTTATGAAGAGAAAGGCAATTGCAGCAATACTGCTGTCGGCTGTGCTTTTGAGCGCATGCAGCAGCAAACCTGACGCCACAACTCCAACCACATTAGCTGAAACAGAAACTCCTGCTACAACTGTTGCTGAAACCACTGTTTTGGCCGCTGAGGCAACTGAAGCTGCTGAAGTAACTGAAGAAGTTGCCGCTGCGCCTGTCAGGCTCGACAAGACTGTCGATGACGTCATTCAGGTGATCCTCAATGCAACCGGCGATGAGTATTTCGTCTATGCTGACGACGCTGATATGTGGCAGGCAACAATCAAGAACTCCGAAGGCATCGTTGACTACAAGACATGCGGTTACATCAGCCGCCTTGAAGGCGATGACATGATCGACGGCTACAACACCATCTATATCGTTTTCGAAGTCTACGAACTCGACATGGATTCCGAACAGTACAAGCACGTTTGCGAGGAGGGGGAATTGATCATATCCCGCGGCGAAGATTCCTTCACCAAGAAGCACGCCTTCGTCAACGGCCAGTTCGTCCTGATAGCATGCGGCGCGCTCTGCAACGACGACGAGTTCCACTACGGCACCGACCCTCAGGAATTGGAACCGCCGTACACGATCGGCAAAGTCCAGGAAGGCTACGACGCTTTCATCGCACTGAAATAATTACCACTCCGATAGATGTGAAAAGGAAGGGAATGTCTCAAGTTTGGGGCATTCCTTTTCTTTGGAGAGAGATTACCGATATGGTTTTGCAAACAATTCCAATTTCACTTCCTATATACTTGAAAAAACGGAACTGATTTTGGAATTTAAGCCCTATAATTCTAAAACCAATTTCAAGTGAAGTTCAATTTTAGAAGCATTTTTGGAATTACGGAAATCTTTCCTAAATATGCAAATTCAGGAAAAGGTTTAGGAAAAAACGGGCAGTTTTTCCTAAATCGTTTCCTGTTTTAACAAAAATAGAAAAAATATTGGTAAAGCGCGGAATTATGCGCCGTACGGCCGATTCACTGGCCCTTACTTACCTTACACTTCGTCCCTATAGATCACTGATACGTGCGTGATCTCGTTGTCGGGATCGGGATACTCCTTCTCGAAATGCATGCCGATCGCTTCGGCGGTCTTGAAGGAGCCGACGTTTGTATATTTGCAGTAAGAATAAAGCGCGGGGTATTGGGTGTTCGAGAATGCCCAGTCGCGGACTGCGGCAGCGGCTTCTTTGGCGTAGCCTTTGTGCTGCCGGTCGGCTCTTATGTGATAGCCGATCTCAGGTAGCATCTCGCCTTCGATGTTCTGGAGAGTGAGGCCGCAGTCGCCGATCATCTCGCCTGTTTCTTTAAGGCATACTGCCCACAGGCCGAAGCCGTTGTCGGCATAGCGCTTCATGTTTCTTTCGATCCAGGACTTCACGCGCTCATCGTCAAAGGTATACGGATAGTGGCACATGATCTCCTTATCTGCCAACACTTTATACAGAGCATCGAAATCGTCCATGCTCATCTCGCGGAGGAAGAGTCGTTCTGTTTCGAGAATTATTTTCTGTGCCATAGCAATCATTCCTTAAATTTGTATCAGTTTTTCAGATGGAGAAGTCTATCAGACCGGCTCAGTTTCTGTCAACTTCAGTCCTTCTTAAACTGCGAGATGAACTTCCAGGCGTTCTCGATGCTGTGCTGTCTGCACTCGTGGATCTGGTTGCTTACGCTTGCAAATGCAGTCCTGCAGACGCCGTCTTCACTGTCAAAATAATGGATCGTAAGCGTTGCGTCTCTTGTGGGATCGTAAACGTCTTCGGTGCGGTCACCGGATACGCCCCAGACGGGGTCTTGCCATGAGTCCTTGTTTTCGAAAGTGACGTCATCAAAAGACTTCTTGAGCTTATTAACACCTGCCACATACTTGATGCGCTCGACACAGGATTCGCCCTGGAAAGGAAGCTCGGGAAGATGGGACTTGTAGCCGCCGGAGTAGAACACCGGAACTGCGACGGTCTTGTTGAGCCTGTCGGTAACGGGCTTGCCGAAGAAGGTCGTATAAACCGGGAACAAAGCGCTGCACGGCATGATGCCCGCAAGGATCTCAGGATACTCCTGATAGAGGTCCCATGTCTTGCCGCTGCCCATTGAGAAACCTGTCGCATAGATGCGCTTGTCGTCGATGGGATAACGGGTCTTTAAGACTTCGATAATGTCTTTTGCTTCAGTCGCGGTGACGAACTGGTGGTTTTCGATGGCGACGTAGAGGAAGTTGTTTTTCCTGCAGACATCCCACCAGCCGGCAACATATGTGAGATACATCGATGAGTCACCGCCGCCGTGGAAACCGATGACGAGCGGGACGGGGCCGTTATCAAAAAGACCGTTGTTGTAGTATGCAAAATAACCGACCTTGTGTTCATCAGCCTTCACCGGGAGGAACTCATTGTCGGGTGAAGTTTTTACGGTGACAAAGCCTGCGTCTTCGGTCATGCCGAGAGCATCAAAATCGGGCTCCAATTCGATGTGGCCGCACCACATCTTGAACTTCTTGACGAAGGAATCGTAGTCGTTTACGTAGTCAGCTTTCTCCTTGAAAAGAATGTTCTCGCAGCCGCTGAAAGCAAGGTTCAATTCGTCGCTGTTGCCGACACTTAAGATCGCAATATCCTTGCGCTTAACGTCAGGAACAACGCTCAAGTTTTCCATAGAACACATCGCGGGAGTGATCTCGCCCGGGCCCCACAGATACTCGCCTTCAAGGGTCTTCAAAAGATTATTAGCGACGTAGTCTGCTGACTTGCCAAAGCTGTAAATGTCGGTTCTGAATTTCGCGCCGCGTGCAAAATAACCTTCAAAAGTCTGGGTGAAGAAATTAAAATCTTCGACGATGCCGTCTTTATAAACGGTGATCATTTTTATCTCTTTGATCACGTCTGCATAAAGCGTGCTGTCAGCTTTATCCCAGCCTCCTTCAGCTGTCGGATAGATGAACAAAACACTCGAATCGTATCGCGCTGCGATCTTTTCAAGACCTGTCTCTTTTGCAAAGAGAACAGCGCTTTCCATATCCTGTTTTTCCTCTTCGAAAACGAGCAGGAGCGGAGCCCTGAAACCATAGTTATTCGTCTGTCCGTCAAGGTCGTTATCGGGTACGAAAACCTTCATTAAAAATGTCTGGAATTCATGCTCCCAGCATCTGCCGCCATCGCAGTCTCTGACTGCAGGTCTCTCCATCATCGCCATACTATTATCCTCCATAAGTAAAACTTACATATGAAGTATAACATTTGAATTTGCTAATGAGATTACCGCATCAAAAATGGTCAGGAATGTGTTACTCGATTTGCTTGTTTTTTACTGTGATTTTTGCCATTGCTGGCTGTTGTTAATCACGTCGGTTCTTTTGAATATCCGACGACCCAGCAAGTATCGCTATACGGGAGGTATTCTCCTCTGGTGTAACTGTAAGGAGATCTGATCATGTCATTGAAGTCCATCTGCTCGTTGCCGGGAACATGGCCCAAAGAAATCTCGCCGCGGGTAGAACCCGGGTGGCACGTGATCCCGGAGTCCTTCAATGCATCGAACCATATATCTTTGATTTCAAAGAATAAGACGTTTCCTTTGTATCCGCTGGCACTGAGTTTATCAAGCGCACTCTGAATCTCACTGTTTTTAACGCCGGCTCTCACATACACCCTGAAATGCGTGTAGTATCTGGAGACATTATCAATATATTCGTCGCCATTTGTGGCTGAACCAAACGCCATTGGGAAGTTAACAAGAGAGCGGTCTTCGTTTATTGCGCAGAAATCTTCGACGACTAAATAATCGTCAAAGCATCCGTCGATTATGGCAGCGATCTCATCGTCCATGGAACCGGCATAGTAATAGTGGACGTAATTCTCGGCAAGGATCGTTCCCTTCCAGTCGCATGTGCCATCCATATATGTTCCGTCTTCGGCGTAGCAATGGAACTCGATCTCCTCATTGAAATCCGGAAAGATGGGATTTCTATCGGCAAGAGAATAGCATGTAAAAGGCTGCCCGTAAGATGTCTTCAGCTGCTTCACGATCCTGCCTTTCATGAACTCATCGAAAATCCCGGTGTCGTATATAACAAACGCTGCTATGGCCGCGAAAACAGCCAGCACTGCAAGCACTTTTAAGATCGTACCGGCTGCTTTTTTCATTCCCGTTTCCCCCTTGGAATTCTTCGCGAGCTTCCCTGCTAAATCGTTTTCATTATTCCCTATTTAGTTGCTGATTATTCCTTCTCAAAATCGAAAAGCTCTTTGTCCTTTTCGGAGAGTCTGAGCATTACTTCCTGCAATTGATCTTCAAAATTCTTTCTCTTAGCTTCGTAAGATTCCTTCTGCTGCAAGGCCTTATAATTCTCTCTTAAGATCTCTTCAACATCGCCGAACAGTTCGTAGTACATATAGTAATCCCAGGATGAATTATCCTTCGCGATCTTGATCCTTCCGGATATCTGATTCAGGAGGCCGTCAGACATTTTTTGGTCAAGACTTATTTCGTCAATCGTCTTCCATCTGCCAGCGCAGAGGACCCTTGCACGCAATGCTTCAGCATCGTTAGGATGGTTCATCAGGAGCTGCACATATTCCCTGTCGGCAGCAACGAAATCACCACACCCGAGCGCGGTGCGAAGATTCTCCCGCTTCTCTTTCTCGGACAAAGCAAGGAGCGGCTTATTCATATAAGTCGTGCGGTATTTGCGGTCCATGCCTGCGAAAACCTTGTAGCGGAGCTTGAAACTCTTCTGCGCAGTCAGCCTCTCAAAAAGACTCTCCTGGTCTTCTTTTCCTGCAAGCTCATGGTAAGTTTTCACGGACTCTAACATCTTTTGGAATTCTTCGAAATACTCAAGGTTGTTATAGTTCGAATTCTCTTTTGCAACCTTAAGTCTTTCTTCGATCTTCGGCCACTCAGCAAATTTCAGTTTTTCATTCAGACGGATGTCCGGAAAATCTCTCCATTTGCCTGCGCAAAGGATCATGCCGCGATTGGCTTCGAAATCACCCGGGTCTTCTTCAAGTGTCTGCGAAAACCATTTCTCTGCAAGTTCGAACTCGCCGCTCATCAGTTCTTTTCTGCCTTTCGAGACAGATGAGCCGACGAAATTCTCATAGTCGTATGAGACGCCGCAGTGACTGCAGACATATAGTTTATTCTCGTTATCGAGTGTAAGATCTGCGCCGCACTTTATGCAGACGGGGTTCTTAACTGCAGGTGCAGGTTTTGCGGTTTTCTTGGAAACGGTTCTGGTTTTCGCTGCCGCGATATCAGCCTCAGATGGCTTAAGGGCAACTAACTCACTCAACGCCTGCTTGTATTTCTTGTAAGCCGGCTCGACCTCGTTCCTGTAGAAAGAATCGGATTGGTCCTTGACCGCTTTGTACTCACTGTCTCTTCGCGCTTTTTCTTCTTCGTACTTTTGCTGTTTTTTCCTGTTGGCGAAAACAGTCGCGATGATTATTCCTGCCAGCAACACAAAATAAACCAGCATCGGCCACATGGTGCGGATGTCAGTACTCGGATAGTATTTGTTGTTTCTGGAAGTGATATTGAACGCACTGATGAATCCCAGGATTCCGAAAATAACTGCTCCGGTCCAGGTGGCACCCTTGCTCTCAATATTGTTCGCGAGCCTCTTTGCTTTGGCATCGATCTCTTCGCGCTGCGCCACAAGCTCATGGTACTTGTTCGAGAACGTTACGACTTCATAGAGCTTCGTGAAATATTCTGACCATGTGCCCTGCATGAACTTCTGGTCGTTTCTCAAAAGCCCCCGCAGCTGCTTGTGATCGTTTTTCGGATTGTCCGTGTCGATCTTAAGTTTTTTCAGAGCGTCTATGCCGTCTACGGCACATGCATATTCGTAGAGGAGATTGAAATCGTCCGGATTCTTGGACAGCAGGTATTCGTACTTTTCGAGCGCCTGGGCTTTGCGGCCGTCGTAAGCCTGCTTCCTGGCTTCGTCAATGAGCTCTTCCCTGTGAAAATCAAGGACATTAAAGCTTGCACCGCAGAAAGGACAGTCGAACGTATCCCGGTCTCTGTCCACATCCAGAAAACCTCCGCACTTAGGACACGAATAACTCTTGAGCTCTCCCATCACGATCCTCCCCTGTCTTCCCTGTCTTATCTGTCTCTCATATCTCCCTGATCTCTCGTATCTTTCAGCATAAAGTCAGGTCGAAACAGGCAAAGTTGCATTGTATTCATCCTCTTCGATAAAGACCAGCTCACCATCCTGAATGGCAAGCACACCGTATACTTCTGCGTTTTTCTGATGCTTTGATCTACTTACAACACAGACATCTTCAGATGCTCCCATAATCGCGTAATCGTAGACATCAGGGTCATATAACATATATCCGCAATCATTGTAAACGTCATATACGGCGACCAACACCGCATCAATACCGCGGTTCTGGGTAATGCCAATTGTAACGGTGACACAAAGCTCAGCATGACCGTCACCATTAATATCACACTCAAGAGGGGGTGTAACAAGCATCACCGCGGAACTTCGAATGTTTTCACTAATATAATCAGAAAGCGGCTGATAGAGCGTTGTTTCTGTAGGCTCAGCGCTTTGCGTAGGCTCCTCGCTTTGAGCCGTTTCTTCCGGAGCTTTGCTTTGCTCAGGCAGCACGTCCAAACCATTCTTCGGTGCTGTTATCTCGACGCTGTCCGTTCCCATACCATGAGCCATAATGTGTCCTGTTACCTTGAAAGTTCCTGTATAGATCTCACCTGACTCTGCCATGACCGAATACGAACCTTCTGTATTAAAAGTCAACGTCCCGGTCGAAGTTCTCTCACCATATGCCGTGATCTTGTCTGTCGTCACGCCCGGCTCAAGCCCGTACTTCTGATAGACTTCAGCATATACACCGTCGGTGGTCAGTTCCCTGATGTATGCCTCATCTTGTGCCGAGATGTCCGCCTTTTTATTACAGCCTGCCACCGTTACGAACAAAGCGAAAATTACCGCTAAACAAACTAACTTCTTCCCCATATCTATTCCCCTGATATGCGTGTCTTAAAAAACTGCTCTGCGATTCCTGTCATCTTTTTTTGATGATCCCTATAGGATTATATCATCCTTATAGGTGTTGAGGGTGATGGATACCCACTAGATGTACGATTTTTGGGAGTTAGTGGGTATTTTTCGTTTCAAACTGACTTTTTCTTGAAGAGAAATACCCACTAAACGTTCTGTTTTCGCAAATTAGTGGGTATAGTCTGCTTAATTTGCCTTCAAAAATACCCACCAGATGAGCTTTTTTCGCGAGTTAGTGGGTACTTTCTGCATTCATACTTTTCGAAAATACCCACTAAACACCAAATTTTCGAAGATTAGTGGGTACATACCGTCCCATTCGCGAAAAGTTCATTTGGGACGGTATAAATCAACTCACCATACCTTCCGTCATACCGCCCCAAACGGCAAACTCCATTTGGGACGGTATGTGGTATTAAAACCAGGAGGGGTTATGTTTTAAGCTGCTAACGCAACAGCCTTTTTCTTCTTGGCGTTCAAGATGAGATAGCTGATCACCGGCGCGATGAACATTGCGAGGTAAACGAGGGTGATCCAGGGCTGGTATTCGACGTAGAACTGCTTGAATGTGAGGCTCCACGGGTGCTTGATGATGACCCAGCCGAAGAGGTCTATGACGATACTGATTCCGGACCAGAGGGCGCCGGTTGCCATCGCTTTCTTGAGGTTGAGGCCTTCAACCTTGCGAAGGTAGAGCAGGCCGAAGATCGTGAAAAGGATTATGTTGTAGAGGGGGTGCCACGGCTTGGTCATCTCGTAGCCCTCGCCTAAGCCGGGGCCCTGGGCCATGGAACCCATGTGGAGGACTAGGATGTTGAATATCGTGTGGCCGATTCCGATCCAGGTGACTACGACGTAGCTGATCCAGTACCACAGAAGTGACATGCCGATATCTTTGCCGGAACCGAATTTTCTTAATGTCTTTTTGCTCATAACATTTCTCCTTGCGTTTCGTTTGGCGTTCTTTGTTATGGCCAAATTCTAACCGGCCTGAGGAGAGAATGAATTAGATAAGACTTATATAACTCTTAATTATTTCTTAAGGGTGCGGAGTGCTCGAAAATACTGACTTTGCGGACACACGATAACGGACGTTCTGAAGTCACGCCACTAAAACAGCGATTACAACCACTGAACAAACGCAGT
The DNA here is from genome assembly GCA_902787975.1 of Oscillospiraceae bacterium. Taxonomy (GTDB): domain Bacteria; phylum Bacillota; class Clostridia; order Saccharofermentanales; family Saccharofermentanaceae; genus Saccharofermentans. Next base: position 60,856 of record CADAIP010000007.1, read on the forward strand.
CTTGTCAGTGCTGTTGTAGCCGGCGCCGGCGTAGAAGTTCAGCGTCTCGGGGCGCTTGGAGCCGGTTAGGAGCATCATCTTGTAGCAGTTGTTTTCGGTAGCGATTTTCTTGGCGTAGGCAAGGCACTCGCCTGCGTAACCTCTTTTGCGGTAATCGGCGTGGGTCACGACGTTTTCGACGAAGGCATAAGGCCTGATACCTCTTGTGAGGTTGGGGATTATAACGCACACGCAGGAGGAGACGATCTTGCCGTCGATCTCATTTACGATGATGTGGTGGTTGGGGTCTGAGGTAATTTGTTTCCAGGTGTTTGCGAGGTGGTCGTTCTTTTCGGGAATGCCGTCTTCGTGCAAATAAAGATACAGTTCAAGCAATGCATCCAGTTCGTCATCTCTGATCTCGCGTACCATTTTCAAGATTCTCCCTGTTTTCGAAGTGACTAAGGAGATTATAACGCATGCCAAGCATTTCACTCATTATTGATGTCGTTTTGATGCAAAAACGAAGATTATTTGAAAAAACGCACGACTAACCTTGTAGCCGTAAACAGATGTTTCAATCAAATCTATGTGGGGAAATGAAAATGAATAATAATGGTTGGTACAGTTTTGATGACGATCAGGTCGACAGCTACACTGATTTTACGAACGGCACATACACGGAGTTCGGCAACAGGGGCAGCTCGGACTTCAATGGCGGAAACTGCGCAAACTTCAACGGCGGAAACTACGTGGACTTCAACGGCGGAAATAGCGCGGCGTCCAATAACAGGAACTACATAAACTTCAACGATAGGAACTATGTCGACTTCGGCACCGGCTATGCTGATTTCACGAATGGCACTTATACGGATCTGACTGAGATCCGCACTGGCACGCCGGTCAAGAAGGGGCGCGGCCGCGTAAGAAAAGCTGAGAAGAGAAACGCCGCGAAAAAAGCCGCTAAGGCTGAGAAGAAAGCTGCAAAGGTTGAGAGGAAGGCTGCCCAGGCCGCAAAAAAATCCGTTAAGCGCAAGAAGAAAGGCACTGCCGGCAAGGTTATTTTCGGCGTGATCGCAGCATCAGTCGCAGTCGTAGCCGGAACTTTCCTTGTAAAAGAAGGCGTCGTCCAGGCTTGCACGGAGAGCATCATTGACGAATATTTCGCCAACATCGATATTAAAGAGCCCGCTGTAAACAAGGGTAGGAAGTCTTTGGAACCGGCTTTCGAGATCACCGAAGAATGCACTTCTTACGACAAGTCTTCGCCCGCGTACTCGATCGCCGAAGACATCATGGCTGACCTCTGGCGCGACAACGATATCGACACCGCGTACGAGATCTTTAACTGGGTGCACTCGAACATCAGCTACCAGACGATGACGTCTTACGATTCCTTTGAGGAAGCGGCTTACGGCGGATTCACGAGAAGAAGCGGCGACTGCTACGTTTATTTCGCGTGCTCGAAAATGCTTCTCGACATCGCCGGCATCCCCAACCTCATGGTCGAGAGATACCCTGTCGAGACAAACAGCCACTTCTGGAACCTCGTCCAGATCGACGGCCTCTGGTACCACTGCGACGCAACGGTATTCAGAGATCACCCGGACATGTATTTCTTATGCACCGACGAAGAGATCGACGACGGCCATCACTCATTCGACTCATCGCTCTACCCTGAGCGCGCCGAGAGCTATTATGCGGGCGACGATTACTGGGATGATTCTTATGACGTGTACTATGAGGATTCCTATTACGATTCTTATGTCGAAGATTCTTACTACGATCCTTACAACGACTGCTATGAAGATTCGTACTATTGGGATGATTCATACGCAGACTACGACGAGCCTTATGGCGGCTACGGTCCAAATAGTCCTTACGTCGACTACGAAGATTACGAAAAATCATACGCACCTTATGAGGGTGAGTTCATGGATTCTTTTGAGGATGCGTACGTAGTGAACTACGATAATTAAGCAGGAACCTCAGAGCTTATCGAACCAGGCCTTCTTGTCGTAATCTGCGTTCAGATTTGCTTTAATCAGCACGAACCTGTCGTAGTTGTACGCGCTCCGGCCATCTGCCCTGGTCCAGTTTTTGGCTATCAGGTCAGCCATGTCATCGAGCGACATTTTCTCGTATCCGGAAGACCATCCGTGATTGCCGAAATGATATGCGACGTGGGTTCCCATGTTATATACAGAAATATAGCGGCCGGGATCATGTATGTTATTTCCGTAATCTTCGTCCCAAAATGAAAGCTCCTGTTCATAGGTAAGAAGCAACAACAGTTCCTTTATTATTTCTTTGGAAGGCTGCCCGTCGTAAAAGACCTTTACCTGGTCCCTGTTATCAAATCCGGGTGTTATTTCGAATCCCAGCTGCTCAATTGCCGGGTACAGTTTTACCTTATAACCGAAATTTATATAGTCGTACTTTTCTTTGTAGTCATCGATAATCCGAAAAGCCTTTTTCGCATTTTCAAATTGTTCTTCAGTAATGCCGATCTCCCACATATCCGGGAGAACACGTTCCATATATATATCAAGATATTCTTTAGAAGACTGCTCAAGGAGCATATAGGTGCGGACGTAGTCAACGAAGGGATCCCCCAGCCTCGATTTTTCGCAGTTGATAACTATAAAATCATCACCATCAGGAGTAACCAGGACGCTCGAGAGATCCATGTTAAGATGGCAGAAGCATTCTTTGTATTGATTTCTATATCTGGATAATGAGCTTCTTACAAAATTCAGGTCATCATACATAACTTTAGGTTCCAGACTATAAAGCGGGCGCTGCCAGTGAATCACCTGATGAAATTTCCTGAAGACCTGAGCCATGATATCAAACGCTTTCGGGGCATCTCTTTTCGCGAGCTCCGACAAAGGCTCACCTTCGACATGGTCCATCTTTAAGACAAACTTATCGTCGGTCTCATAAAACTGGACGGGACTTAAGCCCGCCACATAGATCGACTTTTGTGTGGAAAACTCTTCATAAATGGCCATCAGCGGATAGTAATCTTTGAAGACCTTGTACTCGGATCCATGGTAAAGATAGGTCTCATAGTTCTCGCCTTTTTTGAGCAACTGCTGTGTACCGTCGAATTCCATCTTAAGCCCTCCCTTATGTGAGTACAGGATAATTATCAAGTATCTTTTCCTTATTAGCAATATTGGTTGTCATGTGGTTCAAACTCTTTTTCGACACAACCAAATGCCACCTATCGAAAATGGGGTGCCTCCCAAAAGAGACACCCCGCAAATGAAAATGCCGTTGTGTAATTTTCCTTGATTTTACCCGCGAAAATTACACAAAAAGGCCGATTTGTGTAATTCTTGCCCCTTTTTTAGCGAAAAATTACACAGCGACCCGTTCTTACATAATTTTGTAACGCCAACTTATAGCGGAATTCCCAATAGCTCTTCTGCAAGAAGGACCGTCTCTTCCTGACTCCTGTTCTCGTCGCGGTAGATCTTCTTAAAGCCCGAGTTTTCGAGCTCATCGTAACTCTCCTGTGAGCAGATGCGAGTTAAGATCTCGCGGTAATTATCGAGTGCCGCCTGCGGATCGGGTTCCTCAAGCATGAGCTGGTACAGGAACTGCTTCTCCGGATCCGGCCTGTCGAAAAAGCGGTGGATCGCAATATCATTATCCGCGAGCATGACAAGAACGTGGTTTGTATCTGAAATCTTGTGAAGAGTCTCTATGGAGATGTTCGTGTCCACGAAGATCTGCTTGTCCTGCGCCCCGGGCTTTTGAAGGAGCTCTTCAAGGATCTGAAGCTCGACGATCTCGCATTCCTTTCTTACGTTGTTTATCCAAGTCACATATTCGTCGGGCGTTCTGCGGATGAACTCGTGCCAATCCTCAAGATCACGCGTATATGTGAGGTTTGGAAACTCCCTGCTGTCGAGTTCAGGGAGCTTTATATCGTGGTAGTTTTCTTCAAGAGCAATGCCGTTATGCTTTTTGGCGAGATTCTTTACGATCGTCGACTTGCCTGCATAGGACGTGCCGATTACAAAATAAACATTATCCAGATTCATGTTTCATCTTTCCGTTTCTACTGAAACTGCTGCTTTCTTATTATCCCGTTCGAAAACATTATAGCATTAGCGGGTAAGGGCTCTTCTTAAGCTCATAAAATGAGAGAGATTTATTCTCGCGGAGATTTTCAGTAAAATAATAGAAAAATGTTTGAGAGGGTTTATGTCGGTTATTCCTTTAGAATGTCCTTCATGCGGAACCGGGCTGAAGATCGACCCGGAGGAAAGCGCTGCGATATGCAGCAGCTGCGGCAAGCCTTTCGTTATCAAAGATGCGATCGTTCAGAACTACATTAAGATCGTCACCGCGCGCGAAAACGGTGACAGCGGAATTTACGCAATCGAGGAATTCGAGACCGAAGACGGCGTTCTCAAAAGATACAACGGCACATCCCGTTCAGTCACCATTCCGGACGACATCACCACGATCGGCAGCGGCGCTTTTGAAGACAGAAAAGAATTAACCGAACTGCACATATCTGACTCCGTAACAGTGATCGAAGATAATGCTTTCGTCGGGTGCGGGAATCTTCGCGAGATCACTCTTGCTGACTCAGTTAAAAAGATTGGCAGATACGCATTCTCTGAATGCAGCAAACTCAAAGCTGTTGCTCTTCCCAAAGACATCGAAGAGATCGGTTCTTATGCATTTGGCGGGTGCTTCTCGCTCTGCATCGTGAAGATGCCTTCGTCAAGGGCAAAGATCGATGAGACCGCATTCATGAACTGCAAAGACGTTGTTTTCGACTGGCCGGAAGACTGGGCAGAAAAGCAGCTCGACAAGCTCCGTATAGTTGCACCTACAAGAGGCGGCCTGATAAATTTGTGCGCCTCCGAGAGCGAAGACTTAAGCGAACCTCTTCTCTTTTTGGGCGCCTCCGAATACGGCAATCTCGTTGAGTCAAACAAATTCAACTTTTTCACATACCGCGACTTCATGAGGCAGTTCTCGCTTGGCGCAAATAACGACGATCCGTATCAGCTCAGGGTGAGCATCGAGAGGGCCACGCTGATGTACGATTCGATATCAGACATCCAGAGAAGTTATTCCGAACTCATAGGGCTTTTGGACTGCGCCGACATTAGCAGAAGAAAAGTTGAGCCGATCAACATACCCCACTTCATCTGGAAACAGGGCAAAGGCCTCAACGATTACAAGGTCATGGACATCGGCCCTATTCAGGTTCTGCAGATAAAACTCGTACAGAAATAAGCGGGCTTAATCAGGTGCTGCAGATAAGACTCGTAAAAAACGGTCTTGCTCCTTCAGAGAATAAGCAGTTTTTACCTGTAGTTTCCTGAACCGTCACACCAACGTATTAAAGTATTTCTCATACCTCTTGTTGTGATTAGTCATGGTGTGCTCTGAATTCACGTATGCAAGAAGCCCGTCTTTATCGACCCACTTGTAATCAGTGGTCTCGCCTTCCTGCAGGACGATGCTGTCCTTGTCACAGCTGACCTTCGCGATGTAAGAATAGTACATCGATCTGCCTTCATCTCTGAAGATCACGCCGACTAATTCAAGCGAGTCGGCCTTTAATCCGGTCTCTTCGAAAAGCTCTCTTTCAGCTGCTTCCAAAGGTTCCTCACCACTCACTGCCGCGCCGCCTGCACTTGCCTCCCAATATCCGGGATAGATGTCTTTGTCGTCACTTCTTTTGGTGAGAAGATATGTGCCGTCTTCGTGGAGCACGAGGAGGTCGACCGTAAGATGATATCTGCCTAAGGGTATCGTCTTGTAATTGCCAAATGCCCTTACGAAAGTCTCGCCCGTCCTGTTGCCGTCGCGGTCATAAAGATCCCAGATCTCCTGTTTAACGCCCATGTGAGATTATCCCCATTTCCCGAATAAGATATGAGTAAGAGATTTATCTTGCTTCCTTCTTATTCTCTTTGTAGAATTGCTGCTTCTCATTATACATTTTCGCATCGGATTCGCTCAAAAGCTGGTCTATAGGCTTCTTGCCGTCAGCAGAATAACTGTAGCCGACAGAGCAGCTGTACTTGGTGGCACCGACCTGCTCATGTACGCACTTGGTAAACTCGATAACATCGTCTTCGGAAACCTTGCGGCAAACGACTACGAACTCGTCGCCTCCGACTCTGTAAACATAGTGCTTGCGCTTTACGGCACGGATGAAGCAGTCTGCGATGGTCGTGATCGCGAGGTCTCCTGCAGCATGTCCCTCAATATCGTTGATCTTCTTAAGTCCGTTCATGTCGATAGATATGAGGGCAGAGATCTCCTGCGGATTATCAGCTATGTCAGCATAAAATGCCTGACGGTTGAGAAGTCCCGTGAGCGGGTCTCTCTTGGTAACCTGAAGGATCATGAAAACGTAGTATACGAATACAGAAATGCCGATCGTCGTGCAGAAAAGCTGGGCATACTCTTTGCCGATGATGAACGGCATTACGATACCTGCGAAAAACGCAAAGCAGAAATATATGATCGGCACTCTCTCGATCTTCTGCTTTGAGCTGTTATGGATCATGAGGACCAAAAGGAGTCCGCAGTAAATTCCAACAACGATATAAGGGAACAAGCCAAGCGGGCCGCGCACCATTGTTTCAGTCTCATCGATCCTGAATACGATGCCGGTAGGGATAGATACGAAGTCAACTATCGCGAGTATGATTGCCGGAATGAATACATACCATCTCTGTCTCTTGATGATCGTAAAGATGATCTGCGCAACGAGGAACGGCGTGGCACTGTATCTTACGGCGATCAGGATCGTCCTCAACATACGGTATTCAGGCTTGTCGACGAGATAGAACTCGATAAATACAACGATCGAGAGTATCATGACCTCTGCGATCAGGGCATACATTCGCATGACGGTCTTCTTTTCGAGGAACACAGTCGAAATAAGGGATGCTGCGAATCCCAAAAGCACGAGTAACAACGCCCAATTGTCTACTACATACTCGGTAACTACCATAAGTTCCTCTTGACCAGATAATTGTAAATAATATTTATTAAATTATAAGGGGTGGCGGTGGCTTATTCAACCAAAAAGGTGTTAACACAATATGACGAGGCTTTTAATCACGGCCTTTTTCGCGCCCCTTTTGTCAGCAGGTTTTCATGCACAGGTTTTTGCCTATGTAAAACGCTCTAAAAACATGAGCGAAAACCTGATTTTTGCAAGAAACAAGGTTTTCGAACAGCTTTTCGAGGCAAAATACATAAGCAAAAAGATGAGCAACCGTCCTTCAATGGGTTATGAGCGAAAAACATGAGAAATCTAAAAGGGGCCATCTTTTTCGAGATAGCCCCATAAAAAATCTCTGAGCTGTAAAGATCAGTGCTCGGCGATAATGTTGAGCTCGTCGTTAAGTCTTGCAACGATGACTCTCTCGCCGGGATTGTAGTCCTTCTTGCCGATGAACACTGAGATGTTCTGCTCTTCAAGACCGCGGACCTTGTAATTTCCGTTGTCGGTCTTGCCTACGACCTCGCCTGACAGGAACTCATAGTCCTGATTCTTGATCGCCTTTGCCGTCGCGAAAATGTTATAGACCGCAAAGATCGGGAAAGCGATGCACATTATTCCGAGAAAGCTGATAACGAAAAATCTCAAGAAATAAATGAGCAGGATCAGGATCACAGTTACAATAGCACTTACAATGATCGAGACAGGAAGAAGCTTCCATGAAGCGCTCCTGGATTTCTTGATGAATTCCTGCTGAAGTTCCTCACTCACCGTTACGGGAGTAAGACACTCTTTGCTGACGGCGTCTTTTACCGCAAACTTAACATCTGCTGCCATATATATCCTCCAATTACCCATAAATTTAAGCAACGGAAGAAATTAAACCTCAGAATAAAACTTATGTCAACGAGTTATTCAATTGGCTTTGTAAGAAATATGATCTCTGTTTATCAGCCTTTGTAAAAAGTGTGCGAGCCCACGTATTCTGCACTGTTTGTCAGCCTTCGTAAGAAGTGTGAGAGCCCACGTATTCGACCTCGCCCGGCTTGCCTGTCGTGAAAATCCTTTTATACTTGTAGCCGCTTTCGAGGTAATCTTCATCGATCGTATAGAACACCATAAGTTCCGTGCCGGGTTCAGGTGCCTTACCGTCCGGGCTGAGCAGCGAGATGAACGTGTCATCGGTAAATGTGATCTTCTGGTCGTCACTCGTATAATTCTTAGCTGCAACGGTCACGGTGTCGAAGTACCATTCCTTGTTTCCGATATCAGCCGAATAGTACTGCTCGATCATCTCGTCGGTTATCTGCAAAGCAGATGGCTCGGTCTCGCCGTTGATCTCTTCGATGGCAGGGTTCCATGAAGTCTCAACCGTCAGGCCCTCTGCAGCTCCCGATGATGTATAGATTCCAAGTCCGGCCGCAACGCCGACAAACAGAAGTCCCATTATGATCTGGAAAGCAATTCCGCCCGGATGTGTCGTCACGGGTGAAAGAATGCTCTCGGGATGCCTTGGATCGATCTTGATCGTAACAGTCTGGTTCAAAGCAATATCCGAATCCTTTTTGGCAACGAATTCATCCCAGACCGCCTCGTACTGGACGCCGTCATAGTAATAACTGAACAACGGTGAAGTGTTGATGAACGTCACCATCCTGTGATTCTGAGTCTCATCCCTGCTGACGGAACGCACATAGCCCGTGCAGGTCGCGCTGACTTCCTGCGTGTAAATGAGCTTGCCCGAAAACGCCTTAAGTATGCTTACTATGGTCAGAGCAAGGCCCGCGATGCCGAACACAAGAACGGCCATCAGGATAAAGAATTCAGCCTGTGAGAAATGATTTCTGAATATCATGAGCAGTATCAGTAAAAGCGACGCCAGCGACATGCCTCCGCCGATCACCCTGTTCAGATGCGCCCTGCTCGAAGATTCAACGATATCGCCTTTGCCGGTAACTATAACCGAAATTCCGGCTGCGAAAATGATCGCACAAGCGACGAAGCCGAAGATCAAGATCTGCTTGAAGATCAACGCCAAGACCAGGCCCGCGAAAACAACCGCTCCGCCAATGATCCCCAACATGCTCTTCTTTCTCTTAGCTTCCTGCTCCTCTACCGTGCCGAGTTCCTTTACTCCGTAGATCTTCTCTCCGAAATCACGCACATCCGAAGTGAGCATGGTCTTCACGAGATCTACGCTCTCGCCCACGATCAGGTCATACTCTTCCTCGCTGAGAAACTGTTCCTGATTAAAATGCCACTGAGGGTTATCCTTGTTGTAAAACATACCTATCCCCTTGAAAAACGAAACGACTGCCTATCCCTAATGCGGATGGTATTCCGTGCCACCACAAGGAATAGTATACAACAATCAGGGTATCTCAAATAGTCAGTATTACCTTCTATGATAAAATTTATTAAGGAGGTTGCTTTTCAATGAGAATAACCGAAATAGATCTTCAGTGTGATGACATCATGTGGTTCGCCATTGATAATAATGGCTATATTATTTCCTTTACATCCGGTGGTGAAGGAAATGTTCCTGAATTTGTTTGTCGCAGCAAAGAGGAAACAGTAACACTTGAATCATTTTTCATGGGCCTCCCTACAGGGTTTTCGAATGCAGTGTTGCTTATAGATAGAGATGGAAGCGCACTTTCAACAGATGCTGAAGCTTTATCGCAGAAAGGAATCTTTTGCTTTGATGTCTGTTCAGATCCTGATTTTGAATACGGCTACTATAAGATTTCTTATCCTGAAAAAAGATTGCAACTCTCTGATCTGCCGGCAGATATTCAAAGCATAATATCCGATCATATTATTGATATAGATGTTTCTGCAGCTGATCGAATAATGGTTGAAAACGCATATTAAAAGAGGATGCAAAAGCATCCTCTTTATATAAACCTGTTTTCTGTTTTGAAACCAACCTGAACTTTACACCAATGATGCTCTGCGGTAATCCGTAAGATCGGAACCGAGTTTGCTGTAGATATCCATTACGGATGCTTTGTTGGAAAGCGTCTTCAGCTCCGCGTCGGTCATGCCAATGAGCTCAAGGAATTCGACTCTGCCGTTGGGCGTGTCGATAGTGTTGACGGATGTGTCAGAGATAGTGATAAAGCCGGTAATGTTCGACTTCTGCTTGGCGTCCATGCCGACCTGCTGGCCCGTGTAGATGAATTCATCGGGCAGGAAGATCTCGCCTTTGTTGAACGTGATCCTTGCGATCGACTGAAGGATGCCGCAGATGTTCTTTATCTCGGCTTCTTCGTCTTCAAACTTGTATTTCTTGAGCTTGAGAGTCATCTCGTAACCGTAGCCGCTGAGCTCTTTGTTTTCGCTCTCTTTCTCGTAGAGTTCGGACAAACCGAAGGTGACGAAGTGCCAGTAGTCGCCGCCGTCGTAGATGCTGATGCCGTCAAGAGGATCGTTGCCGCCGAGTCTCCATTTGATCAGTGTGCCGTAATGCTTCGGCTTGGTCTGACCGGGATAGACTCTTAAGAATTCCTTCTCGATGTTAAGCCAGCCGTCTGCGCCTATTTCTTCGGCAGGCTCTTTGACTTCCGGCTTCTCCGGTTCCTTGTTTTTCTTTTTGAACAGATCTGATAATCCCATTTTCCTGATCCCCCTTAAATTTTATTCTTTTATAAACACCGGCATCTCAAGATAGCCGCGTTTTTCCTTGAAAAATCTGCCTGTCGTGACGACGCGCCTGTCGCTGCCGTCAACAGAAACCCATGTGCCTTCAGGCAGATAGAATTGGGCTTCTCCGTCAGGATCGAAAACAGGTGCCACAAGTATCTTGCCGCCAAGCATGTACTGCCTGTCGAGGAATGCGCATACAGGGTCGTCCTGGAATTCGAGCACCATCGGGCGCATGACGGGAAGGCCTGATTCTTCGGCCTCCGAACGCGCTTCATTGATGTACGGCATGAGTGATTTTTTGAGTTCGACATAGTGTCTTAAAACATCTGTTGCTTCATCGTCGTAGTTCCACGGCACGCGGTATGAACTGCTTCCGTGGAGTCTGCTGTGCGAGCTCAGAAGGCCGAATGCAGACCAGCGCTTGTAGACGTCGGCCGTTGATTTGTCTTCGAATCCGCCGATGTCGTGGCTCCAGTAAGAGAAGCCTGACAGCATGAGCGAGAGACCGCCTCTTATCGTCTGCTCCATCGAAGGATAGTCGGAGTGGCAGTCGCCGCCCCAGTGCAGCGGGAATTTCTGGCAGCCTGCCGTGGCGCTTCTTGCGAAGAGTACGGCTTCACCTTTGCCCTTCTCTTTTTCGAGCAGCTCGAAAACAGCCTCGTTATAAAGATACGTGTAGAAGTTATGCATTCTCAAAGGATCTGAACCGTCTGCGAAAACGACGTCTTCGGTCGGGATTCGCTCGCCGAAGTCTGTCTTGAAGCAGTCGACGCCCATGTCGAGAAGAACTTTGAGCTTATCCTGATACCATTTTCGCGCATCCGGATTAGTGAAATCCACGATGCCCATTCCTGCCTGCCAGAGATCTGTCTGCCAGACGCTGCCGTCGGTCTTCTTGATGAGATAGCCGTTTGTTGCCGCCTCATCGAAGATTTCAGACTGCTGCGCGATATAAGGATTTATCCAGACGCAGACGTGAACGCCTCTTGAGTGAAGCTTTGCGATGAGACCTGCAGGATCAGGGAACATGTCGCTGTCCCAGAGGAAGTTGCACCAGTGCGAATCCTTCATCCAGAAACAGTCGAAATGGAACACGGATAGGTCGATGCCCCGGTCACGCATTCCGTCGACGAATGAGAGCACAGTCTGCTCGTCGTAATCGGTCGAAAATGATGTTGAAAGCCACAGACCGAACGACCAGTCAGGCAGCTTCGGAACGCGTCCCGTAAGACCCGTGTAAAGCGTGATGACATCCTTCATGGAAGTGCCTGCGAAGACATAGTAATCGAGGCACTCGCCGCGCACGGAGAACTGGACTTTGGATACGTTCTCGGAAGCTACTTCGAAATTGACTTCTTCTGTGTGATTTACAAACACACCGAGATTGTTGTCGGTAATGTAGAACGGAATGTTCTTGTAAGACTGCTCGGAAAATGTGCCGCCGTCTTTGTTTATGATGTCGATGCTCTGGCCGTTTCTTATGAAGCTGCCGAAGCGCTCGCCAAGACCATAAACGTGCTCGCCTACGCCAAGGCTCAGCTGCTCTCTCATGAAGTGCCCGTTATCGCCGTCAATAAATGCAAGCGCGCCTTCTGATGAAGATGTTACCAATCGGCCTTCACGCATAAGCTTGTAACCGTAATTTGCCTTATCGATAACGAGGCAGCTGGCGCCGCTCGTTATGGTGATAGTCTTCTCATCTTCCTGGGTACCAATTTCAATACTTGTGCCGGCAAGTCTGAAGTAGGAAGGCGCGAGCGACTTATCGCCCTTGAAGTGATATGCCCTGATGTGGAAAACGTTTTCGCAAGGAGACGAGATCTCCATCGTAATGTAAGGGCCGCTCAAGGTCATGCCTCTGTTGTAGATATGAAAAGACGGCAATGTAAGCGTTATCTTATCGCTGTCCTTTTTTACAAATCTGACTTCTTTGGCCTGATGTATGTCAAAACCTTCTGCCGTCCTCCATGCGCCGTCAGTAAACTTCATTTATAGATCCTCCGGATGTGACTGAATTTGATGCGCCGTGCGCGTTGGAAAATTACTCTTCCGGCTTTGTTTTCTTGGCAGCCTTGTCCTTGTACATTTCTTCATCTGCGCGCTTGATGACATCGGCAACAGACACATCGTTCTCAGCATCAAAGACGGCTACGCCGCACGCGATCGAGACATAATCTTCAGGCAAAGGCAGCGTGTCTGAATATTTACTCATCTTCTTGTTCAATGACTTAACGTTCTTATCGCGCTTTTTGTAGTCTTCACCAGTCATAACCGCAACGAACTCGTCACCGCCGATCCTGTAAACAGGACTGTGCTTGAAGACATCGCAGATGAGGCGGCAGGCTCTTATCAGATAAGCGTCGCCTGCTTCGTGGCCCTGGGAGTCGTTGATCATCTTGAGATTATTGACGTCAAACATCGCGATCGCAAATTCGAGATTGGGTTCTGTATTGATCTGCGACTGCAGGAGGTTCTCCTTGTCCTCATATGCCATGCGGTTATTGACGTTGGTCAGAGGGTCTCTTCCCATCAGGTCAACAAGTCTCTTGTTGATGTGGTCGAGAGTAAGTGCATGACGGAACTTCTCGAACGCGAGGCCCATGCGGTTTGCATATGTAAGCAGGAAGTGGTTTTCGACCTTGTCGATGCAGTCCCTGAAAATGATGTAACCATATGCGAGATCTGCCTCGTGAAGCGGCAGGAAAACATAAAGATGGTTGGGGCCTTCAGGATCGTATCCGGGGATGAGATCTCTGGACTTGAACAGCTCTTCCCTGAACGGAACGCCGTCTTCAGTCGAATAGATAACTTCCATATTCTTGCTGTATCTGTCGGTGTTGAGCTTGACGTCGGCATCGTAGATCGACAGGCCGAAGTTGGGCTCCAAGAGAACGTGGAACGAATCGCCTTCGTAGTCGTGGTTCTCGACCAGGAGACTATATAGATTTTCCTTGAACTCAAGATGTGTGAGACAAGGCAGTATGGTCGAGTCGATGATGTTGAGTTTGCGCTCGAAGTAAGTGGTCATGGCGCGCTTCGAAAAAGCTTCGCGGCCCATGCGTCTTCTGAGCTGGTCGCTGTTCCTGTATTCATAGCAATTGCAGCTCTCACCCGGAATGAACTTACACTGGATTATCTCGTTCTTGCCGCACTCACCGCCGTTGATCATATCTCTCCAGAGCCTTACGGCTGCAGCGCCCATCTCATCGAAGCACTGGTCAACCGATGCGATCGAAGGGTCGAAAATCTTACTGTTGTCGATATAATCGAAGCCTGTAACCAGGACATCCTTCGGCACTTCGAATCCGTTGTTGCTCAAAGAGATGCATGTCTCCATCGCAAGTCCGTCGTTTGCGCAGATAAAGACATCAGGGAGCTTGTCACCTGATTTGCAAAGTTCATTAATGTGCCTTGTGACAGCGGCGTTCTCCCAGTCTGTGTAGAATACTTCAACAAGGTCGTCTTCACAGTTGTTCTCTTTGAGATAATTGCGTACTGCTTCGACTCTCAATTCCGAATCGTGCGAATCCTTTGTGCCGGCGATGAATGATATTGTCTTCGCGCCGTGCTCGTCTCTTACGTGCGCACAGAGATCCCTGATCGCCTGGTTGTTGTCGGAGCCGACGTAGCTTATGCCTTCTCTTCTGTTGCCCTGGATGATTACGGGGATCCCGGCCTCATTGCTTCTCTCGATGATGTTGTCGATCCGGTCCTGGTAATCCAGCCCGCTCGCGAAAATGACCGTACCGTCAAAGTCATGAAGATCAGGGAGATTGAAGATATTCATCTCGCCTGTTTTCTTGGCGTCGTTATCGATATATGCAGGATAGCAGAGGAACAGGAATATATCTGTCTGCTCGTTCTTGAGTTCATTTTCCATACCGGTGAGGAACTGACTTAAGATCTCAGAACCCCATCCTGTCGTAAATACTGCAATCTTTTTCTTCATGCCGGCATTCCTCCGGGAAAATTACTAAACTTCCGTATCAATCGTCCTTTTTGCCGCCTTTGCGGAACGGCTTAATGGCTTCCTTAAACTCTTTGGGATTATATTCGTGCTCTTCAGCGAAAAGATAAAGCTCGCTCTTGCTTGATTCACGGAGACTGTCGAGCTCACCTTCGAAAAGCAGGTGTCTGTCGTTCTTTTCGATGCAGATGCCCGAAAACTCATAAGGCGGTTCTTCACTGCCCATCCTGGCATTCGGAACGACCGTAAGCATGTCGCCGTCGACGGACATGACTACGTAATCAACGAAAAACGTATTCTTTTTTCGGAGGTTCTTACGAAGGAGCTTGCGCATGCTGTCACCGAAATAGATAGTGACAATGTCGCCTTTTTTCACAGTTTTCGCCATAACATCTATACCTTTATCAATTCAGTCCAAACGTAAACGATGCTTTCCCGTGCCATATCAGGTCAGCATTTATATTATACATTTTATTTCAAAGATTATCTCTATCGTTATGACGCCGATTGGTATAATAGAGCCCGGGAGAATATGAATATGTATGATTTTGACGCTATAACTGACAGGAACACGCCTGACGATATCAAATACGGGAAGATCAACGGAATAGATGACCTCATCCCCTTATGGGTTGCAGATATGGACTTTAAGAGTCCGCCGGAAGTCATTGACGAACTCGTGCGCGTCGCATCAAACGGGATCTACGGTTATTCGGAAGCGGACAAGTCCTACGATGACGCCGTTACAGGCTGGTTTAAGAACAGATATGACTGGGATGTTGAAGCATCGCAGATCGTCAAGCTGCCGGGTGTCGTCCTGGCTATCTCCTACGCCGTCCGCGTACTCACAAATGAGAACGATCACGTCATGATCTTTGAGCCCGTTTACGGCCCCTTCAGACGCTGTGTTGAGGGCAACGGAAGAAAACTCACGATAGAGCAGCTTAAGATCGTTAACGGTCACTTCGAAGTTGACATAGCAGAGATGGAGGAAAAGATCGCCCAAGATGACGTCAAACTCCTCATATGGTGTTCGCCCCACAATCCCGGCGGCAGGGTCTGGACCGCAGAAGAGCTCCGTGCAGTTTCCGATATCTGCAAAAAGCACGGCGTATTCATCGTAAGCGACGAGATCCATTCAGACCTCACGCTTTATGGCAACAGACATATCCCCATGGCTAAGATCGCAGGAGACAACTGTGTCGTCCTCACCGCGCCCACCAAGACTTTCAACATCGCCGGCATCCAGGCCGCAAACATAATATCGACCAACAAGGAAGTGCTCAAAAAGATCGACCGGGAAGCCGTAACCACAGGCGCTTTCGGCCTTAACAAGATGGGCATCGCTGCCACAAGAGCCGTTTACACATACGGCGCGCCGTGGCTTACTGAACTTCTGAAATACATCGAAGGAAATGTCGCTCTTTTGCGCGAAGAACTTAAAAATACGGACCTCGTAATGATGGAACCCGAAGGAACATATCTTGTCTGGATCGACTGTTCTTCGCATAAGAACCTTGCGATGAAGCTCCTTAAAGATGCGCATGTAAGAGTTTCCGAAGGAAGCTTTTTCGGCGAGGGCGGAGAAAACTTCATAAGAATAAACGTCGCATGCCCGAGAAGCGTACTTAAGGAAGCGATAAAGAGAATGAAAGCTGTTTTGTGATAATGCCGAAAAACAATTCACAATATGAGAGGATGACAAAGTGGCCGGTGCCGCTCCTTATCTTATTCCTCGGCTTTCCGACCATGGTCAGCATGTTCGTCACCACCATCTACAACATGGCCGACTCCTACTTTGTCGGAAAGATCAACACGTCCGCAAGCGGCGCCACCAGCGTTGTAATGGGCCTCATGGCAATACTTCAGGCAATTGGATTCATGTTCGGTCACGGAAGCGGAAGCATCATAAGCAGAAAGCTCGGCGAGAAGGATATCGACAGCGCGAAAAATTACTCGGCAACGGGTTTTTATCTTGCGCTGTTCTCAGGAATCGGCATGATGGTCTTAGGCAGCATCTTTCTCACGCCTCTCATGCGTCTTCTGGGCAGTACCGACACCATTCTCCCTTATGCGAAAACATATGCGATATGCATTCTCTGCGCCGCTCCCGCGCTGGTATCGAGCTGCGTAATGAATAACATCTTAAGATACGAAGGACGCGCGTTCTTTGCCATGATCGGCCTTACTTCGGGCGGCATCCTTAACATCTTTTTAGACGTTCTCTTCATGAAGAAGATGAATATGGGAATCTTAGGTGCCGGCCTTGCAACCGCAATATCCCAGTACGTTTCATGGTTTCTGCTCCTTACGATGTTCATTAGAAAAAAGACGCAGACATCGCTTAAATTCAAATATACGACGTTCAACAAAGCAACGATCTGGAACATAATAACCACGGGCCTGCCGAGCCTTGCAAGACAGGGACTTGCGAGCATATCCACGATGGTCCTCAACAACGCCGCCGGTGTGTATGGTGACGCTGCCATCGCCGCAATGGGAATCGCAAATAAAGTCAGCATGTTCATCTTCAGCGCTGCGCTCGGAATCGGCCAGGGTTTTCAGCCTGTCGCAGGATTCAACTTCGGCGCTAAGAAATATAAGCGCGTGCGTCAGGGATTCTTTTTCACGCTGGCCTTCGGATCGTTACTGCTCGGCATCGCATCTGTTTTTGTTTATTACAATGCCGGCTTCTTCATTCAGAGCTTCAGGGATGACCCTAACGTAATCACGATCGGAATCCCCACTCTTCACGCGCAGTGTATCGGATTGTTTTTCGTGCCTTTCCAGGTATGCAGCAACATGATGTTCCAGAGCATCGGTTATAAATTCAATGCGACTTTCCTGTCGTCATTACGAAACGGACTTTGCTTTATTCCCGTGCTGCTTCTGGCAAGTATTTTTTTCGGGCTGCCCGGAATCCAGGTTTCCCAGGCTGTCGCAGATGTCCTGACATGCTTAGCTTGCATACCTTTCACTGTCAGCTTCTTCAGAAAGATCTCCCGTAACGCAGTCGAATAATGCCGGCTGCGGTGCGAACTGCTGCATGTCTGTCTCCATGAGAAGTCCTAAACAAAAGAATTCAGGAATCTTCTCGATCAGTGTGGTTTTCATGTTTTTCTCAGACTTTTTCATTTTCCCATTATCCTTTCATTTATTCATATGACCATTCTCTCGACGTAAGGGGGCACGAACAATTGATATCAAAACAACTGTTGGTGTTGATCTGATCTTCGTATGTCTCGTCACACATAGTTCCAACCTCCTTTGCTGTGTATAGGTTAGAACCCCGTAATCTCAAATCAACTTCATAACGGCATCAAAACGACAACAATTTCTAGGGAAAACGACGGCTTGGAGAGCTTCATCTTATTGCAAAAACGGCCGCTGATTATTTCATCTTATTTCGAAAACGGCCGCCGGTTATTTCTTCTTATTTCGAAAACGGCCGCCGGTCACTTCATCAGTTCCCAAAAACTTATCGCACTGGCGGCAGCAACGTTAAGTGAATCAACCTCGTGATACATGGGGATCATGACACGGTAATCACACGCTGCAATGACATCTTTTGGAAGGCCGGTCCCTTCAGTTCCCAAGAGGACTGCAACCTTCTCATTCGCTCTTATATCATCATTATCAACGCTCGTCGAATCTTCGGTCAGCGCCATCGCGACAGTCTTAAATCCGTGCTTATTGAGGGTTTTCAGTATCGCCGCGCCGGTTGAATCTTCAAGCGCTGCCTGTGCCCACGGAATCTGGAAAACAGTGCCCATGCTCGTCCTTGCAGTACGCCTCGTAAGCGGATCGACCGATGCATGCGTAAGAAGCACTCCGTCCATTCCGAGTGCGGCCGCCGACCTGAATATCGCACCGACATTCGCCGGATTTGCGACGTCGACCAAAACCGCGATGCGCTTTTTATCTTTGAAGAAATCTTCTACAGCCATGTCCGGCTTGCGCTTGAGCGCCACCCACAGCCCGCGCACCAGCGTGTGCCCGGTCAGGTTGACCACCACTTCTTTGGTCGCAATATAAACGGGAATGTTTTCTTTTATGTCTTTGCCGCAGTGCTTTTCGATCGCCTCAAAAACAGGGCCTGCCTCAACTTCCAGCCTTCCCTCTTCAACGAGCATCGACAGCGGCTCGTATCCGTTTTCGAGCGCGCGCAAAATGATATACGCGCTCTCTGCAAGAAAAATGCCCGGTTCCGGCTCATTCATCGTACGGAGTTCGCGTTCGGTGACCCTCGCGAAAATATCCATCTCAGGAGCGTTAATGTCTTTGATCTCAATCAGGTTCATGGCAACAGCTCACAAATAGATTATTAAGATTCTGTCATCGGGTAGTAGTTATTAAGGGTCTCAACAGGATACCAGAAGTCATCTTTAGAATCGTGGTGCTGCGTGACATATGTCTCCATTTCTCCGCCCATATACCGTTCACGGATAACTCCTTCATCGAAATCAATCGACCAGCTTTCACCGCCTGTAGAAATAGTAAAGCCTCTGACATCGTATGTTGTTGCTCCAACCTTGTCAAAACTTATCGTCATGTTCTCACTGTCAACGGTAATATTATCTGACTCCTGGACCAGATATTCGCCTTGGTCCATGATGAGATAAAAACGCCACCGGCTAGGAAATTCGCCGGTTTTAAATATGCCTGTAAACTTGGGCCAGCCGGTTTTCTGGAAAGCATATTCTTCATCGAATGTAAATGTAATGTGATCACCTCTGAGGTATGCGGCCTTAAATCCCAGACTGTTATCAGGGTTGCAGTGATAAACACATCTGCCATACCGGTAAAAGCACCCGGTACAAAGAAGAAGCATGATCGCCATCATTACGGCAATAATCTTTTTCATGGTTTTTATCTCCATATAACTTGTTTTTATCCTCCCACGGGCCCATGTGAATCTATATGTATTATCTTACCTGTTGAATCAAAATCCATACGGAAAACATCGTCTTCGATCACGACACTGTGACCGACAAGATTTTCCGTTTCATATTAGGACCTCTGCGTTCAACATGCGCAACTTCTCCCAATGGCAGTATTATACCACCCGGAATTAACGCAACTTAAGGTATTTAGGGGCTTTCAGGGCCATGAAACAATGTTACAAATCCCGAAAAATCAACGAAAAACCGGCATTTTCTTTCAAATACACCAAATTTCGCCTAATTTCAACTCTTGTCTAAATCGCAAAAGTTCCTTACAATAACGCAGTGCCTATGTAAATGGCATATCGGCACAGTAATTCACTATTTTGGAGGATCTATCATGAATAGACAGGAATTAGTTGACGCAATGGCAGCAAAGGCTGGCATTTCTAAGGCTGCAGCAGACGCAGCAGTTAAGGCTTTCATCGAGACAGTTGGTGATGAGCTCCAGAACGGCGGTAAGGTTCAGCTCGTAGGCTTCGGTACATTCGAGACAACAAAGAGAGCTGCAAGAACAGGCCGTAACCCTCAGACAGGCGCTGCTACAAAGATCGCAGCTTGCACAGCTCCTAAGTTCAAGGCTGGTAAGGCACTCAAGGATCAGGTTAACTCAAAGGCTAAGAAGTCCAAGAAGTAATTCTGATTTTTCTGAATACGGGTTATTTAACAGGGCATCTCATTGCGAGGTGCCCTGTTTTTATGCCTTGTGGCCCGAAAAGCCTGTCCATCTCTGTAATTGTTGCCCCCCAAAAAGCCCAACAGTTACAGAAATTCGCGTTTTTCTGTAATTGTTGCCCTAAAAAATGATCAACAGTTACAGATTTCTCTTTTTAACCCCTTTACAACCGTTTGCTCGAAAAGTTCCAGCCCTTCTCTCTGGCAGTTTTGCAATTGTTTGCTCAAAAATGGGCCAACAGTTGCACAAATCAGCCTTTTTGTGCCATTGTTGCCCCCAAAAATGATGAACAATTGCACGCGCCTGTTTTTCGAGCACGCTTTGCTATTTTTCTTCAAAAACAGGCCGAAAATATCAAAGCTCCTCTAAATCTTGCTATTTTTGCTCCAGATTTTTGAAAAAATATCAAACTCACAAAAGAGGACGTCTTCAAAAACACATAAAAAAGAGGATGCCTGCCGGCATCCTCCCTCAATCAACAACTAATAAAACCTCAGCTTTCCGCCTCGTCCTCCACCATCTTAACGCCCGCGAGCACGTAGCTCATTCCTTGTGCGAGCTGGTCGAGCTTGTCCCTGCCGCTTACATAGCCGCTAAGAAGGAACTGGCCATCAGCATCTCTGAAGTCGAGAAGATAATCCTTGCCGGTAGCGCCTCTGGTGAGCTGGAAATGCAAAGAAGCAATATCCTTGAGCTTTACAAATGTGTATGTCTCGTTGCCCATGTCAGGAAACCTCTTGTAGAGATAATCCTTGGTAGCCGCGAAGTAGTTATTCTTATCGTTACCAACAACGAAAACCGGTTCTGAAGCCATCTGCGTGTCAAAGGCCTTCACCTCGTCAACGCTTCTCAAAAGTTCGTTGAGATTCGTCTCTGTCCTGGTGGTGACGTTCTTCTTTTTGCCTACTGCGATAAGGATTATACCAAGGACAAGAATTCCGCCTGCAATGCAGCTTAATATCTTGATCGTGTTTAGTGTCTGGGGATCGTTGAGACCGCCGTTGTAGATCGCGAAGCCAATACCGGCGGCCAAAAGGAGCGGAATTACGATAAGGATTATAGGTCCCTTGCTCTTGTCGCTCTTGGCTTTAGCGCCAGAGACTCTCTTGACGTACTCTTTGAGCCAGACTGAATTCTCGCTTGCCAGATT
This sequence comes from Oscillospiraceae bacterium, assembly GCA_902787975.1. Taxonomy (GTDB): domain Bacteria; phylum Bacillota; class Clostridia; order Saccharofermentanales; family Saccharofermentanaceae; genus Saccharofermentans. Next base: position 82,216 of record CADAIP010000007.1, read on the forward strand.
TCCCATAAACAGATCCCCCATATTTCATAGTATGTCCATATGTTATCAAATTCCGGGAAATCCACAAATAAATATCCCGGATCAGTCCGACCCGGGATAAAGAAAAACATATGAGTTTTATTTCAGCGTGATTTCAGGATTTGTCTGATAGCTGTTGTTGTTAATCGGTTAATCGTACGTGATTACCTGGTGACCATACGTGGTCTTAAGCCAGTCACCGCTGCTGTTATCGGAAGACGGGAATACGATCGTGTTCGGGTCGCCGTCAGAGATATAACGTCTGCCGTCATTGAGTTCTTTGAAGTTCATCTCGATATCGCATTCAGTGCCGTTGTGGTCGTAACCGCGGATCCTTCTTATCGCGTTAGCGTTGTATTCCCTTACAAACGGGGAATAAGATCTGGTCCATGCACACAGGAGCGATGCTTTCGTCGTGTAGGAGAATCCGTCGTAAGTTCCGGAGAAGATCGTGCTGTACTGCGGGTTGTCCGAGCTGACGTTTTCGGGCGAGCCAAAAGGGAGCGCAACGATATTTACGTACTGTCCGGGAATGATCTCATCGAGCTTCTGGTACATCTTGCCGACCTGCTTCTCGATCTCGTCGGCAGTGCAGTCGCCGAGCTTAATATGGTCCCAGGTGTGGTTGCCGATATCGTATCCGTTGTCGACCATCCACTTCATGACCTTGCGGTCGTCCTCTTCGCCGTTGCCGAAGAGTCCCGAGTTCACGAAAAACGTTGCCGTTACATTGTAATCAGGGTATTCGGCCTTGATCTGTTCGAGGATGCCGATCGCGCAGGTGGGATCGAAGATCGGCGTGCCGTCAGCGTTCCATCCTTCCAGCACGACATCTCTGATGCCGTCGTCAAATGTGAGGATGACCGGGCTGTAGCCGAACGGGACATCGATGTATCCGTCGACATAATCGGTCAGGCGCATCATGCGGTAACCCATCTCGTAGTAGCTTCGAAGATCTGCTTCAAAAGCCTCAGATGTCCTGTTGTAGCCGTCCTTGTCGACGTTGCCGCCCGTGTACTCTGTCTCGGAATTCTTCATGCCGTAGACTCTGTGGTACATCAGGATCGGGACGGAATTGAGCTCGTTTACGCCCGCATTTCTGTATTCTTCGGCAGAGTAGGTCACAAACGAAGTCTCTGTAGTGGCAGCCGTTGTCTCGGTGGTCGTTGCCACGGTAGCTTCCGTCGTGGGAACGGTTTCTACCGGTTCTTCTTTTTTGCATCCCGAAAACATAAGCGCGGTCATGGATGCTATGAGCGCACAAGTTGTAATTTTCTTAATATTCATGGTGCCTATTATATCAGGATTGAAGGTGGCGTGTTCGTCAGATTTTGAAGTTCTTAAACACGTGGTATCTATCTGATTTGCAGATCTTAAACTCAGTGTGTCCGTCAGATCCTGAAGTTCTTAAACACGGCTGTTCCGCCCGGTCTTACCGTCGAAAAGCATGACAAAGCGAATCTTGCGCCGGTAAAGTGATCAAGCCTGAAGCGCAGGTCATGCGGCATTCCGATCTGTCTAAAACCGTCTGCACACTTTATGAAGCAGGTCGCCTGATCCTTATTAAAATCACATGCGACTTTGACCGTAAGGCTGCTTCCATCAATCTTCACTACCTCTTCGACGTCTCCTTCTTCTTCGGTAAGATCCCAGATTCCGCCCTTGCTCGTATTGCTCAGCATAACTGCCGCAAAGCCCTCCGGACCCTTCGTGATCCCCACAAAAGCATAGTCGCCCTGGAATGCGGAAAGGCCTGCAAGATCGCCGTCATTAAGAGCACTTCCGTCAACGGTTACAACAGCTTCACATACAGGTCCCAAAGTCTTCTGGGTCAGCGTGTTCTTCGCAAAGAAAAGGTTGCGGCAGACTTTATCAGTCGTTACATGAAAACCATTATCGAACTTAACAAGGCTCATGTCAGGTTCGTGATTGAACTGCCAGAAATCCTCATGTCCGTTCTCAAAATCATCACTGCCGCAAACGCCTTTAAGTTCGGCCTCTTCAACGGTAATGTCATCTTCAAAGACGGGCTTTCCGTCTTGCCATTCAAACGGTACTACAACCGGAAGTCTTCCAACAGCGCCACTGTCCTGGAACATTATCAGGTGGTCGCCCATAGGGCCTTTCACTATGCCGCCCTGTGCGATTCCGGAATCCCTGATGCCGAGATCGTTATCAAAGATATCGCCGCCAACAAACTCTCCTTCGAGGCTGTCGGCAACATACATCGCTTCAACTCTTCTCCACCTGTCACGGAGAGAATGGATCATGAAAAGATAGTATTTACCGTCGATCTTATAGATGTGTGATCCCTCAAGCCCGAGCCTCGGATTGCCGCTGTCATCAACGATAACACGGTCGATCCCGCCTTCTGCAGGGCCTGTAAGATCGTCATTTAATTCAGTCAGATGGATATCGGTATTGCCGTAAACGAGATAGACTTTGCCGTCATCAAAGAGCATCGAGAGGTCGTGGTAGAAACCCTTAATTTCACTACGTTTCCACGGTCCTTTGAGGTCTTCTGATCTGTATAGATAAGTCTTGTTCATGTCATTTGAAGAGAACGCGACATAGAAGATCCCATCGTGAAATCTTAATACCGGAGCCCACATGCCTTTGCCGTAGATATAGCCGTCTTCAAGGGTTTGGGAGGGCGTGCTTTCGAGCTTTTCAAAGACATAGGAATAATGCTCCCAATGCTTAAGATCGGCAGATCTCAGGATCTCTCCGCCCGGGAAGAAATGCATTGTCGTCGTTATCAGATAATAGAACCCGCCGTGAAAGATCACGTCGGGATCCGGTATGTCCATGTTGAAATGAAATGCTTTATTCATAAGCGGCAGCTAAATCCTTATCTAACAAATTGCATATACATTATATAATGCCGGCCCGCCTTTTATGGATAAGCATTTAGTAAATAAATGGCGGCAATCTAATATAATATGCAGTGGCCATGTAGTATGATTTGTATTCGTTGCTTCAGGCCACACTTCGAAAAGGGAAACTAATGGGAAAAACTTTAGGAAAAAAGAATACCACCATCGTAATCACTGAGAAGACTCCGCTGATCTTATTGGCGGGGCCTATGTTCCTTGAGCTCTTCCTGAACGTTATGGTAAATAACGTAGATACCTTCATGCTGAGCCACTACGACGAAGTCGCTGTAGGTGCAGTAGGTAACGCCAACAGGATCATGTTCATGATGAACATCCTTTTCAATGTCATTGCAACTGCAACAAGCGTCGTTGTCTCGCAGTATCTCGGTGCAAAGCGCTATGACAAGATGAACATGATCTACACGCTTGCTGTCATGGTAAACTTCGTCTTCGGCGTATTTTTAAGCGGCGCTTTCTGTGCGGCAAATCCTCTTATCATGGATTTCCTTCACATCTCTGATAACATGCGCCCCCACGCCATGACCTATATCTACATCGTAGGCGGTGGCGGATTCATCCTGGCTGTTTATAACGTTATGCTCCAGATCTTAAGATGTAACGGTTTTTCCATGATCGGCATGTGGATCACATTGGGCATCAACTTCGTAAACATGTTCGGAAACTATCTTTTCCTGTATGGCCCTCTGAAACACCTTAACATGGGTGTCGCAGGTGTTGCCCTGTCAACGGTAGCATCAAGAATCATTGCCGTCGTCGCTATATTTATCTTCTTCTTTGCAAAGAGGATCGGTAAGATCGCACTCCGTTATCTGAAGCCTTTCCCCAAAAAGCTTCTTTGGAAGATGATAAAGATAGGTCTTCCTACGGCAGGCGAAAACCTTACATACAATCTTTATCAGACAACGCTTCTTTCATTCATAAACATAATGGGTGAAGATTCCGCAAATGCAAAAGTATACTGCGATCTGCTTATCTCTTTTGCAATGATATTCTCCAACGCATGCGCAATGTCAACGCAGATAATCACGGGACATCTCGTAGGCGCAGGAAAGACCGAAGAAGCATACAAGCGTGTATTCAAGACGTTGAGAACAACTCTGCCGATCACGTTCGGTCTTGCCGGAATCAATGCGCTCCTCTGCAGATATACATTGCATTTCTTTACTAGTAACCCGAACATAATCGCCCTGGGCCAGATGATCATGATCGTCGATATTTTCATTGAGATCGGACGGTGCCTTAACATGACATTCGTATCGAGTCTCAAAGCAGCAGGCGCATACATCTTCCCTCTCATCGTGGGCATCCTCTGCAACTGGGGCTTAGGCCTTGCGACAGGCTACGCAGTAGGAGTCCTTATGGGTGTCGGCGTTGCCGGAATCTATGCCGGAACAGCCACCGACGAATGCATCCGCGGCCTCATCGTCATGTACTACTGGTACAAGAAAAAATGGGTCGGCAAATCAGTCGTCGACAAAAAGCGTAAAGACGTGCTCGAACTGGAAGCAAAAGAAGCAGGGTGAATTCAGATTGCACATAACACGAAAAAACGGGGCATCACTTCATTGTGATACCCCGTTCGTTTTTAATCGTTTAAGACTTTAGAATCAATACTCTTCTTCTTTTTCAGTATTGTCGTAGATCTCCTTGCAAGCCTTGCAGTACTCGTATGTGATTACTCTCAAACGGTATGAAAGGTTCTTGAGGATCATGTCGATCTTCTCAGGGCAGGACTTGAAGAGATCCTCGAGTCCGTCAGGATAGATGATCTCAACCTGTGTATCGTTGCTCTCAACAACTGCTGTATTTGTACGTGCTTCCTGTGTGATGAGGCCCATCTCACCGAAGCATGCAACAGGCTTAACTTCAGAGAGTCTGATCTCGTTGTCTGCGCCATAGTTGCTGTAGATGCAAACGCTTCCTGAGTGAACGATGTACATGCACTTGCCGGGCTCACCCTGCTTGAAGATGATAGTACCATAAGGATATGTCTCACCTGATGTACCCTTCTTGGATACTGCATCAGCTGCTTCGCGGAGAGCTTCAGCGCTGGGTCTCTCAAGTCTGAAGTTCTTAGCTGAGAGATAGATGGACTGCTTTGTCATTGAAGCGAAGAAGCTTGCATAATTATTCTTTGAATTCTCTTTACGAACGTTATCAAGAACCTTCTTGATCTCGTTGTAATCATCTGTCATTGCCTTAAGTCTGTTGCCGAGAACTACGATGATATCAAGGATCTTGTTAGGATTCTCTGTAATGTAATCGTAAAGCTCGCTGGCTGCAATCTCGATTACTTTTGAATCTTCTTCAGCAACTACTGTGCTGCTGCGGGGATATGACTCGATAACTGCCATCTCACCGAAATATGTTCCGGGTTCGAGAATTGCAATCTGAACCTGATCTTCCTGACCGTAATTGTTGTAAACTCCTACTTTACCCTCTAAAAGCTGGAAGAAAGTATTACCTTCATCTCCCTCTCTGATGATAACTTCGCCGCTGCTGATCGTTCTCTCCATCGTGCTCATGTTGTTGCCCTTTCTCTTTCTCGTAATGTAAAAATATGTCTCAAATACACTTTACGTTTCTACACAGGATTGTATTTTCTAACACAGTTTTTGTCAATTATCAGATATTTATCAATTATATCATTGATATAAATATATAAAGGCACTTATAGGAAGCCTGCTCAATACAAATTGCATTTGGAGCGTGATATAATCTCGATAGAATAAGGATGAGATGCCCTAGATAACTACACTTGAAGAATACTCCGGTCGGAAGTCCGGCCAACTATAAACGTTGCTGAGGAGTTCAAATATGAGTATAGACAACAGAGATCAACGGGTTGATCAACTATTACAAGGCATATACAGATTATGCGTTAATAAGGATGACTGTGCAGATTGTCCTTTCTATGTTACCAAGTGCACATTTGGAGAACCCAGGCCCAGGACATGGTTCGATGAAGAGACCATAGAGATCAAGGCTGAGGCTGATCCCATACCCGTTGAAGAAACTGAGACAGAAACTCCTCTGATCAAAGCAATCGAGAATGCCATTGAGGAAGAGCCTGAAGAAGATGATTCTGAAGGCACATGGATCGTTAGCACCACAATGGGAAGTGTCTTCTCCAAATATGTTTATATCTGCTCCAAGTGCGGATACAAAAAAGAATCCGTTTTCTCTTTAACTCCGATGACCAAGTGTCCCGAGTGCGAGAAAAGAAAAGCAATGAGAGCGGCTAATTAATTCAAGCTAAAAACGTAAGGATGTGTCAGTGTGATGCATCCTTTTTTCGCGGAGTGAAAATATACGTACCAATTTTAAGAAAACCTTATTTATGTACGTAATTGCATTGCGCTCATGATCACTTTACTTACTGAAATCGAAAAACTCATTTTTGGTAAGTAAAATTCTGAGAAATAACGTCATAAAAGCGCGCGATTTACTTACTAGAATCGGAAAACTCAATTTTGGTAAGTAAAATTCTGAGAAGCAACGTCATGAAAGCGATTATTTTACTTACTAGAATCCAAAAACTCAATTTTGGTAAGTAATCTACCGGGTGTTTCTCTTAATCTTTGAATCCCAAAAACTCTTTAAGTCCTTCGAACTTTTCCATGTAGTCTCGTGTTAGTCCGAAGTGTCCTGAGAGAAGTTCTCCGTTGCTTTCCAAGAATTCTTCAAACGTGCCACTCATCTGCTCGGGCGTGAAGAAGAATTCGCGCGAGCCTCCGGTGCAGCGGTCGCCTGCCTGGACAAATGCGGAATAACCTCCGAGAACGTGTGATCTGAACTCGAACCGTTCGAGATACCATCCGTGCATCTGAACGCCGGTATGCGGCCTTACGTCAAAGACATCCTTAACTTTATTTGCATCCGTGATATAAGACTCCTGGTCGCTGATGATCTCATTGATAAAGAGTTCGCCGTCCCAGTCATCATCGTAGCGCGAGAACGTGCCGTCATTCCAGTCGTAGTACTTGATGAATTTCTTCTTTCCGTCCACGTCCTCAATTGCATATCGGTAGCTTTTATTGAAAAGAGACTTCTTTGCCCACGGATATTTCTTTTTCAGCCTCTTCAGGGCATCGTCAACATAGGCATCAACGTCTGTTCCAAGAAAATAGAAATCCTTGAAGATCAATACTGGCACACGCATTTCCCTCTCGGTAACTCCGCCGTGTGAGGAGACCCACTTAACCTTTTTGGTGTGGATGAGGGTAAGGTCGTCAATTGCAACAGCTATATAGTCGCCGAGCATATCCCTGAATTTGGGATGCTCCGTTCCCGTTCCGAAAAGCTTTCTTTCAAGTACTTCCTTTTTGGTCAGGAGATCAAACTTGCCTTTGTAGATCCTGTTAAACAGCGTTCTGAACTCTCTTTTCCTGCCCTTCTTGATGAAGAAAGTTGCAAGTCTGGGTTCGATCGCGGGCAGTCTTTCCATGCAGTCCATGAGTTCCGGATAGTCTTCAAGCTGGGACATCTGCGTATCGACGTGACCGTGGTCAGCGGTAATGATGAGGAGCGTATCCTTCATGCCGCGCGCAAATTCAGCAATCCTGTCCTGAACGTCTGCGAGGAATTCCTTTATCTTCGGGTGTTCATCGCAGGCTCCGCCGTACTTGTGGAGAAGATCATCAGGTGAAATGCAGTATCCATAGATATACTTGCGTTCCGGCCGGGCGCAAAGTTCCTTTGCCTTATCGAGGATATCCTGCAACGTCTCTGTTTTCTCATCGGCATATGGCGACAGGCAGTAATTTGCCACGCCTGCTTCCGTGAGCCTGTCAAAGACACTCTTATAAGGTGTGATCGTGCCGGCGACAAAATAGTCTGCAGCCTTCTTCTTTGTACCCACGATCGTGTTTTTATATACCGTGACGACCTGGTCAATGTCCTTGTAGTAAACATCCCAGCCGATCCATCCGTGCTCACAGGGCTGAAGACCAGTCATGAGAGAAGTAGTGGCGGCAACGGTTGCCGACGGAAAAACGGAGTCAACATAGCCGACGCTATGCGATGGCAGATACTCCCTGCGATCGGTATTCCAGACCAGGACCGAACTGCCCATGCCGTCAAGGATAAGAAGGATCACGTTTTTGTATTCTTCTTTAAGATACTTATCGAGAAGATCTGAAGTATCACCCGCAGGCTCTGCTCCGAAGTATTTCAGGATGGAATTCGGAAGATTTACAATGCTTTCTTTGTAATCAGGTTCGACTGTGTAATTGTTCATGTCAAGCTCCGGCTGATCAACTCATTGAATTCAGAAAATCGATTACCTCTTTGTGGTCTCCCATGAATTGGAATGTGTTGAGGCCGGCTTTTTTCGCGCCTTCGATGTTCTTTGCCCTGTCGTCGATGAACAGGCATTCGTCAGCCTTAAGACCGTATTCTTCAAGGAATAACTTGTAGATCCTGACGTCCGGCTTGATCATGTGGTGGTCTGCCGATACGAACACGCCGTCGAAAAAATCGAGAGGCAGAAACTTCGGAAAGTATGTGTAGAACAGGTCGCTGGCATTGGAAAGAACATAGACCTTGTAGCCGTGGTCTTTCACGTATCTGCAAAAATCTTCGGCGCCGTCTAACGGATCCATGCAGATGTCCCATCTGTCAGCGCAGTTTTTGAGAGCTTCGTGGTATTTTTCGGGCACTCTGGACTTAACAAGATCGAATCTGTCCTTGTCTTTGATGTCGCCGCTGTCGGCCATCTCCCATTCCGGACCTTCGAAAAGCTCTCGCCTGATGATGTCCTTCTCTTCTTCCGAAGAGCAGAACGTGTCCATTACGAATTCGGGATTGTAATCCAGAAGGACATTACCCATGTCGAGTACTATGTTTCTGATCATGTTTCCATTATCCCCTTAATATTAATCTGCTTATGAGATTATACCAATCGGGCAAATAGTTTTGCGGCAAAAGAAAAAGACCCGGATGATTTGTTCCGGGTCCATGAAATGCTGTTAATTACCGAATCAGTAGGTAATTACGTTATCCTTAAGCTGTTCAAAAGCTCTCTTGGCGGCCTGTTTTGCATTCGGATCCGGATCGGCAAATGCAAGCTTTCTCAGGTATTCTTCGCAGTTCTTTGCATGGATCTCAGCGGCGGAATTGCAAGCTGTAGCCCTTACAAAAGGTGAAGGGTCACGCAAAAGCTCAATAAGGCCCATGCCTGCCTCGTATGTAGGGATCATGCCCAGAGCCATAGCTGCAGCCATTCTTACATCGTCGTTGGGATTATCAATGTACTTAAGTACTGCGCCGATTTTCTGCTTTTGACCTAATTTAAGGATCTTATCTCTAAGAGCATCGATGTTAGCCATATGTGGTAGCTTCCTCACTTCACAGATTGCTTTATCATTATATGCAAACTATTTTGGGATGACCACAGGTAAACAAGGATTTTTTAACAATTTTCCTTGATTTTTAAAAAATGGCGAAATAGCACAATTCGTATTCTCAAATTTCGGGCAAAATATCGTTGTAACAGTGTTAAATGCACTGTTTACAATGTATTCACCCTTTTTTCCCACTTTTGGTCTTTGATTTGTCAGATGTTGCGAATTTTACAGATTTTGCGGAATCGGGCGAATTATTTACCTTTTCGGACGCATTTTTTTCGTCATTTTCCTGCTCAAATGATTTTTGTTCTGAAGCTTCTTTTTCCTTCAGCTGCTCTTCCTTCCTGATTTTCTTAAGATCGTCATCATCCATGAACCTGGGTGCGGTCGAATATACGACTTTCTGTCTCCTCGAGAACAAAAGCTCCTGAACGCGGTCCGTGAGCTTCTGCTCTCCGACACCAAGCAGGACGGACAGGATAATGACGCCGATGGCAAAAGCCAGAAGGTTCGGATAGACACCACCCATATAAAACGGTGATTCTTCGAAGTTATATGACAGGAAGCGCAGTAATGTAAGCGCCATGAGGTTCATGAGGTAAGTATGAAGCGAGTATTTGCCGAAGAATCTGCTTACCGGATTGACTACGTAGTACTTCATGAGGAACATGAATACCGTGAACGGGAAAATGAACATCAGAGGGATCTGGCAGAAGTATGTCAGGATCTTTTTGTCGATCTCAGGACCTCTCATGTTGAATTCCGTCCAGTAACCGAAGCGTGTCTGGCCGTATGCGTTAAGGCCATAAGCAGCAAGCGTGATAAGGATCAGGACAAAGAACTTGGAACCGTAATTTTTCTTAAAGAAAGGAACGATCTTATTCTCGTATGTCGCGAAAATAAGTCCCGCAAGGAATGCAGGTGCGGAATTGACCCACCATTCGCCCTGGAACCAGAAGATCTTCTCGTCCATCCACCACTTGAATGATGTTTCCCAGAAATTATCGTCCATCCACCAGTTGGCAGGACCTGCCCACCATGCCATGTGGCCGTTGATGCAGGCTCCGATTCCCATTAAGACCGTGAAGACACCTATGATCACAAAGCATGCCTTGCGGTTCTTTACGAATCTGAAGCTTAAGAAGAATACAAGATAAAGGAGCGATAAGACGATCGGGAACCAAGCATATACGTTCATCATGGTAATGCCCAAAAGGTTTGTGACCCATTGCGCCTTTTCGAGATGGATCTTAACGAGGAATGTGAAAAGGCCGTACAAAAGGACGTCGACGTAGAAAGGAACTACGATGGACTTAACGATCCTCTTCTTGATAAAGCCTTTGAGATAATCTTTCTTGCTGTCAAAACTCTTGATGAGGCCGTAGCCTGAGCAGAAGAAAAATACTGCTACAAAATATGCGCCGGCATTTACGAAGGGAGTCAGAACGCCTGATTCCTGGAATGCAAATTCCTGTGAAATATGGTGGAGGATTACGCCCATGGCTGCAAAGCCCCTGACGGACTTCATCACGTCAAGGCTTGTAAAACCGTCATTAAACTGGTTCTTCTTGCCGAATTTGTTTTTCGCGCCGACAACAATAACGCATACAAACAGGAAGCATACGATACGGTCTATAACTCGCCACACAATAGTACTGTCCATCTGTTACTTCCTGTCCCTGATCATGTCTGCTTAAGGATCGCAGCTTCCCGTTTTTGCTGTCTTGCCATTTTCTTGAGCCTGGCCTCATCCTTGTCCCTGATCAGAATGAAATATACGATCCCTGCGATCAGGAGATAAATGCCGAGCTGGATGACACTTGCGGCAGCAGCCCTGTCGTAAGCGTAAGAACCCATGAAAGCCTGGTTCTCAAGATACATCATCAGCGTAAGATTTTTTCGAAGCGAATCGAAAGAACCGAATGCTCTCGGTACGTCGGCCATGCCGAGACCTTCGATGATGGAAACAATCGTGATGAAAAAGAGCATCGGCTTCATGCAGGGAAGCGTAATGCGGAAGAACGTCTGCACCCTGCCGGCGCCGTCCATTTCCGCCGCTTCGAAGATCTCAACCGGAATGCCTGTAATGCCTGCAATGGCATAGATAAACGTGATGCCGAACTGCAGGAAAACAGTAATGATTATTATGAAAAACTGAACAGAGGTAAAGAACTCGAAATCCTCAGGCTCAAAGCCAAAGCCGTTGATCATGGAAGCCGCGATGGTCATTCCCGCAGCGGTTCCGAAGAAAGCGATCATGTAGTTCAAAAGGACCATGCCCCAGGCTGAACCTGCAACGAGCTTAGGGAAAAAGAATGCTGTCTTAAATATGCCTCTTCCCTTGATCCGGAGCCTCCTGTCGGTAATTACTGCTGCAAGCCAGAAAGCAAGGATCCACTGCGGGATAAGTTCGCCGAGGAAGAAAAGAAATGTATTCTTTAACGCATCATGAAATGATTTTGCTTTGAAGATCTCTATGAAATTCTTGAACAAGGGTTCGCCGATCGAAGGAAGGAATTCCGGATTGGTATTGCCCGCATGCTTGAGATAACAGAATGAATAGTAAATGGTGCTCGCCAAAGGCCAGAAATGAAATACCATGAATAACACAAAGAAAGGGAGAACAAAAATATATCCCCACTTTGAGTAGCGCTTCTCAAGCTGAACCTTTTTTCCCATATAGCCCCATTACCCGCGGAATGCGTGACGCACCCGTATCAAAATACAACGCTATTATATCTTTTAACCGTGCATTAGAACAATATCAATTTTTCATTGATAGGCAAAGAACAGTATGATACTCTAAACATACTAAATACGTGCCTTTTATTCGGGGATAACAGGTATGGGGGTGAATTGGTACGAGCGATGTGAACATGACCCGTTCTGAGGTCAGGAAAAAAGATAACATCCTTAGAGCCGTTACTTATATTATTTCCATCGCATTGGGATTGTTCATTCTGGTCCCCTTTATCAGCATGCTCATGGGCAAATTCGGCGACCCTTATATCGATGAGGAAGTCGAAAACATTATCGCTCATGACTTACTCAAATTCTGGAAACAGTTTATTTTGGTCTTCAATTCAGGCCAATTCACAAACTTCATGAATTCGGTTATCGTATCCGTCTTAAGCACGGTATTCTGCATGTATGTTTCCGCCATGACCGCATACGGCATCACTGCTTACGAATGGAAATTAAGAGAAGCATTCGACAAGATGATCCTCATAATCGTAATGATCCCCGGCACGATATCTACGATCGGTTTCTATCAGCTGATCTACAAGTTCCATCTAATCAACCTGCTCTCAATGCTCATACTCCCTGCGATCGCATCACCTCTTACGGTGCTGTTCATGAGGTTATATCTGAAAGCCACATTCTCAAAGGCTCTCGTTGAATCGGCAAGACTTGACGGCGCAGGGGAATTTCGGATCTTCAACCAGATAATCCTCCCCCTCTTAAAGCCCGCCATCGCAACACAGGCAATCTTCTGCTTCGTAACAAGCTGGCACAACACGCTTATTCCCAGCATCATCCTTATCGAAGAAAGTAAGAGAACACTCCCCGTCTCGAACAACACGCTGGGCACGGAACTTCTGCTGTTCCTTCCACCGATACTCGTGTATGCTTTCCTCTCAAAACACATCGTAGAAGGCATAGCGTTGGGCGGCGTAAAAACTTAAAGAACGGGATTATAAATCTGAGGATCAGAAACCTATCCTTTTCATTTCCTTAACGAGATTTGCCGCATATGTCTCCGTGCCTAAAACATTAGGATGGAGATTGTCGAGATAATATTCTTCAAGATGCGGAACAAGTGTTAAACCTTCGATTACCTTAACGTTCGGATAAGAGGATACGGTCTTCTTTATGTTTTCGCAGAAGCTATAGAAAACAGGCAGTTCGTCAATGTGGTCTCCCCTCCAGATCGGAGTGATGCAGAGGATGGGGATCTCAGTTCCGTAAATGCCAGTGAGGACATCGTAGTATTCCTTAACAACATTCATGTCGTTGTCGCCGTACTGGTTGGTGCCCTGCGCAACGATGATCTTATCGGGCGTGTAACCCGGCATCTTCATGAGAGATTTGCTGTCGTAGATATAACCTCCGACACCCTGGTTGATGACATCATAATCAAGATATCTGTTGGCGATGCTGACATACGTTTCGGACGAACGCAAAGGCCCGTAGCCCTGAGTAATTGAGTCTCCGAGCCATAACACTTTGGTGTTTTTAACAGGTGCCTCATAGGAAGAATCGATCGAGAAGTTCTTTACGATAATCGTCGCGTCCGCTGCAAGATAGATAACGACTTTGTGAGTTCCTTCAGGAAGAGAAAACTTGAGAGTTCCTTCTTCACCCATGTCCTTAACGTAAAAGATCTGATGGCAGAGTCCGTCAACATAAAGCTCAACGGTATCCTCCGAACACTTCCAGATGAACTTATAATCGAAAGACACTTCAGATGCATCAGTCGTAAATTCAAAAGTCTTTGCAGTAGATGCATCGCATCTCTCGGCCCACATCTCAAATGCGGAATTGAAATATTCCATCTGGGGCTTCGAATACTGGTTTGCCTTCAGGTAACCGTCTTTTTCTTCGAATTCGTATGCGCCGAAATATATCTTCTTTAATTCTTCGTTAGTCAGTATCATGTAAAGCCTTCCTTATTGTCTTAGAAATCTCGAAAATCATATCACTTTATTATCCGCACGACATTGCCGTTTATCTCGAAAAACGGATCACTTTATGATCTGCACCACATTGCCGTTCGCGTCCCTGACAAAATCATGCGGAGTAACGGGAGCGCCGCAATAGGGACAGCTGGTATGCATTCCGATGATGTATACGCCGCCGCAGTAATTACATGCTTCCTGGTAGACCACATTAAGATTACATGGCTGGGCTGCCTTGTACTCGGGCGGTATCTTTTCCGGTTTTAAACCTATTACAAGGAAAGGCACACCTATAAAAGAGAATACAAAAAAGACAACCAGCCATACTGCCATTGTGATGCCGTCAAACGACGGTTTCATTACTTTGGGCCTGTATTCATCAAGTGTTTCCGCGATAGCCTCATCAACGGAATACGAACTTCGCTCAAGCAGACGTTTATGAAGCGTTCTGTTAAAGTCATCAGTCCTTTTGTCTGTAAAAATATGCTCTGTATCGTCGCCTATCATCAATTCATAATGCCAGTCATCAAAACCGTTATCCTTGGCCTCTGAAGAATAAACGATCAGAAGATAAACTTCATCATGGTGGAACGTGTTAACGTAAAGATCATAGGCATATTGTTCCATGCTGGCATAGTCATCCTGCCATGCACTGTTTTCCACAGTGATGACAGCAGGCACGACGCCCGTCGTCTCATAGAAAGCCTTTATCGATTTTTTCAGTTCTTTCTTATCCTCGATGACACCCAGCTCATCCTCGATCACATATTGAGGGCTCTTGTCCCTGTCCTCAAAATACGTCAGTTTCTTCGGGACATTAACAGATTGGCTGATTCCATAGATCAATGCTAAAACAGCAGGTATCGAAAACATGGAAAATATTACTATTCCCATGACTATGGAGAGAACATTTCTCTTACGGATATCGTAATTGGCATATATGAAATGCGGAGTCCGGTCTTTGTAATACAAAAACCTCTTAGCTCCCGGAAACGGCGTTGAAGATGTGCGTCTTGAGCTGCCGGAACTGCTTCCGTGACTGCTTGAATAGTGGTGGCTGCTTGAAGAGTGACTGCTGCTGTGTGAACCTCCGCTGTGAGAACCTCCGCCTCCCGAATGTGGCATTCCTTATTCCTCCTTATTCCATCTCTCGGACTTAATAGCCTTCATAAGGCTGTTTGCGTATTTATAGTGTGATCCGCCGTACTTGCGGTAGCATGCCCATGTAAGATCTTCTGCGAGAATATTCATGTCACGCCTGTAATGCGTCTCGCTGATCCCGTTGAATAAAACATTGCACCTGGCATTTCCGTCTGCCGTAGGGCAGATATAATCACAGGGCACATAACCTTCGGCAGACAGGCCGCAGTTGCCCGTTAAGATGTGGCAGTCAGCTCCGTCAAGGCACTGATACATCTCAGTCACGGCCTTTTCGAGATCATCAAGAGAAGGCATATCCAAAGGCGTCGGCTCTTCATAAGGCTCGTTGAACGGAATGATCTGCTGCAGACGGTTGAACAGATCCCTGCTCATCACGAAAGCATTCTTCTCAACTTCCTTGATCTCACTCCATGAATCCTTGACTACGTCTTTTACAGAATCCGTACGGTTCTCACTATTCATGATCACATCTCCCGGTCAATAAAAAAGGTTATTATTTTTCTTCATATTCGATATGTTCGATATTATCTTCCAGATATATTATATCTGCTGATTCATAGACGTTCCATTCATTTTCATCGCCGCCGTCAACTACGGAATATACGGGAACATAATATTCGCCGCCTTCGTAGAACATCAAAAACTCATAATCGTAATCATCACCATAAGGAACTTTTCTCCATCCGCAGTCTTCGAAAATGCCGGGAAACTTTTCCATCACCAGTTCAGCAACTTCTTCTGCCGTCTCCATCTTAACTTCTGTATCTATATTCCTGAAATCAGCGCTGTTAAACATCGTTGCATGAACCATAAGGCAGAATCTTCCAGGCTTCTCATCATATTCGGGATACTTCTTTTCGACCCGGGCAATAACAATCTGCGCGTTCTTCTTCGGATCTTTTGAATAACGGTTGCCGCACGCGCACATCGCGAAAACCATAACCATGGTCATGAGCATTGCAGCAAGGCGTTTTGTAATCATGGTAAACCCCGTCCTCATATTTCCAAATGTTTTATCCCGTAAAGTTAATTATAGCAAATATGGCAATGTCAAAACACAAAGAGGCCTGTCAGATGGTGAGTACCTATTTCGTACAGTAACTGAGGTCGTTTACTGTACGATTTACGTATTCCTTCCCGAAAATAAGTCAAGTCCAAAGTTTTGTGTAAATTCAATCCTTAGTATAATTTGCTTTCTTTTGCCAAGAACTTTGAGTGGAGCGTAGCGGAACGAGGAG
>CADAIP010000008.1 GCA_902787975.1 Oscillospiraceae bacterium
CAAGAACTCCTCGTTCCGCTACGCTCCACTCAAAGTTCTTGGCAAAAGAAAGCAAATTATACTAAGGATTGAATTTACACAAAACTTTGGACTTGACTCTCAATTAAGAAAACAATGCATTAAATGGCCGCAGAATCGAGTATTACGGTAAAAGGACCGTCATTTACAAGACTCACCTGCATATCTGCACCGAAAAAACCTGTTCCGAGAGTTTTTACCTGTGGTCTTATGGAATCAGCAATATAGTTATAGAGCTCTTCTGCCCTTTGAGGGCCCATGCTGTCAGTAAATGAAGGCCTGTTGCCGTGTTTGCAGTCAGCGTATAGAGTAAACTGTGAAACCAGTAAGATCTCACCGTCAATATCGGAAATACTTAAATTTGTCTTTCCGTTAATGTCAGAGAAAATGCGCATCTTGAGAAGCTTGGCGATCATCTTATCGGCTACCGCCTCATCATCTTCTTTACCGATGCCGCATAAAACAAGCATGCCGGGGCCGATAGAAGACTTTCTTACGCCTTCTATATCAACTGCCGCTTCTTTAACAACCTGGATGCAAAATCTCATATATCAGAACTCCACATCATTCTGGCAGCCTTCGAGCATATACCATGAGCCGTTGATCTCATATACGACATAGTAGAAATCAACAGTTGCGCTTTCGGTATTCTTACTGAAGAATACGGTCACCTTCTGGATCTGTATCCTACCGATAGTAGAATACTCAAAACCAGTTACAAAACATATCGCAGACCTCATGCTGGCTTCATCATAACCGTTTGCTACAGAGTAATCCCTGTATCCGGTTGATGCCGTACCATTTACGACTGCATCGATCTTCATGACTTCTCTGTACTGCGAATAGAGATCATCTCCGGATGATTCGCCCAGTTTGTCCAAAAAGCCTTCGGGATAGCATTTGTCGAACATTGCCCTGTTATCTGTAAACAAAGATTCCATATAAGCTCTAGCCACATATTCACCGGATGTATTTACCTGTTCCATGGTGACTTGAGGTTCGATCTGGGGTCCTTTATCCTTGCCGTCACAAGCAGTGAACGCAAAAACGAACACGAGTATCAAAGCTATTGCTGACAATGTCTTACGCATCTTATTCCTCCTGCCCCGTCATCTTCTTTACGTAATCAAGATACTCAATGATCTTTCTCTCATATCCGATGTCCGTAGGCTCATAATATTTCTTACCGAGCGTCTTGTCGGTCATATACTGCTGCTTTGTAATATGTCCCGGAAAATCATGCGGGTACTTGTATCCGACCGAATAACCCAAGTCTTCCATACCCTTGGCAGGAGCATTTCGAAGATGCATGGGAACAACACCGGTATCGGTATTAGTGGCATCATCAAGAGCCTTGTCGATCGCAAGATAAGCAGCATTGGATTTAGGTGAAGAAGCAACAATGATACATGCTTCAGCTAAAGGGATCCTTGCTTCTGGCATACCGACAGATCTGGCACACTCATGAGCCGCAACCGCAACGAGCAGAGCGTTGGGATTGGCCATGCCGACGTCTTCTGCAGCACAGATCATAATCCTCCGTGCCAGGAACTCTATATCCTCACCTGCTGCCAAAGCCCTGGCAAGATAAAGGATCGCAGCGTCAGGATCAGAGCCTCTCATGGACTTGATCATGGCGCTTATGTTGTCATAGTGGTATTCGCCATCCTTATCGAAAAGAACGGTCTTAGTCTGGATGCACTCCTTCATTACTTCATCGGTAATCGTAATAGAACCATCAGATGAAGGCGGAGTCGTAATAACGGCAAGTTCTATGCTGTTAAGGGCAGATCTCGCATCACCGTTGGACGTCTCAGCTATCTTCAGAAGCGTCTCTTCGGATATTTTGACATCCATGCTGCCGAAACCCCTTTCCTTATCGGATAGGGCATTTTTAAGCACTTTAACGATATCCTTTGATTCGAGAGGCTTTAGCTGGCATACGGTTGATCTGGATACCAGAGCCTTGTTAACCTCAAAGAAAGGATTCTCGGTAGTCGCACCGATCAATACAACAGTCCCGTCTTCCACATAAGGAAGAAGGGCATCCTGCTGTAATTTATTGAATCTGTGGATCTCGTCTATGAAAAGGACCGTCTTGCGTCCTTCTGAAAGGAGCGGATTGGAAGCATCCCCTACGATCTTCTTAATATCTGAAACGCCTGCCGTTACCGCATTAAGCTGCTCAAATCTCGACTTTGTCGTATTGGCAATAACGCGCGCGAGAGCTGTCTTTCCGACTCCCGGAGGACCAAACAAAATGATCGAAGACAGACGGTCTGCCTCGATCATTCGTCTTAACATCTTTCCTTTGCCGATGATATGCTCCTGACCCGCATACTCATCCAATGTCAAAGGTGACATTCTGTAAGCGAGCGGTTTATCTTCCATAACATCAGGGCATCAGTCGTTATATCCCGGATATCAAACGATATCGGGATATACGGGATACTTATCAGTAAGAGCCTTAACTCTCTTGATAGATTCTTCCTTCTTGTTGTCGTAGTCGAAGATGCAGTCAGCAATGATGTTTGCAACTTCAACGAAGTCTTCTTCCTTAAAGCCTCTTGCTGTAGCAGCCGGTGTACCGATACGTACGCCTGATGTAACTGTCGGCTTCTCGGGATCGAAAGGAATTGTATTCTTGTTAGCTGTGATGTTTACATCATCAAGACGCTCCTGGAGCATAGCGCCTGTAACGCCTGTGCCTCTCAGGTCGATGAGCATGAGGTGGTTATCTGTACCGCCTGATACGAGGTTAACGCCTCTTGCAAGAAGAGCCTCGCTCATAGCCTTAGCGTTCTTAATGATCTGCTCTGCATAAGCTCTGAACTCAGGTGAGAGTGCTTCTTTGAAAGCAACAGCCTTAGCAGCGATGATGTGCATGAGGGGGCCGCCCTGCTGTCCGGGGAATACTGCGGAATTGATCTTCTTAGCGTATTCCTCTTTGCACATGATGATACCGCCACGGGGTCCTCTCAATGTCTTGTGAGTCGTTGTTGTAACGAAATCAGCATACGGAACCGGATTGGGGTGAAGTCCTGCAGCAACGAGTCCTGCAATGTGAGCCATATCTACGAAGAGGTATGCGCCGACTTCATCAGCGATCTCTCTGAACTTCTTGAAATCAATGATTCTCGGATATGCGGAAGCACCTGCAACGATTACCTTAGGCTTGCACTCGAGTGCCTTGGCACGGATTGCATCGTAGTCGAGCATCTGTGTCTTCTCATCAACCTGGTAGAACTCTGAGTGATAGGTTCTGCCGGATACGTTGATCTTCATACCGTGTGTTAAGTGACCGCCGTGTGAGAGGTCAAGTCCGAGGATAGTATCACCGGGCTCAAGAATAGCAAAGTAAACTGCTGTGTTAGCCTGAGCGCCTGAGTGAGGCTGAACGTTAACGTGCTCAGCACCGAAAAGCTGCTTAGCTCTGTCGATAGCGAGCTGCTCTACGATATCCACATACTCGCAGCCGCCGTAATAACGCTTTCCCGGGTAACCCTCAGCATACTTGTTTGTGAGCGGTGAACCTGCAGCTTCAAGAACTGCCTCAGAAACCATGTTCTCGGATGCGATAAGCTCGATCTTGTTTCTCTGACGTCCGATCTCCTGCATTATTGCGGAATAGACTTCAGAATCCTCAGCCTTAATGTGGTCGTACATATATAATCCTCCTGATGGGGTAATAATCAACGCGTAATATTTTATTATAAGGGTCAAGTTCAATCAAGCCGAAAAGAATATAAAGAAGTATATTTCGTGCATAGATTTTATCTATGTTTCCGCTTGGTTTTTCGGTAAAAAATCACCTGAGGGACTTCAAATCTTGTAAATCTCGTCAGCAGAAGGAGCCGGCATGGGTCTTATGACACCATCAAGACCAATTGTCCTGGCACCTTCAGAGGCATCAGTGAACTCTCCGATGACAGTAGCTCTTATGCCCTGCTCTTCCAAAGCCTTAATGACCTTGTCAGGTTCAGACGAAGCTATCATAAGCGCACCAGAAGAAATGAGCCTGAACGGATCAAGTCCCAAAGCATCACAAATTGCCTTTGAACAGTCTGTAAAAGGGACCAGTCTCTGGTCAAGCGTAACACCAATTTTCGAAAAATCTGCCATTTCAAAAGCAGCGCCCTCTACACCACCCTCGGTAACGTCATGCATGAGGTTGACACAGGATCTTGGGAACCCGTCATCTCTTAAGGCGCCTGTCTCTGAAGCCAGAGGACCTAATATGGTTCCTTCCCTTACAACGGAAATAAGGCTGCTGTATGTCCTGGCCTCTTCGATATACTCATCAGTGACTTTACCCTTCAATTTGTCTGCATGCTCATTAGCGGCAATAAAGCTGCCTTCGATAGCTGCTGTCTTGGTGATTATAAGCTTATCTCCGGGCTTCGCATGTCCCAAAGGAACAGGGCTTCCCTTTTCAACTACGCCGAACGCAGTGGAAATTACAACGAACCTGTTTACGCAATCGGATACTTCCGTGTGGCCGCCGACGATATCAACGCCGAGTTTTCCTGCTTCACGGCTTGCCTGGTCAACTATGGAACTTATCTCTTCTTCGGAAGAATCCGGAGGCGCGATAATAACGATGAGAATACCGGTGGGAGCTACTCCGCAGGCAGCGATGTCATTGCAGGAGACATGGATCGCCAGTGTTCCTGACTCGCTTCCGCCTGCCGTAATGGGGTCGGAAGAAGTTACAAGGAGATTCTCGCCTGTCTTGAGCCATGCGCAATCAGCACCGATACCGGCGCCTGAGAGCGTATTGCTCGACAGCTTAGGAAGTCTTGATAAAACAAGAGATTCAAGCTGCTCGTCTGTAAGCTTTCCTATTCTCAAAGCTTCCTCCTATGTTCCGCAAGATCAGAACGGATCGATGATGATATCTTCAGTTCCGAGCACACCTGATTCAACGAGGCTCTCGATATCAAGGTCCTTTTCTGCCTCGATTATATCCTCAGGATGAGGATGTGTCTTCGGGTGTTTTGCAACAAATACAGTACAGCAATCCTCATAAGGAAGGATCGATGTCTCAAAAGCACCGATATTTCTTGAAATATCGCATGTAGCCTGCTTATCGATACCGATAAGAGGTCTTAAGATCGGCATCTTTACGACTTCGTTTGTGGCAGCGATCGCCTCCATGGTCTGGGAAGCAACCTGGCCCAAGCTCTCACCAGTGATAAGACACTTACAATCATTCTTCTGCGCAAGGCGCTCTGCTATCTGGAGCATTACGCGGCGCATCGTGACCGTGAGCATATCCTGAGGAGAATGTTTATAGAGATCAAGCTGGATCTGCGTAAAGTTGACAACATGAAGAGTCATTCTTCCGGAAAAACCGGATACGATCTTGGCGAGGTCGATTACCTTCTGCTTGGCAAGATCACTCGTATAAGGATATGAATGGAAATAAACTGCATCCAAAGGCATTCCTCTTGAAGCCATCATGAAACCTGCAACAGGGCTGTCGATACCGCCTGACAAAAGGAGCATGCCCTTTGCGCATGAACCAACAGGAAGACCTCTGTGAGCCATCATCTTACCCGAGTAGATATAATTGGACTCACGGATCTCAACATTCAGGATAAAGTCAGGATTCTTGACCTTAACGGAAAGATCCGGAAACTTCTGAAGGATCTGATATCCGAGTTCTTCACAGATCTCAGGTGATGTCATCGGGAAAGTCTTGTTTCCGCGCTTGCTCTCAACCTTAAAGGTCTTGTATTCAGGATGATTCTCGAGAAGCTCCCTGACGCAGATAAAAGCATTTTCCTTGATGGATTCAAAGTCTCCTTCAAATTTCCTTGCAAGGCTTACTGATACGATACCGAAAACCTGGCATACAGCCTTCATTATGGCCTCAGCAGAAGCCATTGACTGGAAGTTCGGGTTATCCTCTTCCTTTGGTTCGATCCAGATCCTGCTCTGGCTCTGATATATCTTCAGATTACCGAATTTCTTAAGTCTGTACTTAAGGTTGCTCTTAAGCTGGATCTCAAAAGATCCTCTGTTAAGTCCCTTGAGGGTTACTTCACCCATCCTCGCCAAAAGGACATTTGCCATGTTTATATCCTCACTTCACCAGAAATTGATCGTATATCTCGTCTACACACTTAATGAACTCAACTGCTTCATCCATAGTATTATACCTGGAGAAGCTGAGCCTTACAGCATTTGCGGCCGTCTTCCTGTCCACTCCCATCTCAAGAAGAACGTAAGATACTTTCTTCTGCTTGGCTGAACATGCGGAAACAGTCGACACGAAAATGTCGTATATTTCAAGACAATGAAGCATTGTCTCTGATTCAAAACCTTCGAAAGAAACATTCAGCACATATGGAAGAGCATCGTCAGGAGATAAGATCTTCGCGCCTCTGCTGCTAAGTTCCTTACGTAGATACTCGTTGATCTTCAGGACCTCCGAACGCGCCTCATCGATCTCGGAAGCAACTTCCTTCAGAGCAGCCAGAAAAGCACCGGCAAGTACAGGGCTCTGCGTTCCGGATCTCATTCCATCCTGCTGTCCGCCACCGAGGATCAAAGGATCGATCCTAATGCCCCTCCTGACATAAAGAACCCCGTTTCCTTTAATGGAATGGATCTTATGCCCTGAGAAAGAGCACATATCTGCGCCCATAGCTGACAGGTTTATGGGAAGCTTACCCAGTGCCTGGACACAATCAAGATAGATTGCCGTATCAGGCGATATTGCTTTTATAGTCTTTGAGATGCTCTCAAAAGGCAATACCGAACCCGTCTCATTATTTACGAGAGTAAAGCATGCAAGAGCAACCCCGCCCTTTTTGAGTTCTTCTTCAAGGCTCTCTGCTACGGGCTTACCGTCTGAACCTACCTTAACGTATCTGATCTCATATCCGAGTTTGGAAAGATATTCGAGGCATTCAAGCGTAGCCTTATGTTCGGTCCTTGTTGAGATTACGGCATTGCCGGCACGCTTATTGCGGCTCATGTATCCCTTGATCGCTGTATTGGCACTCTCAGTGGCGCATGACGTAAAGAAGATCTCCTCAGTTTTAGCACCAAGAAGTCCGGCAGTCTCCAATCTGATATTCTCGTAGAGTTCTGCCGCTCTATTGCCGAGCTTATGAAGAGCTCCCGGATTTGCTGACAAAGAATTATCAGTAAGTTCCTGAAGCTTGGCTCTTACGCTGTCTGATACAAATGTCGTTGCACTGTTATCAAAGTAGATCATGGTGTTCCTTTTCCCCGCATTATAAGCAAGGGCCGTATATTTCCCTGAAAATGACGTATGTATTATATATTAGCGGGCTCTGAACGCAACAACAAATATATTGATTAAATCACCATTTCCTGTAGGGGCACGTGCCTTTTTTTGTGGCCGCCCTTATCTCAACATAACAGCCGCAGGCAAGACATGTTCCCTGATTGATCTTCGCGCAATCCTTACAGACAGCAAGTCTTTGGGAAGTCACCTCATCAGAAACAAGCTCTTCCGGCGGAAGAGCTTGGATTCCTTCTACAATGATCTTTTCGTATTGTTCCCTGCTGAAATCCTTAAGGAGACAGCGGGTGCAGATCTTTGGCATTATCAGATCTCTACTTCGATATGCATTACGCTTGACGCGGGGATATTGAAGCTGAGCTTGTCGCCTTCGAAGCTTACGCCGTCGAAGACCTTCTCGCTTACAACATCCGGTTCATCGAACGTATTGTGGTCGTCCATCTTACCGCCTACTACTGTTGCCTTGACGGACTTGATGCTGTTACCCATAAGAGTGCTTGATACATCGTATGCTTCAGAGCAAGAGAGGTTTCCGAGTGTAATGTGGATCTTGCCGTCTTTACCCTTGGATACTGACTCATGGAGATTCGGAACCTTGTATTCATCCTCAAGACCGATCTTCTCGGCATTGACCGAACTCTCAAGAAGCTCGCCGTCCTGGTGGCAGCTGTACATCTTGAAGACGTAGTATGTAGGAGTCTTGATCATCTTGTCGCCCTCAGTGAGGATAACTGCCTGAAGAACGTTAACAAGCTGAGCGATATTAGCCATCTTGACTCTCTTGCAGTGCTTATTGAATATGTTGAGGTTGATGCAGGCAATGAGCGCATCTCTGATCGTATTCTGCTGATAGAGGAAGCCGGGGTTGGTTCCTTCTTCAACGTCATACCATGTGCCCCATTCGTCGACCATGAGACCGATCCTGCATTCAGGGTCATATCTGTCCATGATCGCAGAGTGCTTCTCAATGAACTCTTCCATATCAAATGTCTTGGCAAGAGTCATGTACCACTCTTTGTCATTGAAGCCTGTGGCGCTTCCCTTGTGGTCCCAATCGTAAGGAATAGTGTAGTAATGGAGCGTAAGGCCGTCCATATAACCAAAGTTCTGAGGGTATGAGCCCTGCTGTCTGAAGCATTCCTTAAGAAGTGTCTCTGTCCAGTTATAATCCCTGTCAGTAGGTCCTACTGCAAGCTTCTTGATCTTCTTATCCTTGTTGTACTGCTTAACGAATGTCTGATACTGCTTATAAAGATTTGCATAATACTCAGGCACCATGTTGCCGCCGCAGCCCCATGTCTCATTACCTACTGCAAAATAGTCAACAGTCCAGGGTTTCTCCCTGCCGTTTGCCCTTCTGAGGTCAGCCATCGGAGATACGCCGTCAAAGGTCATGTACTCAACCCATTCGCTCATCTCACGGACAGTGCCGCTTCCGACATTACCGTTAACGTATGTCTTGCATCCGAGTTGCTCGGCAAGTTCCATGAACTCGTGTGTACCGAAGCTATTATCTTCAGTAACGCCGCCCCAGTTGGTATTGATCATCTTCTTACGGGTTTCCTTGGGACCGATGCCGTCCTTCCAGTGATACTCGTCAGCAAAGCATCCGCCCGGCCAGCGAAGAACAGGGATCTTCATCTCCTTCAAAGCTTCGACAACGTCATTTCTCATTCCGTTTGTATTGGGAATATCGGAATTCTCACCGACATAAACGCCTTCGTAAATACATCTTCCGAGATGCTCTGAGAAATGTCCCTGAATCTCAGGATTAATGTGGCCAAGTTCTTTGTTTGTGTTGATGAAAAGCTCGTACATAGATGACCTCGCTATATTATTTATGAATTCCATACCTAATTAGTATATCTTTAATTTGGTGACATAACACCCTTCAATTCGCATAAGTTTACCCGACAAATTAAAACACCTTTACTCATGAAGGACATGAACAAAGGTGTTTAACTTTACGACAGCCTTATAAGTGTTATTTGTCAGGCATCAGTGCTGGCTCGGAGCAAAACCCCATTCATTTACAGTCTCGGAATAATCCGTAAGGCCTGCATAATAAGCCGTGATATCTGTGACCTCGTTAGGAATACTGTCATAGACATAAAGACCGGTCTCAGGATCATCATTAATTCTCATAATATCGTTCAGGCCGCTGTTAGCTGCGTAATCAACATATTCCTGTGTAATACCATAATCGACCGCGGTATAAAGATCCGGAACTCCAAATGTATGAAGCATTTCATGAGCAAAATGAGAAGGACATTCAAGATAACCTTCACAATTCATAAACATAAAACAAATCTCATAAGTAAACTCAGAATCATGACAGAAAAACGTAGTGCTCGTTATTGTATTAGTTTCCGGGGTATTGAAATACATCATATAAATGACCTGATCAGCACCAACATCACTAAGGATCTTCGCTGTTTGAACATTCTGGTCAATACTATTGGATCCGGCATTATAAAACTGATTATAATTAGAATCAACTTCACGGTAATCAATATCCGTTATATCGAGATCCACCGCAAGTTCAGGATACTGTTCCCAGTCATATATGAATTCAACATCCTTTCCATAGCTCTTACTGACATTTTCCAGATAATCAGTAGCTATTTCCAGATCTTTATAGATAAGCGCATCCAGCTGCTGATCAGCTTCGCTCTCGAAATTCCAGCCAGTCGTAGCATCATTTACGAAAATTGATACTACAGCAATCTTTCCTTCTAATTCTTTTGCTGTACCCAGATGATTATCATAAGGGTAACCGTATTCACTGTCAGAATATGTTGTTTCACTTTCTGAATAATATTCCTCATCTTCGGTTTCTTCAGAAGATTCATACTGTTCTTCTGAATAATCCGCCTCATAGCCTTCATAACCCTCTTCTTCCATGCAGCCGGCAAGTCCAAGAACCATGGAAGCAGCGAGACAACAAGCAATTATTCTTCTTTTCATAAATAAAACCTCCCGGATATTTCACCGTCGCAGATTCTACCACACATTTCAATAATTGAAAGCAAATTAAAAAGCTCTCCATGAAACATCATGAAGAGCCTTGAAACTGGTGCAGATGGCGGGACTTGAACCCGCACGAGATTGCTCCCACTAGCACCTGAAGCTAGCGCGTCTGCCAATTCCACCACATCTGCGTGCGGGTTAGATGAGGCTTTAATTTTCAATAAGAACATAATTCACTGTTAGGTTATAATCTCCTTATGAATAAGATAACCGTTTCCGTTACAGACCTGGCTTCATATATCTCCCGCCGAGGCAATCTTGCCGGCGGTTCATATGGTTCTGTATCAGGCATCGAAGGCACGAGGCTCCACCAGAGAGTATTCTCCGACCTCAAGAAAGCTTACGGAGACATCGTCACGACCGAAGAGCAGCTCGTATATGACTACATATCCGAATCAGGTATCTGTCTTTCTGTAAACGGCAGATATGACGCCATGATGAACGTAAGCGGTAAGCCGCCCATGCTTTTCGAGATCAAGTCGTTCAACTCAACCAAAGACACATTCGAAGCACTCGTAAGACCTGAACACGTAACCCAGCTTAAGCTCTACGGAGCCATGTATCTGCTCACTAATTCAGAGATCCTCGATATATCGCTTACATTGAGATATGTTTCAATAACTTCTCTGGAAAGCTTCGAAAACACTTACACCATGTCTTTCGAGGATGCCGAGAATTACTGGGAAGAGATCTGTTCCGAATACTGTGTTTTCGCAAAGACACTGCTGGATTACCGTCAAAGCCTCATGGACACGACTTCCATTTTGAGATTTCCTTTCGACACCATAAGACCCGGCCAGAAGGAATTCATGAAAAAGGCACTCCTCGCGCTGAATTCCGGAGAAGCATTTTTTGTCGAGGCACCTACGGGCATCGGAAAGACCGTATCGACTTTATATCCGGCAATCAAGGGACTGGTAAAGAACAGATACGACAAGATCTTCTATCTGACCGCTAAAGAAGCTACAAGAGGCGTTGCAGAGTCTACCCTGAACCAGATGAGGAAGCAGGGTCTTATTATCCGTTCCATCACATTAAGATCCAAGGAAAAGATGTGTCCTTACGGCACCGAGTGTGATTCGAAGTTCTGCCCTCTAGCCAAAGACTATTACGGCAAACTGAAAGATGCTCTTGCTGAATCTCTTGTACTCGATGAGATAACACCTGAGAAGATAACTGAAATTGCATTAAGACACGGCATCTGCCCTCACGAGTTCATGATAGATACGATGAACTACTGTACGGTCATCATCGGTGACTATAACCACATCTTCAGTCCGAGAGTATCTCTTATCGAGAAGGATCCCGGAAACCAGCGTGTTGCCGTACTCGTCGACGAGGCGCACAACATGATCGACCGCGGAAGAGACATGTTCTCGGCCTCCTTCTCCTTGAGCCTTATTGACGAGATGCTCATGGATTTTAAAGGGCGCGATACTAAGATTGAGACCATGTTCCATCAGGTCCGCAATTACTTTGTAAATATCGGTACTTGTTTTGAATCATCAAGTTCGTGTTTCAAGTTGCTGGAACAGGCTGATGAGAACAAAGTGCTGATGACTGAGAACTGGGAAGCGATGAGGCAGCCTCCCCGTCAGCTTTACGCAAAACTATGGTATGCGATAAGACAGTTGTCTTTCGTGCTTGACCGCCTGGAACAGGGACAATGCAGAAAGACTTCAGTTAAGTTTTTCTTTGAAGCAAGATATTTCCTTACGGTATTGGAGCACTATTTTGATAATGCGTATATCACGACCGCCTCGAAGATCAACGGCGATATCACGCTTACTCTTAACTGTCTTGACTGTGCATCAAAGTTAAACGACATAATCAAGGACAGGATGTCAGTCATATTCTTCTCTGCAACATTTACACCATATGAATATTACCGCAACTGTCTCGTTGGTCCTGACTGTGATTACTCATCTTTCTTAAGACTTCCGTCACCGTTCCCTCCTGAGAATCTTGAGATCATGATCAACTCTGAGATCTCAACCGCTTATAAAGACCGTTCATTAACCCAGTATGATCTTACGCAGTCCATCGCAGATTGTCTTTTGGGAAGGACCGGAAATCACATGATATTCTTCCCTTCGTTCGAATACATGAACCAGATAATGCCCATGATCGAAGAATATCTGAAAAGGCACGACGTGAAGGATTACAAGATCATCTCCCAGATAACGGAGATGAGCAGTGTCGAGAAAGAGGCGTTCCTGAACAGTTTTGCAGAACCATACCCGGGGCTTCTGATCGGTGCTGCCGTTCTTGGCGGCCATTTCGGCGAAGGCATAGACCTTGTCGGAGATAAGCTCACGGGCGTTGTAATTGTCGGTGTCGGAATCCCGAAGGTAACACCCGAAAGACAGATATTAAGCAATTACTATGCCGAAAAATTCGGTGACGGATTCTCTTTTGCATACAGATTCCCGGGCTGGCAGAAAGTCCTTCAGGCCGTAGGCAGAGTAATCCGTACAGAAACAGATACGGGCTTTGCGCTCCTGATAGACTCAAGACTCGAAAAGCCCGATTATATTATGCTTTTTCCCGATCACTGGAAGATCTGATCAGATAGTAATTGTAACCTCAGAAGGTTCGCTTCCGATCTTGATAACGGCATCAGAACCGTCAATTCCATAAGTACCCTTTGTACCCTTAATGTTTACGATACCGTCGCTGTTTGTGTGAATGACTTCGTCCTTAGTCCACCACTCACCTTTTACAAGGCTTAAGAGCTTGTTGTAAACCGGCTTGCATCTGTTGTCTTTTGTTATAAGTCCGCTGGGTGCATTGAGCCAAGCGCCGTCAGCAAAATCCCAGCCGGTAATAGCCTTGATATTAGGATCTGCAAAGAGGATCCTGTACATCTCTTCCCATTCCTTCTCCTGACGGAGCTCACCCTCTTCAGTGGTCGGCCACTCGTCAACCTGCCAGTCGTTGAGGTCTTCGATGTATGCAGGCATTATCTCTCCGGAGATAAGTGTGTTTTCTGTAAAGTGGATCGGAAGACCGAATCTTGAGAATCTCTTTAATACGTCACGGAGCTTGGCCTCACCCCAGTAACCCTGGTGCTGGTGTGACTGGATACCGATCGCTGAGATCTCAACTCCTGCATCCAGAAGTTCTTCAAGGAGCTTCTCATATTGGGGAGATGTATTGAAGTCGTTGATAAGGAATGTTCCGTCAGGATTAGCCGCTCTTGCAGCAGCGAAAACTTCCTTAACGAGAGTAACTCTGCCGTACTTATTGCAGATCCTTGTGACAGCATTATCGTACTTATCGAAGATAGGCATGATGACTACTTCGTTGATGACGTCCCAGATATCGATCGTTCCCTTGAATGCGGTAACGTCTCTGTTGATCCTTGCAAGCTGCTTGTCCATTATGACTTCATCGGAATACTTAAGAAGCCAGTCCGCACAGACCGTATGCCAGCAAAGAGGATGTCCTTTTAAAGTAACGTTATTAGCAACAAGTCTGTCAGAAGCATCCTTCAGCATCTCATAGTTCGGATGTCCTTCTTCATGCTCATAACGGCCCCAGTAAAAAGGCAGTGTGCCATAGTTCATAAGAGCAAGCCATTTATCTCTTCTGTCTTCGTTGGGCTGCATTCCCGGAAAATCAAGGAAATCAAACGCACCGCATCCGAAAAGGAATTCATGCGATTTCTGGTTTAATACCAGATCCTTATCACTAACGGGATTTCCGTTCTTATCTATAACTTTTACGAGACATTCACCGATTCTATGTGAGGGAGTAGTCGATAGATTCATATGGCACTTCCTTTCTTTTGATCAACCTTGAATGACCTGATTATAGATTATTCAAAACAGAAAGCGTGTCATATATCTTTTCAAAATGTATTGAAATGTAGTCAGTTGTAAAATCTTTTAGTTCTTTTTCGGTCTTTTTATCAGCCGATGATGTAAATAACCTTTTAAGATCACAGGTCGCAAAATAGTTAAGTGCCTTTACCGAAGGTGACTCCAATAGTCTGTCAAAAGACCTGTTCTGATTTGAAGCGCTGTTAACTCCGCCCGCTATGTTTAACAGGAACCTGTCAGGCTTATCCCCTGTTCCCTTGTAACTCGGATTGGAAAGGTCGTACTGTACCGTAAATCCTGCGATCGTTAAAAGCCTCCAGTTAAAAGCTGAATAAATGAGCAGATACTTATCCTTATTATTTGCGAGCATGTAATAAGCATATACAGCAAGCTCGTAAGCTTCCCTGGCATTCTCACTCTGAAGCGTACAGTCGACGAGCAATGCCGAGATGTGTGCTGCCACGGTCATCTGTTCGAGGCTTTCCATTATTCCGGAATTGCTTTCGATTATCGATGCATCTTTCAGATAGTAATATCCGTGAGATACCGATACTACAAAATCACAGAGCATGTATGGCATTGATACAAAACCCAATGAACTTCCGGGTTTGGCTACGCCTTTGGCACAGATCGTTATAAGTCCCCTGTCTGAAGTAAGAACAGATAAGAGTCTGTCCTTTTCCTTGTAATCGTCCGACTTTATTATGAGGCCACGGCAGTTAAAGGGATCCATCAGTCGTCAATGTCTTTGCCAAGGCCCGTGGAACCGAGCATGGCATCATTGTTCTGCCAGTCATTTCTGACCTTAACATAAAGATCGAGATAGACTTTGCAGTCCAAAAGCTTCTCGATATTTCTTCTTGCAGCAGTACCGATGCGCTTGATCATCTGGCCGTCTTTGCCGATGATGATAGCCTTGTGCGAATCCCTGTTGCAGATGATGTCAGCCTTGATGACAGTAACAGTGCGGTCGTCACCTGAAGTGATCTCGCCGTCATCGTTCTTTTCCTTGAACTCATTGATGATAACGGCTGTACCATGAGGGATCTCCTGATCTGTATAATGAAGCACCTGTTCACGGATAAGTTCTGCAGCAATTACACGCTCAGTCTGATCAGTCATATATTCGCTGTCAAAGAGCCTCGGGCCTTCAGGAAGCATTTTCGTAATGACGGAAAGGAGCAGGTCAACGTTTCTTCCGGTCTTTGCGCTGACAGGAACGATATCTTCAAAATCATAAAGTTCTGAATACTTCTGTGTCAGCGGAAGGAGCTTTTCCTGCCCTGCTTCATCATATTTGTTGATAGCAAGGATAACTTTCTTGTTGCTGTCTTTAAGCAGCTCCATGAGTTTTCTCTCGACAGAACCGGGCTCGGGAAATCTTCCGTCAGCGATGAGAACGACGCAGTCAGCACCGAGAGCTGCTTTATAGGATCTCTCGACCATGAACTCACCCATCTTGGAAGTCGGCTTGTGGATACCCGGAGTATCAGTAAAGATTATCTGTGTATCTTCAGTATTATAGATGGTTCTGATGTTAGTCCTTGTAGTCTGCGGCTTATGAGATACGATGGCGATCTTCATGCCGGTAATGTAGTTCAAAAGCGTTGATTTACCGACGTTAGGGCGCCCTAACAAAGCTACAGTACCGCAGTGCTTACAGGGTGCGCCTGCAGGGATAAGTCCTTCTACTGAATTATTTTCCCTGTGATTATCCATCTCGAAAATATCGGCGATCTCATCATCAAACGCAAGCCCTATATCTCTCATGAGTCTCTTCTGCTTATCGATCATGATCTTCTCATCTGTAGGATCAATATGGTCGTATCCCAAAAGATGCAAAAGAGAATGCGCAATGAGGAACATTGCTTCTCTCTCAAATGAATGTCCGTAACTTTCAGCCTGTGCTTCGCAGGCAACGGGATTGATAAGAATGTCTCCATAACAGAGGATCTGATTACCTTCTTCATCGGTCTCGAAATCACCGCTGTCAGGTATCATGTCGAACTCGCCTTCAGTAAGTTCTAACATCGGGAAAGAAAGACAGTCTGTCTCCTTATCGATATCTCTTTGCTCGCGGTTGACTTCTTTTATCTCATCCGGAGTAACGAATGTCAGTGTGGCATAAGCATCTTTAAGAGATCTTGTTACCTTGGGCGAAGTATAATCTCCGCTTAAGACCGCTTCAGAAAGACTGATGATGTATTCATCAAGTCCGTTAAGTTTATCCTCGGAAAAACCTTCCGCATTGTTTACTACATCTATTCTCATTCGGGGTACTTGATCCTTTCGTGGAAGACACCGGCATATACCTGTTTGAAAGCAATTACGATCTTCTCGATATCATCAAAAGACAGACCTGAATTAATGAGCTGGTCCTGATCGATCTTATCCTTGATAAGCACGCGGATAAGCTGTTCTGCACTCTCAACGTCACTTGTCTTCATTGATCTTACAGCAGCTTCACATGTATCTGCGATCATGACAATGGCAGACTCTCTTGATGAAGGTATATGACCTCTGTATCTGAAGTTGTTAACATCCGGCGGTTCCAGGCCTCTCGCCTTCGCATCTTCAACTGCCTTGCGGTAGAAATACGAAGGATAAGTCGTGCCGTGATGTTCATCGATTATCTTAATTACAGCGTTGGGGAGTCTCTCCTTTTTCGCAAGCTTAACACCGTCTTCAGGATGCTTTGTGATAATGGCAACACTCTCCATAACAGTCAGGCTGTCATGAGGGTTAACTCCGCCATGCTGGTTCTCCGTGAAATACTCGGGATTCTCGAGTTTTCCTATATCGTGATAGTATGCAGCAACCTTACAAAGAAGAGCATCTGCGCCGATAGCTTCAGCAGCAGAGTCGGCAAGGTTTGCAACCATCATGGAATGCGAATGCGTACCTGATGCCTCAAGGAACAGTCTCTTCAAAAGATGCTGTCCCGGCTGGCTCATGGAGATGAGCTTTACAGGTGAAGCAACATTACATACAAGCTCAAAGATCGGAGACAGGCCGATTGCGGCAACGAGTGACGCGATCGTACTGATAAATGTAAATACCAGTGAATTGAGGTATTCGGTTCTCGCATTACCGATAAAGAAGTTGTATGCAAAGCTTGTTGCTATCGTTCCAAGCGTCGGGAAGAATATCAAAGCAGCGTTGTTTATTATCTTGTCCGTTCTTCCTGCGAAAATGGAACAGAGTATGATTCCGACCAGATTGATGAAGAATACTTCCGGATCAAATCCGTACATAGGCCAGATCAGAAGGAGATTTATGACGGACAAAATGATGCCGTTCTGCGTACCGATATAAGTCGAACAAACCGCCGCAAAGAATATAACGATGCAGAGCAAATTTGAAAGAGTCGACATATATACCGAAGTACCGACAGTAACAAGGAATGTGGTAATAAGCAGGTAGAATACAGGGGTCTCTACCTTAAGCTTTTTACGCTCGATATTAAGATAAATGACAGAGCATGCGGAAATTACCAGGACATACACAAAGGTTCTTGCAAAGATAATGAGGTTAAACGAAGAGTCTCTGATGAGCTCAAGTTCAACCAGGTTGCTGTAGACGTGCTCATCTACGATGGCACCTGCTTCAACGAGTTTAGTACCTTTCTCGATCATGACAGGTTCGTTGATAACCGCGATATATGCGTTGTTTGCGGAATCGGCAGTAGCCTTCTGGTCGTAAACGGTGTTAGGTTCAAGGATCGATGAGAGGACCACGGACATCGCATCCGCATACTTTGAATATGAGGGGCTGGATTCAGAAAATGAAGTTATCTGTTCAGATATCCTGGTATGAAGTACTGCATCACTGACATCACCGAGCATAATGAGCTCTGCTATTGATGTAGTCTTCTCTCTGACATATGTAAATGTCGTATTACTCATGCCTGTATCAAAGAATACTTCAATGTTTTCAGAAGGGATCTTAACACCGAGAGACTGCTCAACCGTAACTGACAGCTGGCTTGCAGCATCAGCAGGCTTAATTGGCGTCTGTCCTGTTCTTCCCTGAGTAACGTTCTTTCTTGCCTGCTCTGCAAGATCAAAGAAGTCATCAACACGGTCAATGCTTTCCTGTGACTGCTTATCTGACCTTACGAAAACATCGGCACATGTATCTCTTGCAACGATGGCTCTTCGCTGTGTCTCATATGTATCAGCAAAAGATCTCGGAGCATAGATGTCCTGGTTTGCAATAGATCCGACTTCATAGTCGTAGCTTACAGGCAGTGATCCGTAGAAAACCAGGAATACGATAGTAAGCGCAGCAAGCGCTAAAGTTATTATCTGATGGACCTTGGGTTTTAGAGACTTTGGATTACTCATAAATCACCTTTGTTTAGCATTCTCATATGCTCTTACAATCCTTGCAACAAGGCTGTTCCTGACAATATCAGAGTCATTGAGACTCACTATCTTTATACCTTCCACACCGTCTAATACGTTAATGGCATCCTTAAGACCGTTCTCAACACCCTTGGGGAGATCGATCTGCGTAAAGTCACCGCATACACATGCCCTGCAGTTTACACCGAGACGTGTAAGAAACATCTTCATCTGTTCGGGAGTCGTATTCTGCGCTTCATCAAGAAGGACAAAGCAGTCATCAAGGTTTCTTCCTCTCATAAATGCCAGAGGAGATACTTCGATAACACCCTTGTCGTAATAACGCTCAAACATTTCCTGGCCTAAGAGCGCCGAAAGAGCATCATAGATAGGACGCATGTAAGGATTTACCTTCTCTTCAATGTCACCGGGCAAAAAGCCAAGGCGCTCACCTGCTTCGATCGCAGGTCTTGTCAGGATGATTCTTGATACTTCCCTTGCTTTCAAAGCCTTAACAGCCATTGCCACGCCAAGGAAAGTCTTACCCGTTCCTGCAGGACCGCAGCATATAACGAGTTCAGACTGCTTTAATGAATCAACATAAAGTCTCTGGCCCAAAGTTCTGGGCTTGATAGCTCTTCCGGAAGGCGTCATATAAAATACTTCATCTGACGTTTTCAGGAATTCTTCAAGCCTGCCGTCCTTGGCTATATTCATAAGGTAATCAATATCAGTACCGTCGATCTCAGAATCGTTTGAAAGCTTATCCAGTGCCATAAAAGCATCTTTTGCCATCAGCACGTCTTTTGTATCACCCGAGATAATGAATCCGTTGCCGTCATGCTCTATTGAGACATCAAAAGACTCTGCAACTCTTTTGGCGTAAACACCTGCAGTATGTGCTGAATTTCTAAGCTGTTCGATTCTTTCTTCCAAGTGAGATCTCCTATAAAAGAATTATTATGCTAAATAACTTTATCGTCAACAATCAGCCCTTAAAACTGTTGATGACCGCCTGATAGTAATCAGGAAGGTCGCATTCAAAATGCATCGTCTCTCCCGTTCTCGGATGAACGAACGTGATCGCCTGGCTGTGAAGAGCCTGACCTGCAAGTCCGTAGTTCTTTCTCCTTGAAGCATAAACAGGATCACCTACTACCGGATGTCCGATATATGCCATATGTACTCTGATCTGATGGGTCCTTCCCGTCTCAAGAATGAGCTT
Organism: Oscillospiraceae bacterium; assembly: GCA_902787975.1. GTDB lineage: Bacteria > Bacillota > Clostridia > Saccharofermentanales > Saccharofermentanaceae > Saccharofermentans. The sequence continues at coordinate 19,723 of CADAIP010000008.1, forward strand.
AAGATCTGTAATCTCGCCAAATCTCTCGAGTACTTCGAAATGCGTAACCGCAGCCTTACCATCCTTATTTACAGCCATCTTGCGTCTGTCAGAGGTGGATCTTCCAATCGGAGCATCAACCATACCCTTGTCCTCTTTTACGAAGCCGTAAACAAGGGCTCTGTATTCCCTGACGATCTCGTGTCTTGAGAGCATGTCGGCAAGTTTTAAATGCGTGAAATTATTTTTGCAGGCAAGCATAAGGCCTGAAGTATCCTTATCGATCCTGTGAACGATACCCGGTCTCAATACGCCGTTGATGTCTGAGAGATCTTCCTTGCAGTGAGCAAGAAGCGCATTAACAAGCGTTCCCTCGCTGTGGCCGGCCGCAGGATGAACGACCATTCCCTGAGGCTTGTTGATAACAAGAAGATCAGAATCTTCATAAACGATGTCCAAAGGAATATCCTGTGCAACAAATGATTCATCTTCCACGGGAGCAGGAATATCTGCTTCAACAACATCACCTGAAGCAAGCTTTGTGCCTGCTTTTGTGATTACTTTACCGTTAACAGTGATCTTGCCGTCATCTATAAGGCGCTTGTAGAACGACCTGGAATATGTTGAATCAAAAGACTCCGTAACAAAACTGTCGAGTCTTATTCCGTCCTGATTACATACCTTCGAATCAATCGGCATTATTCTTTTCCTTTTCCTGTTCAGGATCTAATATGATCTCGTTCTTCTTGTTCTTAAACAGAACATTCCAGAACTTCTCGAAGTATCTCGATTTGAAAATGATGATGAAGATAAGAAGCACCGTTCCGCAAACTGCGCAAATATCAGCGAAGTTAAAGATCGGGAATGTAAAATCACCAAAGTCAAATCTTAAATAGTCAATAACATATCTGAGACGTATTCTGTCGATGAGGTTGCCTACGGCACCTGAGAACAACAGACAGAAAGCAAGTGATATCATCTGCATGGATCTTCTTGCGGCAATAAACATAAGCATCAAGATGACCACTCCGAGCACAAGGGATACTCCTGAAAGGAAATAAATGCCCCAGGACTTATCGGCAAACATAGAGAACGCACTGCCCGGATTCTCCGCATAGTGAAGAGAGAAGAAATTCTCAATGATGAAAACCTGACCATAAGGCTTTATCTCATTTACGGTCATAACCTTAAAGAGCTGGTCGGCAGTGATCAGTATGATTGAAAGAAAAGCATAGAGAACGCAAACCTCATAACCCTTTGCAGATCTCTTATCAAAAAAATTATTCATATTCGCAGAACCGTTTAATCCCGGTACACCTTCCGTTTTTATCAGTCTCAAAGATAATACCACATACAAAGCCGGGACCATCGGCCGGTTCGTACTTTGCAGGCAGTTTATAAGCAAGTCTTCTTATCGAAGACTCGATAGTCATTCCAAGAATGGATTCCTTTGCCCCGCTCATGCCACAGTCAGTGATATATCCGGTTCCGCCTGGAAGGATAGTCTCATCTGCAGTCTGAACATGGGTATGAGTACCGGCAACACAGGATACTCTTCCGTCAAGATAATAACCCATCGCACACTTCTCGGATGTTGCATCACAATGGAAATCAAGAAAGACCGATGTGCATTTCTCGACATTCTTAAGCCTGTCGACTATTCTGTCGGCACATGAGAACGGATTATCGGGAAGCACATTGGCATAGACCTGACCTAAAAGATTGAACACGCCAAGTTTTTCGCCGTTCTTCTCAAAAACACAGAAATCATTTCCGGGCCATGCAGGACTGAAGTTGGCAGGTCTTGCAACGTTTTTGACCTTTGATATCTGGCTTAGGAAATCCCTGTTCGAAAATGTGTGATTGCCCATCGTGAAAAGATCTGCTCCGGAATTTTCGAGCTCCCTCAGTATATTGATCGAAGCACCAAGACCGTGAACACTGTTCTCGGCATTGACAATACAACAGTCTATTTGGTTATCCCTAAGGAATCCGGGCATTACGGTTTTGAAAGCACGACGGCCGGCGCCGCCGACTATATCGCCAACAAAGCAGACTCTCAAAGCAATACCCCCATTCTTTTTATTCTTTCAAAGTATAGCAAATAAAACCATTTCGTTAAAGATTAAAGAAAAATAGCACTCTGTTCATACGAATGACCGGGCAAACAAAAAGGACCCCAAGCCGTAATGGCTTAAGGTCCTTGATTTGTTTTGATCGATGATACTAACGTGTTAAATAAATATATATAAAAAGCGATAAATAATTATTTAGCAACGTCAGTTGCCCTCGTCTCTCTGATGACATTCACTTTGATCTGTCCGGGATAATCGAGTTCATCCTCAATCTTCTTGCAGATATCACGAGCTTTAAGAGTCATTTCGTCATCTGATACCTTATCAGGTGAAACTATAACACGAATCTCACGGCCTGCCTGGATGGCGAAGCTCTTCTCGACGCCTTCGAAGCTTGTAGCAATCTCCTCAAGCTTCTCGATTCTCTTGATGTACGTCTCGAGATTCTCTCTTCTTGCTCCGGGCCTTGCAGCTGAAATAGCATCTGCTGCTGCGACCAGTACAGCTTCTGCAGTCTGGGGCTCAACATCACCGTGATGCGCCTCGATGCAGTTAATAACAGCGGGACTTTCATGATACTTCTTCGCGATCTCGACACCAAGCTGGATATGTGTTCCTTCCTGTTCGAAATCCACTGCCTTACCGATATCATGCAAAAGGCCACCGCGCCTTGCAAGATTACTGTCAAGTCCGAGTTCGTCCGCCATCATTGCAGCGATCCATGAAACTTCTATAGAGTGCTGCAGTACGTTCTGTCCGTACGATGTGCGGTAACGAAGACGGCCAAGAAGCTTGATAACTTCCGGATGCAGGTTCATAACACCTGTATCAAATGCTGCCTTCTCACCCTCGGATTTAATAGTCTGATTGAGTTCCTTCCTTGCCTTGCCGGCCATCTCTTCGATTCTGGCCGGATGGATTCTTCCGTCTGCAACAAGTCTTTCGATCGTAAGTCTTGCGATCTCTCTTCTGATGGGATCGAACGATGAAAGTACGATTGCTTCAGGAGTATCGTCGATAATAAGATCGACTCCCGTGATAGTCTCGATTGCTCTGATATTACGTCCTTCACGACCGATGATTCTACCCTTCATCTCGTCGTTAGGAAGATTTACAACCGATACAGTGACTTCAGAAACGTAGTCGGATGCATAACGCTGAATTGCATTTACGATAATGTCTTTTGCAACCTTATCGGCATCCTGCTTAGTCTTCTCTTCCATCTGCTTGAGCATTAAGGCCATATCGTGAGTATATTCACGCTTTGCTTCATCAAGCACTAAGCTTCTGGCATCTGCGATCGTAAGTCCTGAGACCTTTTCAAGTTCAGTCTTCTTACGCTGCTCGTAATCCTTTGCCCTGGCCTCGAGTTCAGCAATATTCTGCTGACGCTTCTCGATTTCCTCCTGCTTGCGTTCACAATTAGCTTCAATACGATTGATATTTTCTTCTTTCTGCTCGAGCTTATTGCGTTCCTTTGCAAGTTCCTGTTTTTTCTCTCTGGCTTCACGCTCTAATTCAGAACGTACGCGAGATACTTCTTCCTTCGCCTGCAAAAGCAAATCACGCTTGTTGTTCTCTGCTTCTTTCTGTGCATTTGCGAGAAGCACATTGCTTTCCTCCTTAGATTTGGCAATATCCTCCTCAAGCCTCTTTTGTTCACCGGAAATTCCCGATTTAAAATAAGCTGCTGTAATTACAATACCCAGAATAAGTCCAACAACGCCCGCAATTATGTAAAACAATACCTGTGGCACGTTGGTACTCACCTCCAAAGTTTATTTAGTTGTCAAAGATCGTTAAGAATGGCTCTGACAAGCCATTAAGTATTGTAGAAATAAAACACCTATCTGTCAATAATTTGTTAGAATGTAACAATGAGAATAGAGTATTTTGTTCAAAGTGAATATAACGGATGCGAAATTCAGCAGATCATGAGGCGCGAATTCAATATGAGCACCACATGGATCAAGCGCGTAAAATTATACGGGACCGTTGATCTCAATGGCATTCATGCCAAAGTTAAGGAACATGTTAAGACCGGCGACCTTCTTCTTTTCGAATACGAGGACAACTCCGGAAAGCTGACTCCGCCTGATAATGTCAGCATCCTCTATGAGACTGAGTCCTATGCAGTCGTCAATAAGCCTGCCGGAATGGTAACCCATCCTTCGCATGGTCACCTGGATGATTCGCTTCTTACGAGCCTCTCGAAAAACACGCTCCATCCCGTCATGCGTCTGGACAGGGAAACTTCAGGTCTACTTATAGTCGCAAAAGACGGATATGCCCACAACATGCTCGTTACGGGCGCTGAAATAAAGAAAAGCTATCTGGCGCTTTGCTACGGAAGATTCGAACCTGAATCAGGAACAATGGCCTTCCCTATCGCAAGACGCGCCGATTCAGTCATGATCAGAGACTGCGTACCTGACGGCAAACCTTCGGTCACACACTATAAAACAATCGAATACTTTGAGAACGCCGGCATTTCACTGGTCGAATTCAAGCTTGAAACCGGACGGTGCCATCAGATAAGGACCCATTGCTGTCATGTCGGTCACCCTCTTCTTGGTGACGGCTTATACGGACCGCTCTCAGATGACAATCCCAACGAAGCACTTAAAGAGCTTGCTTCAATATACGATGAAAAGATCGGAAGAGTCGCGCTTCATGCGTACAAGATCGAATATAAAGATCCATTTGACCTTGAAGATAAAGTATTTGAAGCAGAAATCCCACAAGATATGCAAAGAGTGATATCGTCATGTTAGAATACTCAAAGAAATAAGGCACTTGCCTATATGGAGAGGGAAAGATAATGGATAACAATAACAATCAGCCTTTAGTTCAGCCGGTACAGCAGCCTCAGATCCCGCCTGTTGATCCCCAGATGGGTCAGCCGGTACAGCAGCCTGTACAACAGCCGGTTTACCAGCCGCTGCAGCCTGATCCTAATCAGCCTGCTTATATGTATCAGCCGCCTTACCAGCCACAGACCCAGTATGTTCAGGGCAATAATGCTACGCTCGGAATCCAGCAGGCTGATATTTATACTCCTGCAGAACAGTCTGAGAGAAGAAAGAAGGCTAATATCCTTTGTATCATATCCCTGGTCTGCCAGTTTGCACCTGAAGTCCTTGCCGGTATATTTTCCGGAATCGTTGAAAGCATCGATGACCTGTCATCCAACAGTTCACTTGAACCGCTCACTTATCTTTCATCAACGATCGTTTTCGCAACCTATGTCGCTTCATGGGTATTGATGATCATTGCCAGAGTTAAGTATAAGGAAAGCAAGTTCGCCAAGGTTCTCATGTGGGTTTATATCGGTATTCTTGCTGCAAGCGTCATCGCTATAATCCTTGTAATCGCTATGTGCGCTTACATGCTTAAGGACTGTCAGGGTTTCTGATCTTAATGCAGATAATCATTCCCGAGTTTTCCCGGTCGCCTTATGCCTTGATCGTAATGCTCTCAGTTGCGATCGGTTACGCGGCAGCCATATTCCGCATGCGGAAATCCGGAGTTAATAAGCCGACGATCTTCTATACAAGCCTTCTTTCCTTCGTCTGTACAATGGCAGGTTCTTTTATGCTTGCCTTTAAGATAACGTCTGAAGGTATCGGTATTGGATTCTCAGGTCTGGGCGCTGCTGTCGGCATGGTAACCGGCGTGATGATCTCTGGACTCATCATCAGAGACAAACCCGATATCGTCATGACTTCATTTGTCGTGTCTGCACCTCTGATGTATGGACTTGCAAAGATCGGATGCTTTCTTGCCGGATGCTGTCACGGGAAAGAGTACTACGGTCCATTCGCAGTAGTTTACAGCAACGAACATGCAGGATCCTACTTCCCCATACAGCTTGTTGATATGGTCATATTCATTCTGCTCCATGTTTTCGCTTTGCTGATAACAAATAAGATGAAGAACAAAGTCCGTGCCATATACATCATTCTCGGAGTAATGATACCTATAAGATTTGCGCTTGAATACACCCGCTACTATCACGACGGATCACTTGTAGCACCTGGACAGGTTACTATACTGATCGCAGGCACGCTGGGCATACTGATGATATTTATCTGGAAGAAGATACTTAAGATCTCTTATAACTGATCCGTTCAGGCTTTAAACGAACCTATAAGATCTTCAGCAAGTCTCAAAGAAGAATCAGAATCACTGCCGGACAACAGTCTTGATACTTCGCTGACCTTGCTCTTATTATCCAGGACAGTGCATACGGTTTCAGTATTTCCTGATACGACGTTCTTTGTGAGCACGAAGCCTCTGTCTGAAGCAGCGGCGATCTGTGCCGTATGGGTAACGCACAATACCTGATGAGCCGAAGCGATTGCTTTGAGTTTATTGGCAATTGCAAGAGATGCCTTACCTGATACACCCGTATCGATCTCATCGAAAATAAGAGTGGGAATGAGATCAACTTTGCTCAAGACATTCTTTACCGCCAGCATGATCCTCGAAGCTTCACCGCCTGATACGATGGCAGAAAGCGGTCTTACTTCCTGCCCGGGGTTGGCACTGAACCTGAACGCGATATCATCGATACCTGACACCGAGAAAAACTTCGCCTTTTCCCTTCTTATAAAACTTACTTCGAAAACCGCATTGGGCATCTCAAGATCGGCAAGTTCTTTGGTGATTGCCTTTTCGAGCTTAACGGCACTGGCCTTGCGCTCTGATGACAGTTCTTCTGCTATCTTAAGAAGCTCCTTCTCCTTAACAACACGCTCTTTTTTGAGTTCCTGAAGAATATCTTTATTCTTTTCTATGTCATCAAGTTCCTTCTTTGAATCAGAAGCAAACTTGTTTATGTCAGCAATGGTTGCGCCGTACTTTGCCTTAAGCTCGTAAAGAAGCCCGATGCGCTGCTCGGTCCTCTCCTTAAGTCCTTCATCGTAATTGCGGTCAGATAAAACCTTCTCAACATCAGACAACAACGCATCAAGATCAAGAGACAGAGCATTTGCACGCTCTGCAATTTCTTTAAGGCCGTCATCTGTCTGTGATGCTTTCATAAGTTCGCGGCTTGCCTGATTAACGGCCTGTACAGGGCTCTGATACGAATCATCAGAAGACAGGAAACTCCGTGCATTTGTAAGGCTCTCAAAGAGCTGCTCATTTTGTGAGAGTTTCTTCTTTGTCTCAAAAAGGATCTCTTCTTCACCATCTTTAAATGCGGCCTGGTCGATCTCACTGACTGCAAACTCAAGGTATTCACGGCGGCGGTCAAGATAATCGGGAGAAGATGATATCTCTTTTATCTTAAGCACGAGTGCTTTGAATTCCTGAAGGCTTTTCAAGTATTCACGGTGAAGGCTTACGCACTTCTCACCGGCAAATCTGTCTAACAGTTTCACATGCGTTGCTTCATCAAAGATTGCCTGAGTATCATGTTGGCCGTGAATATCGACGAGCATTGAAGAGATCTCTCTTAATACGGAATTGGTCACACCGGTACCGTTAACTCTTGCAACGGATTTACCGCTGTCATAAACAGTCCTGCTGATGATGAGCATACCGTCATCATCTTCTATACCGTTATCTTCAAGGATCTTTTTGAATTCAGCGTCATTTAATCCGGAGCAGTCGAAAACTGCTTCGGCAAAGCACGAAGGACTGCCTGTCCGTATAAGATTTCTGGAAGCTTTTGCGCCAAGGATAAGGCTTATAGCATCAACAATAAGGCTCTTACCTGCACCGGTCTCACCGCTGATGACGTTAAGTCCTTTTCCGGGCTCAAAAACTACATTGCTTATTACGGCAAAATCTCTGATCTCAAGTCTTACAAGCATTAGATCAGCCTTTTTCCATCATGTCAGAGATAGTGATAGCAAGTGCCTTTGCTTCTTCGATTCCGGGGCATGCAGCAAAGATCGTATCGTCACCGGCAATAGTACCGGTGCATTCTTCAAGATGCATTGAATCAAGTGCAGATGCGGCAGCCTGTGCCATACCGGGCAATGTCTTGATCACGATAAGGTTCATCGCCTGATTTACCGATACAATACTGTTGGAAAAAACCGCAAGAAGTCTTCCGGGAGCCGTGTCGCCCGTTCTGTCGAGAACACAGTACTTTGTTGCTCTGTTGGGAAGAGTAATCTTGATGATGCCAAGCTCTTTGATATCTCTTGAGATCGTTGCCTGTGTTGCCTCAAAGCCTGCCTGGTTTACCTTGGCAGTAAGATCTTCCTGTGTAGAAATATCATTATCCCTGATAAGAGCAAGAATGCGCTCCTGTCTTGAATTCTTAGCGGTTTTCATAGAAATAACCTCTCTGTACAATCTTCTTTCTTACATTACTGAAGAAGCTGTCTTTCTTCAGGCAGACAGTCTTTAAGACTTTATCGTATCTTCTGATGACAACGTAATCGTAACTCTCAAGATCAACGAAATCCCTTCCATCAGGGCAGATCAGTGGAGCGGTCTCGATCTCTTCAAGACCGATCCTTATCTCACTTTCGGAAGTTGCCACATAAGTATAGCCGTTCAACGTATGAGAGCAGATGGGCGTTACGATGATGTCCTTCATGTTGGGCATCAGGATCGGGCCGCCTGCAGACAAAGAATATGCAGAAGAGCCGGTAGCCGTGGAAACAACAAGGCCGTCACCCCTGAATCTCTCGATTATCTGTCCGTCGATTGAAAGAACAAGTGTAGTAATGTGGGGTTTGGCACCCCTTACGATAATGATGTCATTAAGGCAGACGCTGGTCCCTTTCAGATTTCCGTCTTTATTGAATACTTCGCAGATCAGCTGTGACCTGTCTATCGTGTCATAGTCACCGGAGACGAGCTGTGCGAGATCTTTCTCAATATCATCGATCATTATCTCGTTAAGGAATCCTATGGAACCTAAATTTACTCCGACGAATTCAGTATCAAGATCTCTGTATTTTGCAACCTTCGACAGGAACGTACCGTCACCGCCGATGGATATGATCGCTTTAAGATCTGTTTTCGGGAAGTCCGCGAAAACAACACCCGGAATTTCCTTAAGCTTCGGGCAGGTCTCATCCATGCCGGTCTCAAAAACAGGTACGGCACCAAGACCGCTCAGAATCTGAGCCGTCTTTATCGCAGTCTCATAACCGGTATCTCTGGAACCATTGGAACAGATTCCGTAATTCATGAAGATAAACCTCCAGATTAAGCCTTTATATATTTAATCACTTTGTTGAATAAAAATACAGAAGTAAATAATTATTTAGACAGAGCGGACTTTATGGAAGCAGCTACTGAATCTCCGTCCAGGCCGCAATATTTGAGCTGGTCCTTCTGGCTCATTGCCCTTACGATCGGGTTTCTGACACCGAATACGGTAACATCACTCTCAAATCCCAATATCTGGAGCTCACGTTCAAGCGCCTCACCGAAGCCTCCGCTGATTATGCCCTCTTCAAGACTGAACACGTACTTAACGCCGACCAGAAGATCCCATATTTCCTTAGCAGGCATAGGCTTTATCATTGCCACGTTGATGTGTTTGCCGAGGATTCCCTGCTCCTTAAGTACTTCCATTGCCCTGTCAGCTTCCTCACAGATCTTGCCTGTCGATACGATCGCAAAATCATTGCCGTAATCGCATACGACATGAGGAAGAACACACTCTGAAATATCAGAATACAAAGGTCCGTTTGCTTCAAAAGGAGATGCTCCTCTCGGGTATCTTACAGCCACAGGGCCCTTAACATTCTCAATCGCATATTTAAGGCATCTTGAAAGATCCTGATAATCTCTCGGTGAGAATACAGTCATGTTGACCATTGAATTAAGATAAGAGATATCAAGAAGTCCGTGATGTGTATGTCCGTCATTGCCGACAAATCCGGATCTGTCGATCGCGAAAACAACATGGTTATTCATGAAGCAGCAGTCAGTGATCATCTCGTCATAAGCTCTCTGAAGGAATGACGAATAAATGGCAACTACAGGAACAAAGCCTGATACAGCAAGGCCGCCTGCCATGGTTACGCTGTGCTCTTCTGCGATACCACAGTCAAAGAATCTCGAAGGGAATTTCATCTGGTAATTTTCGAGACCCGTGCCGAGAGTCATGGCGGCAGATATCGCTACGATCTTAGGGTTCTTAACGGCAAGCTCAGTGATCGTATTTGCAAATATGGTCGTATAGCTGTTCTTGCTTGTGGTAACTCCTGTATTGATATCAAACGGACCGACACCGTGATAATCAGAAGGATTAACTTCAGCAGGCTCATAGCCTCTGCCCTTCTGTGTCAGAACGTGGATGAGCACAGGTCCCCTGATATCCTTTGCTGCCTCAAATGCCTTCATGAGATCATCCATGTTGTGACCGTCGATAGGACCGTAATAGTTAAGGCCGAGGTCCTCAAACATCGAAGGCTTTTTGCGGTACAAAAGGAATCTGAAGAAGTCCTTAATGGCAAGTATGATCTTGATAAGACCTCTTCCGATAAAACCGAGCTTACGGAGGAATGATTCCGTTGTCTGCTTTGCGGAGATGTATCCTGTCGAGATTCTGAGCTTGGATAAGTGCTTTGAAAGACCTCCGACATTCTTGTCGATGCTCATCTCATTATCGTTGAGGATTATTATCATCCTGGTCTTGCTATGACCGAGATCGTTTATTGCCTCATAAGCAAGACCTCCGGTAAGAGCACCGTCACCGATAATGGCAACAACTTCATTCTTCTTGCCTTCAAGATCTCTTGCCCTTGCTATACCCATCGCAGCAGAGATCGATGTGGAGCTGTGACCTGTATCAAAAGCATCATAAGGAGATTCGGTAATTCTAGGGAATCCCGATATACCGTCTTTCTGTCTTAATGTGTTGAACCTGTCGAACCTTCCCGTGAGAAGCTTATATGAATAAGACTGGTGTCCGACATCGAAAACTATCTTATCCTGCTTATAATCAAATACAGAAAGCAAAGCAACAGTAAGTTCGACAGCACCTAAGTTACTTGCAAGATGGCCTCCGTTAGCGGCTACCGTTTTTATGATCTTGTCTCTTAACTCGGAACACAGCTGAACACGCTCTTCAGGCTTCATGGCCTTAAGAGATTCAGGTGTAATGTCCTTTCCGAGATACTTATAATCCATTATCTGTCCCTGTTAACAAGAAAGTCCGCCAATGTCTCATAGTCCCTTGTATCAAAGCCTTTAGCGGAAAGCTTTTCAAGGATCGTCTTTATGTTCTTTATCTCATCATCCAGTCTTCCCTTTGCTCCATCAAGTCCCAGATGGGTAACAAAGGTAGCCTTGGAATCTCTTTCGTCTTTTCCCGTGCTCTTGCCCAATACCTCACTGCTGGAAGTAACGTCAAGAATGTCGTCTTTTATCTGGAAAGCAAGTCCTATATGATTTGCGAGTCTTCTCAGATCTTTTGCAGTCTCATCGGAAGTGCTTTCTTCCCTGGTCATGTTCTTAAAAAGATAATACGGAGTTACGATTGCTGCTTCAATAAATGCGCCGGTCTTCTTCTCCTGAAGTTCAGTCAGAAGTTCTAATGATATCTCTTTGTCTTCGGATGCGATATCTATGCTCTGACCTCCGAGCATTCCCCTGATGCCTGCATTCTCTGCCATCATGGAAGATGCATGGATATAGCCGGGGTTCTTTTCGCAGATAGCAAACATCCTCTCCATCGCTTTGTTAAGGAGGAGATCACCTGCAAGAATGGCTATGCCTTCACCATAGACCATATGGCATGTGGGCTTTCCGCGGCGGAGTTCGTCATTATCAAGACCCGGAAGATCGTCATGTATCAGTGAATATGTATGAAGCATCTCAAGTGTCGCAGCAAAATACTTGATGTCGGCTTCTTTGTCAGGACCTGCATTAAGCATCTCTGAAGTAAGATGCATCATGAGCGGCCTTAATCTCTTGCCGCCTGCCATAAGGCTGTACATGGCAGCCTTGACCGTAACATCTTCCATTTCTTTCTCATCGAAGATGCTCTCCAGTTCAGGTAATATCCACGCCTCTGTCTTTTCGAGCAGAGTAGTAATATCAGTTTTTTCCATCATCAGACTCCGGTCTCGCTTATGTTAAGAGGATCAGTGGTGCCGTTAGCCTTGTTGACGGCTTCGATCCTTGCAGTAACTTCATTTAACTTGTTCTCGCAGATAGATACGAGCTCGATTCCTCTCTCATAAAGCTTTAATGACTCATCAAGAGTAGCCTTACCTTCAGAAAGTTTATTAACTGTCTGGCGAAGCTCAGCCATACATGCTTCATATGTCATCTCATTATCTTTAGACTCAGGCATTCTTATTTCCTCCGTCATCTTTATTCTCTATGTCTTTAATCTCACTTAACAAAGTACCGTCTGACAGAACGATGCTTACATTGTCACCCATTTTGACAGACTTAACTGATTCGATCGCCTTACCGTCGCCGTCACACACATAAGAATAACCTCTCTTAAGCACGTTTCCGGGATTAAGTGCATCAAGTCTAACCTTTACTTCATTGATCTCAGAAGCAGTCTGCTTTACGAAGTCCCCGGACAGAGCTTCAAGTCTTGTCCTGAGTTCTCTTACCACTGCCTGCTGCTCACTCGCATAATATGCGGGAGAATGAAGTGCCTTATGATTCTTATATACATCTAAAGCCTTGCGTCTTGAATCGATAAACTGGTTGATCGATATATCGAGATTAAGTGCGAGATTATCTATGTCTTTCTTCTGGTCAGCGTATGAAGCGATTACCATCTCACCTGCTGCCGTAGGCGTAGCTGCCCTGACATCTGCCACATAGTCGATGATCGTATAATCAGGCTCATGACCGATCGCGGAGATAACAGGGATCTCACTGGCAAATACTGCTCGTGCTATTCCCTCGTCATTGAAGCAGAACAGTTCTTCATAAGAACCGCCGCCTCTTGCGACAATGATTACGTCAACGTTTTTCTCTGTATTAAAGTATTGGATTCCTGCAATTACTTCAGGAGGACACTCTGCACCCTGTACGCTTGCGGGATAAAGAAGAACATCGTGATGGGGATTTCTTTTACGGATCGTGTTAACGATATCGGCAATTACTTTTCCTGATGCTGAAGTTACCACGCCGATACGTCTGGGAAGGATCGGTATGGCTTTCTTGTGACTGCCATCGAAAAGTCCTTCGTCCTGAAGCTTCTTGAAAAGCTTATTGAACTGCTCATGAAGATCTCCTGCGCCCATCTCTTCGATCTTTGTGGCGATCACCTGGAGTTTTCCGCCCTGCGCATAGAAATCAACACCGCCGAAAACCTTGACCTTCATACCGATCTCAGGTTCGATCTTAAGCTGTGATCTCTGTCTTGCGAAAATGGCGCAGTTAATAACGCACTGGTCATCTTTGATAGAGAAATAAGCATGACCCCTCGAAGACACAGTGTACTGCGATATCTCGCCCACTACGGAAAAATCGGCAAGATAAGGATTGTCAGCAAGGGATTGTTTTATGTAGCCGTTAAGACGGCTTACGCTATCAAAGTCGAACATGAGTTCAGATGCTCTTAACGAAATTGCTCAATACGCCGTTGATGTAAGATGATGAATTATCCGTTCCATACTTCTTGGCAAGCTTGACTGCCTCATTGATGGATACGGATGTAGGGATCTCCTCTACAGTAAGGATCTCATATACTGCGATTTCGAGAATGATCCTGTCTGTCTGAGGAAGACGCTCGAGCTTCCAGTTCTTAAGGAAAGGAACGAACTTCTCATCAAGCTCATCCCTGCTGTTGATGACACCGTAAACGATGTCGAGGAAATATGCTTCGTCCTCGATTACTTCAGGAAAAATTTCCTTGAAAGTCTCTATCTGATTGCTGATGGGGTCATTTCTGAAACCAATCTGGAACAATAACTCCATTGCATGCTCACGTGTCTCGATTCTACTCATCTGAACCTCCCCGGAGGCAAAATCCTGTCAAGGAATTTCTTAAACTTGCTCGTATCGGAAAAGAGGAACGAACCTACAAAGAAGCCTACCGCTGTCATTAATATGATAAAAAGGGTCTTAAAGAACCCGAAAATGCAAAGTAATAATCCGATGATAAAGAACAGGACAGCAAATATAACACCAGCCTTGGTGTTACGGAGTTTTTCGAAAAGTTTGGATAAAAACCTTTCCATTATTATCTGCTCTCAACCTTTGTCTGAGCCTGCTCAACCTTGGAGACTCTGACGATAACCTGTTCTACTGCGATACCGGTATATCTCTCGATATCCTTCTTTACCTTCTCCTGTACCTTGGCCATGGAAGAAGGAATCTCAACGTTTGAATAGAGCTCTGTGGATACCGTTACTTTAAGGGCCTGGTTCTTGGCAGGAGCAACATGGCATCTGGCGCTCTTGATACCGACCTGTGCAGACTTTGCTGCATTGAGTGCAATACTCTCGATGGCATCAGGTCCGATATCAACTGTACCGATATCATTCTTTCTGAGTCTTGTACGGTTGAGTCTTCCTGATGTGATGATGTTCATTATGGAAACGATCGACGTAATGAAAAGAAGCATCAGAACGCCGAGATAGATATATCTGCTTACAGGGCCGGTAACTATCGTGGACAGAGGTGACAAGATATCCGCAAAGATACCATCATCAACAAGCGCGTATAACAGCACGACAGAAATGACGGCTATTACGACTGAATAAATGAACATCAATGCTCTGATAAAGGAATTCATGAAACCTCCTCAACCCCGCAAACATAAACGTCGACACTCTCTACCGTAAGTCCGGTAAAGCGCTCGACGTCCTTTTTAACTTTTTCCTGAATCATCCAGGCAATCTCGGGAATGATCATTCCGTACTTAACAACAGGATATACGGTGATCGATACAGTTCCTTCTTCGGCATCACCGAAAACAACCCGTACCCCTTTGCCTTCATGTACCACACCTGCTTTTTCCTTAAGTGCAACAGCAAAAGAAGGAACCAATGACAAAACACCATCTATCTGGAGCGCAGCTTCAGATGCGTACTGGGCTACAAAGCCCTGGGTCATTGAACGATCGCCTTTTATGGATTCGATGTTAGTATTGTCTTCCATATCGGTTCCTTGAATGTTCTAAACTTTAAAGGTGCGGATAAAAACTGCCGCAGGCGGATACAATTCCGCGGGCGGCAGCTGAATTAACTGAATTAAGCTCTTTCGAGATATTCGCCTGTTCTTGTGTCAACCTTGATCTTCTCACCCTGGTTAACGAAGAGAGGTACCTTAACAACAGCGCCTGTCTCAAGAGTAGCATACTTGGAAGCGTTGTTTGCTGTATCACCCTTTACGCCGGGCTCACACTCTGTGATCTCAAGAACAACTGTGATAGGAAGCTCTACCTGGAAGATATCGCCCTTGTAAGATACAACCTTGCAAACCATCTCTTCCTTGAGGAACTTGATGCCGTCACCGATCTTATCCTGGTGGATAGGTGTCTGCTCATATGTTTCCTGATCCATGAAGTAGTAGAGATCGCCGTCAGAATAGATATACTGCATATCCTGTCTTGTAAGCTGAGCCTGCTCAAACTTCTCGTTAGGGTTAAAAGATCTTTCAACTACAGATCCTGTCTTAACATTCTTGTACTTTGTTCTTACGAATGCAGCTCCTTTACCGGGCTTAACGTGCTGGAACTCAACGACCTGATAAACCTGATCGTCCATCTCAAAACACAAACCGTTTCTGAAGTCTCCTGCGCTGATCATAAATTATTCTCCTTTTTTAAATAAATAAGTGCTTAACTGTGTAATTTTACTTGAAAGAGTCATTCTATGCAAGTAGCCAAAGCTTTTTAGTCATATTATCAAAATTTACCGATAAGTCTTACCAGTTTCTCAAATGGTCTCTTCAAAAGGACGTACCAGATCTCCTTCTTGTGAAGCTTCTCTACCATGAAGGTTCTTACCCCTGCCCTGTTGCCTGCAATGACATCGGTAAATACCTGGTCTCCGACCATAACGCTCTTGGCAGGAGTGGTCTTCATGAGTTCTATGGCACGGAAGATACCTGACGTTCCGGGTTTATTCGCATAGGTAACGACAGGAATACCAAGCATTTCAGCGATCTTGGCAGACCTTCCGGACTTGGCGTTGGAAACCAGACAGCACTTTATTCCCTTTTCTTCGATCATCTTTACGCACTCATAGCTATATTCTTCAGGCTCAGTGGCGTGATCGGGTCCAAGCGTATTGTCGAAATCAAGAAGTGCCGTCTCTATACCGCTGCCGTAAAGCTCTTCCCACGGAATGTGGACAAGGCTTTCATATACTTTTTCAGGCTTCATCGCTTTGAAAATGTTCAAAGAAAACTCCTATTTGCTTAGCGGCAGTGTTAAAACCGTCTAATTTCTACGCATCAAAATAATTATAATCATATTTTTTCGCGCCTGTGATATTATTATATGGCTATATGACAAGTCAAGGAGCATAAAACAATGAAAGTTACTAAATTCGGCGGATCATCTCTTGCCAACGCATTCCAGATTCAGAAGGTCTGCAACATTCTCTTAGCAGACGAGGATCGAAAGATCATGGTCGTATCAGCGCCCGGTAAGCGTACAAAGGACGACATCAAGGTGACGGACCTTCTCATTGCCGTCGCCAAGGCAAGACTCGCAGGAGAATCCTACGACAAGGAAGTTCAGGCTGTCCTTGCACGTTACGAAGAGATCGCCGATGAACTTAATGTTGAAAAGGTGCTTCCCGATATCGAGGAAAGACTCCTCAAGATCGTTAAGGCTGACTATACAGAAGATGTAGCTTATCTTGATTCAGTCAAGGCCATGGGTGAAGACTGCTGCGCAAGACTCGTAGCTTTCTACCTCACATCAACAGGCCACCCTGCTAAATACTGCAATCCCGAAGAATGCGGTCTTTTCTTGGAGCACGATGGAGCAGGCAAGGCAGTAATCCTCCCTGAGTCATACGACAACCTCGCAAAGCTCAAGGATGAGACAGGAGTTATCCTCGTATTCCCCGGATTCTACGGTGTATCCAAGACAGGCAAGATCATCACATTCTCCAGAGGCGGTTCTGACATCACCGGTTCCATCCTCGCAGCAGCCGTTGGTGCTGACGTATATGAGAACTGGACGGACGTTGACAACGTTTTCGCTGTTAACCCCAACCTCGTAAAGAACCCCTTCCCTATCACGGAGATCACATACGACGAGATGAGAGAGCTCTCTTATGCAGGATTTACAGTTCTTCACGAAGAGGCAATCTATCCTGTTTTTGCACGCGGTATTCCTCTCAACATCAAGAATACAAACAACCCTTCCGCCAAGGGCACGATGATCGTATCCAAGCGTTCACACTACGACTCACTCGTAACAGGTATCGCCGGCGACAAGGGTTTTGCTACGGTAACAGTAAGCAAGTACATGATGAACCGTCAGGTCGGTTTCCTCGCACAGCTCCTCAAGATCTTCTCCGATGAAGCCATCTCCATCGACCACATTCCTTCCGGAATTGATACGGTAACAATCGTTCTCCGCAAGAAGTATTTCACGGAGGAAAAGGAAGCAATCATCGTAGACAGGATCAAGAAGGAACTCGAAGCTGACGTTAAGGTAGACAGAGACCTCGCAATCGTCATGATCGTAGGTGAAGCTATGGCAAATTCCGTAGGTATCATGGCAAGAGCGGCTTCTGCCCTCTCCAATGCCGGCATCAACCTCCGCATCGTTAACCAGGGCGCATCCGAGATCTCCATGATGTTCGGTGTATCCGAATCCTACTGCTCTTATGCGGTAAGAGTTCTCTACAAGGAATTGTTCCGCTATTAATTCACGGTTCTGATTACTTAAACATTTATACCCGCCGGCTACTTTGGTCAGCGGGTATTATATTGGTTGTTCGTTAAGAGATATTCTATTTGTTGTTCGCAAAATAAAAGGGATGCCACAAGACATCCCTTCTTAAGATTTGCTTTAATTGAGAATTAAACAGTTGCGTTCTCATCACCGCCAGTTGCGGGTTCTGTATTCTCAGGTGCAGGTGTTTCAGATTCTGTTGCCTCGGTTTCTGTTTCAGTTGCTTCAGTTTCTGTTTCTGTTTCTGTTTCTGAAGCAGTAGTATCAGCTGAAGACTCAGAAGATGCAGTAGGTGTCGGTGAAACAATATCACTTGAATTTGGTTCAGCTGGTTCAGTTGTAGATTCTGAAGTTGTCTCAGATGTCTCTGAAGTTGTTGTCGTAGCAGTTGTACTTCCGCCGCCGTTGTTGATTCTGTCTGTCTGAACTGCTGTTGTCTCGATCGATGCAGCTGTCTCTGTTGCTGTAGTCATGGGAACAGGTGTGGGATCGCCGGTCATAACTGTTGTAGGATCATTCAGTGTGGGATCCTGATCAAGAAGCTGAGCGGTAAGGATATAACCTGTTACGTTGTTTGCAGTAACGACCTTGGAGAAAGTATCATCAACCTTTTCCTGAAGAGTAACTACATCACCGCGTCTGAGCTGTGCAATGACTGTACCGTCAAGCGAAGCAGAAGAATATACAGGGACGCCGTCACTTGATGCATAAAGAACTGAACCTACTGCATTTGCGTTTGCAAGTGAAGTCGTGGTCTCATCAAAGTTGATGAGATTCTTCATGTTGAAGATCATGAATGTGACACCAAAGCCGAGAACAATGCAAACGATGAAGATAACTATAGGAATGATGACAGTCTTTGCCTTCTCCTTCTTCTCGTTAACGATGGGCTCTTCTTCCTCATCGGAAATGCCGTTACCGGCAGCACCGGGAACGAAATTGATCGTATCAGAATTATCCTCAGTGTCGGAATCAAAACTGCTGTAAGCATTAGACTGGGCTTTGGATACGTTTCCGGGTCTTGAGGATACCTGTGCATCATTCTTGAGGTTGCTGTTGATGACTGCATCACCGGGAAGAAGGAATGTGGACTCAACCTTGATATCGATAAGAGTGAGGCCTGCCTTCAAACCATAGCTAACTGCAGCATTGATGATTTCCTTGGACTTAACCTCTGTAGACAAAGGTTTTGCGATGATGGAATTACGCATCTGGGAAGGAAGCTTTCTGGATAAGCCGACACCCATAAGGAACAACTCATCATCGTCCTGAAGCTTAAGGTGTACCTTCTTGTCAGCGTTAACAGGGCCTTCCTGGGGCATCTTACCGAGATACTGGGTAAGATTCATGTTCTCGGGGTGTGTAAGCTCCTCGGAAGCCTGGATGGCACCCATCTGAACATATCTGTGTGCTACCGTCTGCTCTTCAGTAAGGAGCATGATGCGGTTATTTCTGAATAATACTGCTTTAGTAATACCGACATGGATAACACGGAGGATGTCACCTTCGATGACGAACATTGACATTGATGTCTTGAACTGTGTTCCCTTATTAGCAGCGAAATTACATACTTTAACGTTGAGGGTGTTGATTACCTGGTTTGCAAAACCGTCAAAATCAAGAACTGCTTGATTGGAGCAAGCGGCTACGATCTTTTCGAGCTCCGCATTAAGCTCAAGGTTCAATACGGCAGAAAGATTATCGGGACCGATTGTCGAGAAGATCGCGCAGATCTGGATCGGAGATGTAGATCTGGCTGTTCTTAAGAACTCGTTCGGGAAGTCTTCGATCTTACGAGAAAGCGTAAGAAAGAACACGTTCTCCTGAGGTTCACCCTGTATAAGGTTAGTCTCGGCAATACAAGTTGCAACTGTCTTACTCATCTTTATTCACCCCAAATATAGTCGTTTATTCTTTGTTTTTGTTCGTCAAAATCCACTAACATCATCCAAGGATCGTTCTGAATTGTGTAGGTTCCATCCTCAGGAAATCTGTATTCTTCTCTATTATCTAAGCACGCAAAACAATTCAATGCCACACGCATTATATCAGCAGTATTCATATTTGTCTCGAAAACTCCCGCAGAATCATTTAGAAGCTGGAGTTTTTGACCATAAGACATACCGTTAACTTTAGTCATCATCGCAGTAGCTACAGTCCTTTGCCTGGAAGCTCTGACGAAATCAGAATCCAGGTATCTTATTCTGGACCAAGCAACAGCCTGGTGGCCGTCCAAAGTCAGGGTACCTCCCTGCGTAAGATGAGGAGAATTATCACCGTCAAGCGCATTGATCTCATCCAAATAACCATTTAAATAAGATACTTCTTCCGGACTAACCTCGATATCGACACCGCCGACAAGGTCGATCATGTCAGAAGCACTGCCGAAGTCAAACATGATAAAACGCTGGATATCCAGATCAAATATTACGTTGATGGTATTGATCATCTCTCCTACACCGCCATAATGATATGCGGAGTTAAGCTTGTTTAATCTGGTTCCAAGTGTATCCGCTGTATCACCGATATAAACAGCAGTATCTCTCATGAGGGAAATAATCTTTAAGGAATTATTCTTCTTATTAATGGAGAGGATCATCATGCAGTCCGTACGGCAGGCATAGTCATCAGTACCTCTGGCATCGATACCGAATACAAGGATATTCTCAATATTGGGATCCTTCTGCTTAACCTCAATGATCGGGTGCGAAGGATCGTAGAAAAGTCTGGTGTGACCGCCATTACTCCAGGAAGACGTAACGTCTCCGCCTGTCGTACTACCGCCTTCGGACAGATCAAGTGTCGAATAATCTTCCTGCCTTACAACCGGTACGGATACAAAAGTACCGCCGAAAAGGTAAACCCAGTAAAGACAGAAACCGATGGCAAGGCCCAGAACGGCTGCCAGGAATCTTACAAAATATCTTCCTGCCTTAGATTTCTTGCGGGGTTTATTCCCTTCAGAGCCGTGGCTTTTCTTACTCATTTATTTATCTATCTCCATACATTTATTGCTTTTCAAAAGACAATAAATTATATCATCAACATTATTGATGCCAAATGAATAAGAATAAAAGAAAACTGTGGCAAATAGCCGTCTTTTGTATATTTCGTATAAGAAAAAACAGTTTGGTTTTCAAAGTAAAAGGGCTGCGATAAATACCGCAGCCCTCTATTATTTCAGCTTATTCAGTCTACTATCAGATGCAGCCCTGAGCGATCATAGCGTCAGAAACCTTAAGGAGACCGGCAATGTTAGCGCCGACAACGAAGTTGTTCTCGCAGCCAACTTCAGTAGCTGTCTTATCAACTGTGTGGAAGATGTTCTCCATGATGTCCTTGAGCTTAGCGTCAACTTCCTCGAATGTCCAAGAAAGACGAGCGCTGTTCTGGCACATCTCAAGACCGGATGTAGCAACACCGCCGGCATTGGAAGCCTTACCAGGTGTGAAGAATACGCCGTTCTCCTGGAAGAACTTTGTAGCTTCGAGTGTTGTAGGCATGTTAGCGCCCTCACCGACAACCTTTACGCCGTTAGCAACGAGTGTCTTAGCAGAATCGAGGTTGAGCTCGTTCTGTGTTGCGCAAGGAAGAGCGATGTCGCAAGGAATTGTCCAAATGCCCTTAGAACCATTCTCATCTGCTGTGTATTTAGCGGAAGGAACTCTGTCAGCATACTCGCTGATTCTGCCTCTCTTAACTTCCTTGATGTCCTTAACGATATCAAGCTTGATGCCCTCAGGATCATATACATAACCGTTAGAGTCAGAGAGAGCAACAACCTTAGCGCCGAGCTGCTGAGCCTTCTGTGTAGCATAGATAGCAACGTTACCTGAACCGGAGATAACAACTGTCTTACCCTCGAAAGATGTGTTCATCTTCTCGTGGAGGAGAGCATCTACGAAGTAGCAGAGACCATAACCTGTAGCCTCTGTTCTTGCGAGTGAACCGCCGAATGAAAGCTTCTTACCAGTGAGTACGCCGGAGAACTCGTTAACGATCTTCTTGTACTGACCGAACATGAAGCCGATCTCTCTTGCGCCTGTACCGATGTCACCTGCAGGTACATCGAGGTCAGGTCCGATATGTCTGTAAAGCTCACGCATGAAGCTCTGGCAGAAAGCCATTACTTCGTTATCAGACTTGCCCTTAGGGTCAAAGTCAGAACCACCCTTAGCGCCGCCCATAGGGAGACCTGTGAGTGAGTTCTTGAAGATCTGCTCGAAGCCGAGGAACTTAAGGATGCTGAGGTTAACAGAAGGGTGAAGTCTGAGACCTCCCTTGTAAGGTCCGATAGCGCTGTTGAACTGAATTCTGTAACCACGGTTAACCTGAATTCTGCCAGCATCATCGATCCAAGCAACTCTGAACATGATCTGACGCTCAGGCTCTACGATTCTCTCAAGGACCTGCTTCTCGATAAGCTCAGGGTGTACGGGAAGTGCCGGAGCAATAGAGTTAAGGAATTCATAAACAGCCTGGAAGAACTCGGGCTCGTTAGCATTCCTTGCCATAACCTGCTGCATGAGACCATTAAGGTACTCATTCTCAATCTTGTAATCCATAAGATTTCCACCTTTCTTCTGCCTGGAATGTAATTTTGCAAGTTCGCCAGGCTAATTATTCATTTTGCAGACTGAATGCTTAGGTATGAGAACCTAGTTTAAACCAATCGTTATGTATAGTATTACAAGATTTTACCAATTTCAATAGGAAAATAAAAAATGAAAGTTCAGAAATTCGAACTTTCATTTTGGGTATTACAATTATACTTTTTAGGTATGATAAGCTGTTAATCAGGTGCTTTCTGTCGTCTCTGTAACAGGTGCACTTGTATTTTGTGTTGTCCTGTCTTCGAAAGGATCGTTCTCAACTACTTCATCAAATGAGCTGATACCGAAGATCTGTGCCATCTCTCCATAGTTAACAAGGCCCATAACCCTGTCTACCGCAATGAAAAGACAAAGAATGAATATTAATAAAAGAAGTCCTCTTCTTATAATCATCATTCTTCTCTCCGCATTGAACTTCTCATCAACACGCTTCTTGGTCGTATAACCTACAACGACATATACGCGGCTGATATCTGTTCTCTTAGGTCTGTTGCGGTACTCTTTGATCTTGCGCTTGATGCAATTGACGAACCTTGAAGGAAGTCCCTTGATAAGTCTTACGGTAGCACGGTAAGAACAGCCCAAAAAATCGAGCATAGCATTACTCTTACCATTACCGGCCTGGATAATATCCGAATTTCTGTCTTCCTGATTAACTGCCATATTTATACCTGCTAGAGGCGATTATAGCATTGTTTCCCATAAGTAAGAAGTGGCATTATCCTAGAGTTTGCATTCTCCCTGCTCTTCAGGATTTTGTCTTTCCGGCGGAAAATACATACTTGTCAGTATATTGATTGCCACAGATTTAATTCTGTAAAAAGTCGCCCTGCTGATGAACAGATCATCGATAATAGCTACCGTATCAAGTCTTTTATAATAATACAAATACATTAATCTTGAATAAGGAAGCTTTAAGGAAAGCATTCTCTTCAAAAGGATTGCTGCTCTTCGTCTTCTCATCATAGAGTTTACATAAGACTCTTCCAGAGACTCTACAAATTCATCGAAACCTTCAGAGAAATCAATCATGACATCATTCATGTCACCCTGTCCCTTTGGTTCAAAGACAGTGTCGGAAATCTTGCATGGCGAATAGAAACCGGCATAAAGATCCATAAGGCTTACCTTCTGATCCTCATACGCCTTGTTGATCTCCTTAATAAATCGCTGTTCTATATCAGGACAATCTGACAGATCAGTGCACAAATGATTGAGTCTGGCAGTGATTATTGCTCTTGCTTCCTCAAAAGAAACTGCATTTTCCAATGCGTCATCGTAACCGCTACAACGTTTCTTCTTTTTCTTTCTGTTACGCTCATCCATAAGCAACTCCTTATTTTTAAAATTATCAAACTGAACAATTGTTTGACACAATTGAAAAGAATGATATTATTAACTTAGAAAATATGTTTGGAGGATAGTTTATGCAGTCCGGCGACAAAACAATTGAACGCGTTTACAACTATTTATGCGACTATATCAGTAAGAACCAGATCTCGCCTTCAGTTCGCGATATTTGTGCAGGTGTCGGTCTCAAATCAACTTCCTCAGTTCACACTTACCTTAAACAGCTCGACAGTCTTGGCAGGATCGAATACAGACCTGGACTTAGAAGAGCCATTGTTATTAAGCAGAATACCGGCAGCACAGAATCTGATTTCTCTGATTCTGCCAGCGTTACCGAACTTAATGATTACCGCAACATTCCAGTTATCGGTAAGATCACTGCCGGAATTCCTATCCTTGCTTATGAGAATTACACTGATTCATTCCCTGTCGGAAAATCCATTATCGGAGATTCAGAAGCATTCATGCTTAAAGTCAGCGGCAACAGTATGATCAATGCTCATATTCTTGACGGCGATCTCATCATTGTCCGTAAGCAAAACACTTGTGACGAAGGAGACATCATCGCTGCTTTGATCGATGATGAAGCTACAGTTAAGCGTTTTGGAAAAAAGAACGGAATACCTTATCTGTTCCCTGAGAATGATGCTTATTCGCCGATTCCGTTTAATACAGAAGGTTGCAAAATTCTCGGCAAGGTAGTTGGATTACATCGTTATACAATTGATTAACTACCTCCTTTATGCTCGGGCCCAACGTTTTAATATAATTATCGTTGCTGACAGCGTATTTTCAAGTAAAATCACTAGTTCAAACAAAAGTTGATACTAGTCTTGAAATTTTCCTTATTATATCAAGTTAGTTTGATACATTAAAGTGCTGAGACTAATTTTCAGCACTTTTTTATCTGCATTGATCCAAAACTATTTTGGAATTCTTTTCAGGCGCATCAGGCTTAATGCGTATCACGTCATCCCCCATGCTTCTAAACCACGTGAGCTGACGCTTGGCATAATGCCTGGTACCTATCCTTATTCTGTCGGTTGCCTCATCCAAAGACTCTTCGCCTTCGATATATTTAAGCATCTCTTTATAACCGATGGCCTGCCAACATGTAGACTTTCTGTCCACACCGGATTCGAGAAGCATTTTTGCTTCTTCAACAATACCATTATCGATCATTATGCCGACGCGTTTATTGATCCTGTCATAGAGCACTTCCCTGTCCCAGTCGATCATGAAAACCTTAAACGGATATTCAGGTCCGTTTTGTTTTGAGCGTTTATTCTTCTCGCTGAAAGTAATGCCGAGAGCCTTGTGAACGGCAAGCGCCCTGATAACACGTCTGGTGTTGTTGGGATGGATCTGCTTTGCCGCTTCCGGATCTTCTTCCATAAGTCTTGCATACAAAGGATCGATACCCTTTTCCGCATATTCTGCTTCAAGTTCTTTTGTAGCCTGGATCTCTGCATCCTCATCACCGGTACCATAATCAAGACCATATAAAAGGGATGAAATGTATTGGCCTGTACCTCCGCAGACAACGGGAAGTTTGCCCCTTTCAAGAATATCTTTAATAACAGGCAAAGCCGTGTTTAGATAATCGTAAACAGAGAAATCCGTTCCGGGTTCAATGATATCCGTCAGATAGTGGGGAACGTTTCCTATCTCTTCTTTAGTGTCTTTTGCAGTACCGACATCAAGGCCTTTATAGATCTGCATTGAATCGGCACAGACGAGTTCACCGTCTGCCTGTCTGCAGATCTCCAGTGCAAGCGCACTTTTGCCGCTCGCCGTAGGCCCTGCGATTATCGGGATATATGAATATAAGCCTTTTACCGGAAACAGATTATCCATCAGACTATTCTCTTAAAATTCTTCTCGTAGTCTTTCTTTGAGACAGTGAAGAATGTCGGTCTACCGTGAGCGCAGTGATAAGGATCTTCAAGTTTGGAAAGCTTTTCGATAAGGGCCATGGCCTCCTGCTGTGTTATCTTATCGCCTGCTCTTATGGCTGCCTTACAAGCCGTAGTCTGGATAAGCTGGTACCAGATCTCAGATTTGGAAGGAACTTCACGCTTGAGATCAGTAAGTATCGCGCTGAATACTTCTGACTGTTTTCCTGCTTTGCCGAGAGGCACTGTTCTTACCGCGATCTGTCTGTCACCCAAAAGTTCAAGCTCAAAACCATTTTCCTTGAATCTGTCTATCTTATCTTCTACAAAGCTGTAGTCTTCCCACGACAGCGTAAGTATCTGAGGAGAAAGAACTTGTTCTACAGCAGGTGCAACGCCCGGCTTTTTCTTGACCATGAATTCTTCGTACAGCACTCTCTCGTGGGCAGCATGCTGGTCAACGATAAAGCATACGTCCTCATTCTGAAGGATGATGTAAGTCGAGAAGATTATTCCGACAAAGTCAGCCGCAGCAAGTCTGTCGATATCGGTCAAAGTCCTGTTCTCTGTCACATCCTCAATGATGGCCGGAGCAGGTGCCTCAGGCCCGCCCGAAAATACGGAAATAACTTCATCTGAAACCTTTTCTTCAATAGCTTTAGGCTCATCGGGTGTCTCCTTCAGTGCTTCAAGATCAGGCTTGAAATCAGATAGGATCTGAAGCAGTTTGTTGGCTGCCGCCGGTTCGCCCTGCTGGCTGTTTCCGAGTTTATGTGACGCTGTCGAAGATGAAGGCTTTGAAGATGCTTTGGAAGCAGATGCAGATGCCGAGAAATCGTATCTGAGCTGCGTTCCCGTATTAGTATCCTCTTCTTCCTTCGAAGCTATGCCTCCGAACAGAGTTCCTGCTTCACCGTTCTTGTTAAGTGCATCTTTAATGCCGTGATAAACAAGTCTGAAAACATCTCCGTCATTGCTGAATTTCACTTCGCTCTTCTGCGGATGAACGTTAACATCGACCGTTCCGGGTTCGCAGTAGATCATGAGGAAACATATAGGGAACTTGTTCTTCATTACGGCATTCTTATATGCCTCATCGATGGCAGCCGATACGGTCTTGCTGTGGATGAGTCTTCCGTTAACATAGACTACCTGAAGGCCTCTGTTGCCTCTGACAAAAGAAGTCATTCCGGTAAATCCTTCGATCCTTCCGCCCTCATATTTGAAGCTGACGGGGACCAGTGCTTTTGCTGTCTCTTTACCGTAAACAGCATATACTGCATCAAGTGAAGATCCGTTGCCAGGCGTGGTAAATAAGACTGATCCGTCCTTTATGAGCTTTATGGATATCTCGGGTGCAATAACAGCGATCTTTTCGATAAGTCCCGTTATGTACATTCCTTCTGTAGAATCTTTCTTAAGGAACTTGTATCTTGCAGGAAGATTCTTAAAAAGATTTCTTACCTCAACAGTGGTTCCGGTGCATGCCGCATTATCGTAAACGCCTTTTAGGGACCCGTCTTCATAGACAACTTTTGTTCCTTCACCCTCACCCTTAAGACATGTTGTGAGAGTTACATCTGAGCACGCAGCAATTGAAGCAAGGGCCTCGCCTCTGAATCCGTTTGTTGAGAGAGAATAAATATCTTCGATCGAATGAAGCTTGGATGTTGCGTGGATGAGAAAAGCCTTTTCCGCATCTTCCCTGTCCATACCGCATCCGTCGTCGGTTACGCGGATAAGCGATATTCCGCCGCCTGCAAATTCTACGGTGATCCTGGTAGCGCCGCTGTCTATCGCGTTATCAATCAGCTCTTTGACAACTGAAACGGGACGCTCGATTACCTCACCTGCTTTGATGGCATTGGCGGTCTTGGTATCTAATATATTAATCCTGCCCAACGTCTTCCTCCGAGCACTTCTGCTTCAATTCATAGAGTATGTTCATTGCTTCAATAGGCGTAAGTCTCGTGGGATCGAGATCTCTTAAAGTCTGACGGATCTTATCTTCCTTGCGGTAAACAACGTTATCGGGATTAAAGAAAGATTCCTGGCCGGGCATTACTTCAGTGGAGAGTTCCTCATCACTGTTCATGTTCTCTCGGTTACCCTTGACCTTGAACTTTCCGATCCTCTCAAGCTCTGAAAGAATTGCCTTTGAACGCAGCAGGACATCTGAAGGAAGCCCTGCAAGTCTTGCAACTTCTATACCGTAACTGTCTGAAGTTCCGCCTGATGAGATCTTATGAAGGAATGTAACGCTGTCACCTTCCTCTTTGACCTCAACGTGATTGTTATATACTCCGCGGTTAAGACGCTCAAGCTGGTTGAGCTCGTGATAATGCGTAGCGAAAATAGTTCTGCTGTAAAGAATGTTAGGGTCGATGATGTATTCGATAACTGCCCATGCAATTGAGAGGCCGTCGTATGTGCTGGTACCTCTTCCTACCTCATCGAGGAGCAATAAGCTCTTACGGGTAGCATTCTTAAGGATATAAGACACTTCCCTCATCTCGACCATGAACGTTGACTGTCCGGTGGAAATATCGTCAGATGCGCCGATCCTTGTAAAAATGTGATCCACAAGTCCGATCTTCGCGCTCTGTGCAGGAACAAAAGATCCTATCTGTGCCATGAGAACGATAAGAGCCGTCTGTCTCATGAATGTAGACTTACCTGCCATGTTAGGACCGGTAAGTACCATAAGTCTTTTTTCTTCGTCCATCGTAATGTCGTTGGGAACGAATGACTCATGAGAAGATCTCATCATCTGCTCAACGACGGGATGTCTTCCGCCCTTGATATCAATGACCTCTGAATCGTCAATAGAAGGCTTAACGTAATTCTCGACTTCCGCAAGCTCGGCCAGCGAAGTGATAACGTCAGTCTGAGCAATTGAACGTGCTGTATCAAAGAGCTTCTGGGATACGGCTGAAACCTTTTCCCTTACTTCTGTAAACAGTTCATACTCGAGTGCGATACGGCGTGATGAAGCTGATACGATCTTATCTTCGAGTTCCTTGATCTGCGGAGTAATATAACGCTCATTGTTTACGAGAGTCTGCTTTCTTACATACTCTTCAGGCACCTTGTCAGACTGGCTTCTGGGAATGTCGATGAAGTATCCGAACACCTTGTTGTAACCGATCTTGAGAGTCTTGATACCTGTCCTCTCGCGCTCGTTATTCTCAAGCTGGAGAATGTATTCTTTTGCATTCTTGGCCAGGTCGTAAAGCTCATCACATTCAGCATTATATCCGCGCTTGATGATGTCACCGTCTTTAACGGTAACAGGAGCATCTTCATTGATGGACTTCTCGAGAAGTTCGCAGATATCAGTAAGAGGATCCATTGAATTCTTTATCTCTTTGAACATGCCCTTGCTGAATTCTTCCAGACCTTCTCTTACGAAAGGAATCTTGCGCAAAGAGTTTCTCAACGCCAGAAGATCTCTGGCATTGCATGTTCCCAAAGAGACCTTGCCCGAAAGACGTTCGATATCGTATAGTCCTGACAGACCTTCAATGATCTGCTGGCGCGCCATGTATTTCTCTTTTGCTTCCTCAACGGCATCAAGCCTTCTGTTTATGGCCTTAACGCTTATCAATGGCTCTTCTACCCACTTGCGCAGAAGTCTTGCGCCCATTGAAGTCTTGGTCCTGTCTATTGCCCAGAGGAGCGAACCCCTCTTCTGTTTTGTCCTGATGGTCGAAGTAAGTTCCAGTCCCGTACGCGTAGCGATATCAAGTTCCATCGTATCGGAGATCTTATAGCACCTTACTACGTCAAGATATCTGACCTTATCGGTCTGGGTCTCTTCGGCATAAAGGATGAGAGCCGCGCAGGCGCAGAACATCATCTCTGGATTGGTAAAGAGCTTGGCATCCTGGACCGCAGCGCCGCTGTTTCTGAAAAGGCTTTCGGAGAAGTCCCTGTCATTACGGCGTGTCAGTGCGATATCAGTTCCTGTCCTAATAGCTGACAGTTCGGGAGTGCCCTCAAAGTTTGAGTTATAGATGATCTCTGACGGAGAATATTTGCCGATGAGATTTATCAGGTGCTCACCGTTATCCGTAAGAGTCAGCTGTGTAGCTTCGAAATCACCTGTCGAGATATCCGCGCACGCAACGCCGAACTGCGAGCCTACGCAGTAGATACTCATCAGGAAGTTATTCTTTCTGTCTTCAAGTCCGCCCGATTCCGTGATGGTACCGGGTGTAAGGATCTTTATGATGCCTCTTTTAACAAGGCCTGTGGCAACCGAAGGATCTTCGAGCTGCTCGCAGATGGCAACCTTATATCCTGCCTGGACGAGCCTGTTGGCATATGTTGAATATGCATGGAAAGGAATGCCGCACATCGGCGCCCTGTAACCTGAACCGCAGTCTCTTCTTGTTAATGCGAGTTCAAGGATCTTAGCTGCCTTTACGGCATCATCGAAAAACATCTCATAGAAGTCGCCGAGTCTGTATAACAGGAACGAATCCTCGCACTTTGCCTTCATCTCGGCGTAGTGCTGCATCATGGGCGAAAGCTCTTCAGGCTTAAGGTCTGAAAGGCTCATCGGGAACTGGCCGGCCGCTTTTACGTTATTCTCATCAAATCCGTTGTTATCGACCATGCTCATTCTCCCTTCAGGCTGACGAGCACACCGTCAACGGAATAAGGTCTTGCACGTTCGATCCTGACCTCGCAGAGCCTGCCTTCAAGCATATCAGGACCTACCTCGATGCCGAGATCCGAAGGAATCGTAAAGTTAACCAGATGATTTGTAATTGTCCTTCCGGAGAAGGTCATGTCACCTGCCTTGCTGATGCCTTCGATAAGCACTTCGTAAGTCTTGCCGACAAGTCTGGCATTGGACTCTTCTGCAAATCGGTTCGTATATTCCGTAAGTCTTCCGAATCTTTCAGTCACTACATACTGCGGGATCTGATCAGGGAACGAGGCGGCCTTCGTGCCGGGCCTCGGAGAATACTGGAAAGTAAATGCTGCATCGAACTTTGCCTTATCAACGGCTACAAGTGTCTGCTCAAAGTCTTCCTCGGTCTCACCCGGGAATCCTACGATAATGTCAGTCGTAAGCGATCCGCCTTCTACTTTGGTTCTGAATTTATCAACGATCTCAAGGAATCTGTCAATCGTATAAGGACGGTTCATATCCTTTAAGACTTTGTCAGAACCTGACTGCATTGCCAGGTGGAGATGCTTTTCGACATTGGGTCTTGTAGCCATTATGTCTATGACCTCGTCAGAAAGGTCCTTTGGATGTGAAGACATGAATCTTACTCTTGAGAATTCCTTGAAATCAGATGCCGCTCTTAAGATATCGGCAAATGTCTTTCCGCCTTCACCCTTATAAGAATTGACGTTCTGGCCTAAGAGCATGACTTCCTTATAGCCCTTGAAAGCGAGTTCTGCGAGTTCTCTTACGATCTCGTCGAAATCCCTTGATCTCTCCCTGCCTCTGGCATAAGGAACGATGCAGTAAGAACAGAAGTTATTGCAGCCGTACATGATGGGCACGAGAGCCCTGAACTTTCTTTTTCTGTCGATCGGGAAAAAGCTGTCTTCCGCAATATAGTCATCGGCAGATATGTTTACCATCTGCTTCTTGTCTCTTATCGAATCTCTCAGAAGGACCGGAAATCTGTGTATCTGCTGAGGATCGAAAACAAGATCCACATAAGGATATGATTTCTTGATCTTTGCGACGTTCTCGGGAACCTTCATCATGCATCCGCAAACAGCGATGATCACATCCCTGTCAGTCTTCTTGAGCGCCTTGAAAACACCGAGATTGCCGAACAGGTGTCTGTCAGCATTCTCTCTGACAGAGCATGTGTTGAAAACGATGACATCGGCACCATCGAGCTCCCCGCCCGAAGATTCCTTAAGTCCCATTGAAGTCAGCATACCCGTGAGTTTCTCGGAATCAGATTCATTGAGCTGACATCCGTAAGTCAGGACGTTATATGTTAAAGCTCTTCCCTTGCGTGCTCCCAGAGATGAAAAATACTCACTAAGCTCCGATATAGCGGCGTCAAAGTCAATCTTGTCTTTATCTGTAGTCTTAATAATTGCCATTTAATGCTCCATTTCATAACCTCGCTAATTATACAGTAAATCGCTTTATATTTTTAATTAAAATTACACTAACGCGTTTTTATTTGTTTTTTCCTCAAAAGAAAATATAATGTTATGGTCAAAATCAAAATGGGAGACCTTATGAAAGCATTCGGTAAAAAGATCTTAACCGGCATAACTGCCCTTTTCATCACTGTTTCAAGCATTCTGGCTTCCACAGGCACAATAGTTGCGGCCGATGAAACACATCCTGACGATCCCAACGACGGCGTCGTCACCGCTTCAGAGCGCAAAACTGACCTTTTAAGCGAAGTTCATGAGGATGCTCCTGAGATCTCCGCTTCTTCTTATATTCTTTACGATGCCACCAGCGGCACTATCCTTTTGGGCAGTGATTACGATGTCCAAAAAGAGCCTGCTTCAATGACAAAGGTCATGACTGTCCTTCTGGCATTGGAGCGTCTCGACATGAACGAGACCGTCACCATCACTGAAGAGATCGCCGAAGCAATGGACGAGATCACTTCCGACTACGTTAAGCTCGGTCTTCAGGAAGGCGAAGAGATCAGCGTACAAGATCTCATTTATGCTGCAGTCCTTAAGTCAGCCAACGATGCCAGCCTTGCACTCGGCATGTACATGGGCGGCACGGAAGCAGGATTCTGCGAGATCATGAACGCCAAGGCTTCAGAGCTCGGCTGCATCAACACACACTTCTCTTCTGCTTACGGTCTTTCAGACCCCAACAACGTTACAACACCTTACGATATGGCTCTTATCCTTAACGAAGCCGTAACCAACACGAACTATTCAGAGATCGCCAAGACTCTTAACTATACGATCAGCGCTACCAACAAATACAGCAGCGAGAGAGACCTTGCCAACAGCAACAGGTTCGTAAACACAACAACATACGGTTACGAGTACTATGCAGGCGGCAAGACGGGATTTACGAATTCCGCAGGCTACACACTCTGCGCAGCTGCAAAGAAGAACAACAGAACACTTGTCGGATGCGTATTTAACGCAGAAGACCCTGACATCAGATATTCTGACCTCATAAGACTTTTCGAGTACGGCTACTCAACATTTGCAACTGTTGAGATAACTGAAACCGAGTTTACTCCACTTATTGAAGAAGCCAACATGCAGATATCAGATCTCCTGTCAGACACAAACCTTTTTGTAGCCGAGCAGAGAGTCGTTCTTGACCAGTACATAACGACCACATCAGCAAGAGCCCAGCTCGGAAGCACAAACAGGATAGACCTGTCGCAAACGGTAATTGATACACAGGCAGATGAACAGACACTTGAGATACCTCTTTGCAAGGTTTATTCCGATAAGACATATCTCATCGGAAGCCTTGTCATCGAGATTAAGAAAAAGACCGGAGTCGTAGAGGTAAACCCCGAGAAGGTTACCAACCTTACCAGCCTTCGAAGCATTTTCGTGACTTTCGCCGTACTGTCGGGACTTCTTCTCCTGCTCGTAATCGTGCTCCTCATCTTCCGCGCACGCATAATCAAGCGCAGAAGAGACGAAGTCACCAAGCGTGCAAATATGCTCTGATAATCAGGAATCGCTGTTATTGCATTCGTTGCAGATCCCGTAGAAAACCGTTCTTTT
Organism: Oscillospiraceae bacterium; assembly: GCA_902787975.1. Lineage (GTDB taxonomy): Bacteria > Bacillota > Clostridia > Saccharofermentanales > Saccharofermentanaceae > Saccharofermentans. Next base: position 53,165 of record CADAIP010000008.1, read on the forward strand.
AGGATCAAGCACAAAGCCGTGTTCTTCTGACACGTGCTCGAAAAATGCATTTATCTCATCACAGTTAAGGTGGATAAGCTTGCCGCACTGCTCACATTTCATGTGATAGCACTTTCCCTGGCTGCAGTGCTCCGTGCCTATGAATTCATAGCAAGCCGGAGATTTCTCATCGATGATGTACTTATTTACCAGGCCGTCAGTCGTAAGACGGTCCAGACGTCTGTATATCGTGGCCTGGCCGATGTTTATTCCCTGTTTTCTGAAATGATCGGATATCTCCTGGCTCGTGAAATGCGAACCCGCATTATCCTTAAGGAAATTAAGGATCTCACAAGACTGCTTAGTATTATATGAGCCGCTCTTTGTTCTGCCCATCTTAATCCTCCGATCAGAATCTAACTGTAAGTTAGGATATTAGGAGCAGATTGAATTGTCAATGTATAAGAAGTTTATTAACTAATATGCTATTATTAGATTTTATGAGCACAAACAGCCCCGCTGTTATATTTATATTAATAAATTGGAAGATTTGGATGGAAAGCACACAGGTTAAGAAGAAAAAGCTGAATCCCGAGACCATAGTGGTCGTTGTGATATTGGCAATAATCATAGTCCTCTTTGCATTATTCATGAGGGATATCATGATTCCTCTGTTCAAGATGCAGATGAACAATGACCTTGACGGAGCAAGCGAGCTCTTAAGGAGCACTGGCATATTCGGCGGTGTCAGCGTTATCCTCATCGAGGCGCTGCAGATGATCATCATCTTCGTCTCTGCGGAGTTCATCCAGATTGCGAGCGGACTGAGCTATCCTATCTACATCTCCCTTCCCCTGTGCGATATCGGAATCTGTCTTGGTGCTACGATCATCTTTATGCTTGTCCGTGTATTCAAGTTTAACAGTTCGACTTATGAGAAAAACCGCGGCATGATCGACAAGATCGCATCTAATGCAAAGGACCGCAATATCGTGATCCTGCTCTATCTCCTCTTCTTCATGCCGTTCATTCCTTTCGGTGCCATCTGCTATTACGGCGCAAGCACTAAGATCTCATACGGCAAATACATGCTTACGGTATCTACCAGCGCTATTCCTTCAGTTGTCGTATCCGTACTTATCGGTCAGGCAGGAAAGCTCTTCTTCACGAACAGCATCCCTCTCTGGCTCCTGGTGCTCATCGTAATCGGGCTGTCTGTAGCTCTTTTCGCGCTTATATACTGGTTCATGCATAAATTCGTCCTCAAGGGTACCGATAAGACACCGGACTCCCTTTTCTTCGATATTTTCTTCATGGTCGTAAAGCTCATCCAGCTTGGCAAGAAGAAGCCTGTCGTAGAAGACGATCGTATCTTTGAAGCTGATGCTCCCTATATACTCCTTGCAAACCACGAGAGCTTCATGGACTTCTTTTATCTGAACTATATTTCCCACCTAAAGAGTCCTGCTTATGTCTATAACCGCTACTACTTGACCAGCCCGCTGTTCAACATAATGCAGAAACACTGCGGTTTCATTCCAAGAAGACTCTGCGCGGATGACCCTGAAGCAGACGCGAAAATCGAATCCACAATAAAGCACGGCTTCCCTGTCGTCATGTTCCCTGAAGAACGTCTTTCTCCTGACGGACGCTCACAGAGCTTTGCACGTAAAGATGCAGCATTCTATAAGAAGCAGAATGTTGACATTGTTCTCGTAAAGATCGACGGCGGATACTATGCTCATCCGAAGTGGCGCAGAAGAAAGTATTCATCCGACATCAAAGTAAAAGTTGAACGCGTTATAAAGCGCGACGAGATTGCTTCTATGTCTGAGGATGAACTTAACAACATCATCCGCGACACTCTCTATAACGATGCATCCAAGTCCAATATCTCTTACCGTCAGGGCGGCAAGGCAAACGGTCTCCAGAAGATCCTTTACCGTTGTGCTGACTGCGGAGAGCTCTATAAAACAACAGGCAGCGGCAACGATTTCAAATGCACGGCTTGCGGCAAGGTTCACACCTTTGATAAGAAGTACCACTTCACTGATGACATGCATTCAATCGCAGGATACTACGAAGCTATCCGTCTGCTTGAAGAAAAAGATCTGGATTCCCTCAATCTTACAGCTGATGTAAAGATGAAGGTCTTCTCTGACAAACTCAGGGTAACAAAGCGCGAAGATGGCGTATGCACCCTCGATAAAGAGAACTTCAAATATAAGTCCGGCACAGAAGAATTCACCATTCCGGTCAAAGATATCCAGGCTCTGGTATACCAGGCCGGCAAGCGATTTGAGCTCTACCACGACGGAAAGCTTCACTTCTTCTATCCCAAAGAAAACCCTAACCAGGTTGCACGCTGGGCATTGCTGGTGGATCTGATCAACGCAGACAGATAACAAAAACAAACAAATGAAGGGGGCTGTCACAGATCAATGTGATGGCCCCTGACTATTTATACTGTTATTCCTCTTTGTTGTTCTTTGCCTGATCGTATTCCCAGATAAGTTCTTCTAATGTCTGATACAAACGGTCAGGTTCGACGGGTTTTGAAAGATGCGCATTCATTCCGACCTGCAGAGATCTTTGTACATCCTCATCGAAAGCGTTCGCCGTCATGGCGATGATCGGTATTTTCTTTGCATCAGTTCTGTCGAGCGCACGGATGGCTTCTGTTGCAGCAAGGCCGTCCATTTCAGGCATGCGGACATCCATGAGGATCGCATCGTAATACCCTTCTTCGCTCTTATTGAACATATCCAAAACGATCTTACCATTCTCGGCATGATCTATTCCGGCACCTCTTACCATGATGATCTGCTCCATGATCTCAGCATTGATCAGAACGTCTTCGGCCATCAGGATATGTCTGTCCTTAAGATCGGCACGGCTCTTCTCATTGAACAGGCTCATGCTGTTCTTTCGTGCAATACGCTCAAACTCATCTATTACATTGGATGCGAACAGGGGCTTTGCGAGGAAGCTGTCTACACCGGCATGGATCGCTTCTTCCATGATCTCATCCCAGTTAAATGACGTAAGGATGATTACCGTGGTTTCTTTTGCATAGCGCTGACGGATCTGGCGTGCTACGTCGATACCGTCCATCTCAGGCATCTTCCAGTCAAGAAGAACAAGATTATAAGGATCGTGCTTTGCATGACTTACTTCAAGCATGTTAAGAGCTTCCTGTCCGCTGTAACATGTATCTGCCTTGATGCCTGCTTCATCCAATACGATACGTGCGTGTTCAGCTGCGATCTCTTCATCATCGACTACAAGGATTCTCATATCCTTCGGATTAACAAAGTTTGTTGAAGAGAACTGGTGCTCACAGTTATTCAGGGTAATAACGACCGTGAATTCAGTACCTACACCCTTCTCTGATTCCACGGAGATCGTTCCGTTCATGAGCTCAACAATGTTTTTGGTGATAGCCATTCCAAGTCCGGTGCTGCCGTATTTGTTATTGCGGCTGCTGTCTTCCTGTGCAAACGTATCGAAGATCCTCGGAATGAATTCTTTCTCCATTCCGATACCGGTGTCTTTGACAGTAAGCTTGAGCGTTGAATGATCACCATATACAGCCATGCGCTCAACTGCAAACTGTATGCTTCCCGGTGCATCGGTAAACTTGATAGCGTTGGACAGGATATTGATTATTACCTGCTTAAGCTTCATGTCATCGCCGATATAGTAGTCGCTGACGCCACCGGTAACACGGCATTCATAGTGAAGTCCCTTCTCATTACACTGGGACATTACCATAGTATTGATCTGTTCGAGCATGTTACTGAAAGAGAACTCTTCCTTGCGGATTATGAGCTTGCCTGATTCAATACGGCTCATGTCGAGAATATCATTTATGAGGCCTAGGAGATGATGCGCACTGCCTCCGATCTTTTCCAGGTATTCTCTTGTATCTTCAGTCAGTGTCTCATCACGTAATGCAAGACTGTTTAGTCCGATGATCGCATTCATTGGAGTACGGATCTCATGGCTCATGCTCGAGAGGAATGCTGTTTTCGCTTTATTGGCCTGCTCCGCAGCTTCCAGAGCTTCAGCAAGAGCCTGATTCTTTTCCAGCGTATCGCGCATTTCTTCGTCGATTACGGTAAGTCCGAGGCCGACAGTATGGACGATATTATCGTCACGTTCATCGGGATGACGTTCGCCTGCCATACGGATCATCTCGTAATATTCTTTTCCGTCTCTCTGGGCGAGATAACGGTATACGATAATGAGATTATCTGCCAAAGCCTTACGGATGTTATCAGGATCTATGAACTTAAAGAATCCGTCACGGTAGCTTTCTGCAACAGAGTTATTCGCATATTTCGAGAAGAACTCATAGTAAGGGAAATGAACGCCTTCTGCAGGCTGTTCCTTATCCGTGGGATCGGCTCTGTAGCAGACGGCATCATCTTTATCGAGATCGATATGGTAAACGCAGCGGTAATCTGATGCCAATGCGGTGATCATCTTATCCTGCTGTTCTCTGTGATGGTACTGCTCCAGGATCTCGGCATTAGCTTTCTCAAGTTCTTTCCTGGCATTTTCTTTATTGGTGATCTCACGTCTGGATCTTCTTCTGTCACGGACAAGCAAAGCGATTATTATTGCCGCAATAACAAGCATCAGCGTACCAAAAAATGCCATATTGTCACGCAGCATATCCAACGCTGAATATGTATACAACTGGTCGGTATATCTGAACGCAAGATTCTGGGCATAGTCTTCTCCGGCAAGGCTTATACCGCGGTTAAGGAGTCTTAAAAGTCCTTCATTACCGATCTGCACGCCGAAGCATCTGTCATCTTCATATGAAGTCTGCAATAGCGATAATCTCTTGTAACGGTTGTTCCTGAGTATATCGTTTGCTCTCAAGCCGTTTAATGTGGTGCATCCCACTTCACCGTCAATGACAGCCTTAAGGCAGGCATCAACTGACGGATAGAACGTAATCTCCGCATCAGGATAATAAGTCAGAACAAAATAGTACTGCATGCGGTTATTCTCATTTATGGCAAAATGCTTCAGCGTATCGTCTGAATAATCGCCTGAGTACACTATTTCTGTTGCTGCGGATATAACTGAAGTCGACTGGAAGATACCATTTTCTTCCGAATAGAACAGACCGCCGCCTACAGGAAATGCTGTATCGATATTACCCTGCTCAAGATCTGAGATCATGTCATCGTAACTGCCGTAGCCCTTATAAGTTACTGACATATCCTGTATGCCAAGTCCCTCAACGATTTTGGGTACATAGTCTTTTACCAGGCCGGTTACATTACCTGAAGAATCAGTATCACTGTAAGGCAGATAATTATTCAGGTATCCTACCCTGAGCTCGTTATGTTCTGAAAGCCACTGCTTTTCCGCTTCAGATAAAGCACGGCTCGAAATGCTTACAGGATAGAATTTATTACGCAGATTGTTGATATAGTTCGGCTCATTAACGGCAAGTTCAGTCTGTGCCTCATTAAGTTCAGCAAGAAGGTCAGGTCTTGATTTGGTCACACACAGGAAATACTCAGATGTTCCGAACGGACATAAGAGCTCAGCATGATCTCTGCCGTAAGCTCCGTCGCCTTCGGCCGCAAGAATATCTATGTCGTGCTTGTCGAATGCTTCGAAAAGAGGTTCATAATCGTTGAACTTAATTACTTCTGCCTGTATGGAATGTTCCTTCAGGAAGTTTTGAAGGACATCAACCATGGCACTGTCTAGGACACCAATCTTCCTGCCGTTTAACGTAGAAATATCAAGGGTAATGTCATCATCGACATCATGTTTCACAAGACTGTATGTCTCATTGCCCATTGCCGCATCAGGATAACCGATAATTGATTCTCTGTCTTCTCTCCACGCAAGGCCTGCAAGAAAATCTATATCGCCGTCCAGAAGCATTTGGTAAAGGTCACCGAATTCACCGTAAACATATTCGTAACGCCAGCCGGTATATTCAGAAAGCTTCTGATAGTACTCATATGCATAACCGGTTTTTACAGTACCGTCAGCTGCACCTTCCTGAAACACTTCCTGCTCATAATAACCGACCTTTACAGTATCTTCTGACGGACCTGCAGCACGGACATTTTGTGGAACGAGCGATACAACAAGTACAACAACACAAAGAAATGCTGAAAGCAATAAGTTTTTATTCTTATTCAGCTTATGAACCATCACATGATCTCCTAAGTTATACTAAAAGGCCGGCAAGCTCAGAACGCTTTTCCGATATAGTCTTAAGATACTCCGAATAATCAATGTCCTTTTTCTCGCGGAGAAGTTCGGTTAACTCATAAACAGGCTCATATATCGGCGTTAATGCCAGATTGCCGAGCACACCTTTGAGAGAATGCGCGGCTTCAAACGCTGCATCAAAATTCTTTGCAGCTACTGCATCTTCAAGAGCCTGAAAATTCTTATCATCAACGACCCTGCCGATCAGTTTGAAATAAAATGCCTCATTTCCCATGCAGCGGGATAAACCTTCATCCGTATTGCAGCCTAACTGTTTAAGAGCATCTATGGTAAGCATTAATCCGTCTCCTCTCAGGCATCTTTCTCTAAAAGAAACTTCTCGAACTCTTCAGCCGGTACCGGCTTTGAGAAATAGTAACCCTGTATTATCGTGCAGCCGAGCTTCTTCAAAGCAAGATACTGCTCTTCAGTCTCAACGCCTTCAGCAATTACCGGCACTCCAAGGTAATCCGCAATATCGATTACGATACTGATCATCCTCGTGTCGTTCTGCTTATCGAACGCATTTCTGATAAACATCATATCAAGCTTCAATGCATCGATTGGAAGCTCTGAGATCATATTAAGAGATGAGTATCCTGAACCAAAGTCATCCATCTCGATGAAGAAACCGTGGTCTCTTAATTCCTTAACTCTGTCTACGATCTGGTCACCGTCTCTTACATAAGCTGACTCCGTGATCTCAAGATAAATGTCTTTTGCCGTTGTACCGGTCTCTGATGTTATCTTCTCGAAAGTATCGACAAGCGCAGGGTCATACATCTCGGCACGTGAAAGGTTTACCGAGACAGGAACGGAAATGCCGAGACGCATCTTCCAGTCAGCTATGGTCTCAGCCGCACAGCGCCAGATATATTCATCAAGCTGCGAGATAAGTCCGTCTTCTTCAAACAACGGTATGAACTTGCCGGGAGATATCATTCCGAGTGTAGGATGGAACCATCTTACCAGCGCCTCTGCACTGGATAAAACAGGCTTATCTCCTTCAATATTGAATTTAGGCTGGAAGAAAACCTTAAACTGCTTTTCTGCAAGCGCCTTAGGGAATTCATCAACAAGCTGATCCGCAAAGAGCTCATTTTCCATCAGTGTCTCATCGAAAGTGCTGATAAATACGGAGTAGTTATTTCTGATAAGATCCGCAGTGATCTTAGCACGGTCAAATCTGGCTCTGACATCAAGCTTCTTATCACATGAAGAATACACACCGATCCTGAGTTTTACTGAAGTCGGCATGTCGCAGCATACTTCTGATACTTTATCGGTAATCAAAGTATAGTCATCACGATGGGTGCAATAGACTAAAAACGTATCGGCATTCTTTCTGCATATAACGCTGTCAGACGATGAGAATACCGTCAAAAGGCAACCGGCGATCTTTCTTAATATCTCATCGCCTTTTGCCATTCCAAATCGCTCGTTGACAATATGGAAGTGGTTAACATCAAGGCAGAGAGCGTCCATATCTGAGTTCGGATGATACTTATCGAACTGCTCGGCATAACGCGAGAAATAGTCATATGAGTAAAGTCCGGTAAGCTCGTCACGTTCAGTAGCACTGATTATCTGTCGGTCTTCAGCAAGCTCGATGGATCGTGATATCCTAGCTCTGATCACATCAGGCTGCGGATAAGGTTTAGGGATAAAATCAGCTGCACCACGCACAAGGCTTTCTACCTCGGATGCCTGATCAGACGTCAGGACAATAACAGGAATTCCCTTAAGATCAGGATCTTCCTTCAATCGCGACAGAAGATCAAGGCCGTTGAGCTTGGGCATCATGAGGTCCAGGAGAATGAGCGATAAGGTATTGCGGTTCTTCTTTATCACGTCATATGCCATCTCGCCGTCTTCTGCCATCAGGACATCATATTCATCGCATAAGATGTTATTAAGAAGTTCCCGGTTGATCATCTCGTCATCTGCAACGAGGATATTGCGCTTACCATCTACATAAAGATCTGTTGAACGTTTCATTTAGGGATCTCCCTGTAATGATTTTCTAGCTCATATGGAGAGCAAACCTGTACCCTAAAATTATATCACGAGAAATTGATATCAAAGATTACTTACTTTTAAATATGTTGTAAATAAGATGAAATCTAATGGGAAATCACAGCTTATATTGCATGAAATTGCCGTTCTTGACGAATCCGAAGTCACTGTAGAGCAAAACACCCATGTCAGAGGCGGTGATCTGTACCACTCCGCATCCATAAGCCCTCGCTTCATCCACGACCATGGACAACAATTTCTTGGCTATTCCCTGTCTCCTGTAGTTATTGTCCGTATACATGCTTGACAACAAACCGAGCTTTCCGCTTGGGCAACCGAAATATGGCGGTTTCTCAACAAAAGACATACCGCTTGTTCCGACGATCTTATCGCCGTCCACTGCAATGTAAGAGACGAATGTGCCGTCTGCCATGTGTCTGTTGTAGTAATCCAAAAGAGCAGGTTTTAGATCTATATCTTCAGTTGCACCTTCTTCACGCAACTGGCCGATCCTTATCCTTATAAACTCATCAAGATCGTTTTTCCCGAGTTTTCTATATTCGATCATACATCCAGTACTTCGCCTATTTTTCTGTATGTATCGTAGATCGTCTTAACGCTCTGCTCGAGGACTTCCCTATCACCATCAGTTATATCAAGGCCGGCACTTACTTCGTCAAGGACAGCCTTTTCCTTATCATCAAATTCGGTATCTGCATATGCAACTCCGAAAAGCTCGAAATAAACGATCTTACGGTTTCTTAAGCTGCTTGACTTAATGCTCTCTATCTCTTTCTTTACATCTACGAGTGACGCATCGATAAACGCAAAGTTAACACCCATTTCCTCATTGTACTGGTTAAGGATAGACACCTCTTCCATAACTCTGCCGTCAACGGACGCCAGTACGTTAGCTATATTCCAGAAAGCTTTCTTCTCTTCCATCGTTAATTCATCAAGTAACATATATATCCTCCTGATTATTCCATTATTCTACTGACAATTATAACATTCGGTTATCCGAATTCTTTTCTGAACCCGGCCATCAGCCTTTTTCTTTCTTCGATATCATCTGAGTAATACTTTATAATCATCGCTCTTTCTTCATAAAACTTACTTCTTATAAGCGATGGCATCTATCTGAAAGCGGATGCCTTCTCTTATAAAGTCAGAAGTATAAGCCTTTCTCGTAGGATACTTGCCTGCAAATCTTTCCTTTAATACCGCAGGCAAAGCATTCAGATCCTCAATGTCTTTAAACAGGCAATCCATTTTAACAACGGATTCCAATGTCAGTCCGACCATATTCAAACGGACTTCCAACACATCAATGGCGCCGTTGATCTGTTCTTCTATGGACTTACCTTCATTTGCCATGCAGTAGCCTACAAAAACATAGTCTCCCGCTTCTATAACCGTGGAATCAGCCCAGAATTCATCTACTTCAACTCTTTTAATCTCTGACATACTTTTTTCTCCTCTTTCAGGTCACTCCTGACTGACGCTGTTCACGAATTCCATTATCTCTTCTTTGGAGATCTCAGGAACCCTTAATCTCTCGGCATCAAACTGAGTAGCACCCTTCTGCTTAACAAATTCAATGAATTGTCTATAAGAATAGTGACCGTCAACGACTTTCTTTTCTTCAAAGATGAAAAACCTAATAAACGCCTTATCGATACTCTGAACATTCATATTGAGGAAGTTTCTCGGATTAGCTGGGAAGAGGCTCTCGCAGTTGGATGTCAGCGTATAGAAAGCCAGGATCTTATTGCTCTTATCCTTGAACAAGGAAGGCTTTGCATAGTAAAGGTCTGTATTTTGCATTGCATGAATCGTAGCTTCAAAATCATCAAGCGAAGTGCATGTCTTATACTTTTCTCTATGCTCATCATCCACATACCAGGGAAACATCGCCAAAGTCAGAATATATTTCATGCTATCGTTTTTAGCGCAACCCTCATTAAGCTTCTGTGTCGAAAACTCGATCATCTGAGGTATCGCACTCTCCAATGAAGCAGTTGTATATTCTTTATTCTCTTCCTCACAGTGGAAAGAAGCTTTTCCAAACTGCCTTTCAACTTCTTTTACTACATTAACAAAATCCTGTATCTCAGTAGCAGTAGTCGGGATATTGTAGTTTACTGTTATCTCGCCTTTACCGACGTTCCTGGCATCAAAGAAGATGCCTCTGCCGATACGTGCCGGATTATATAAGATTGCTGTTCCGTTATTGGATTTTCCCATATCCATGACATAGAAATCATTGTATGAACCGTGCTGCAGCTTGCACTCACGGAGAAGCGCACCAAAATCAATGGCCTTAGCCTTATTAAACAAACCCTTGCTCTGAATCTTCAATGTAAATGCCATAAAAATCTCCTTGTTTATTTCTTAGAATCCACGCCTCGGATAAATACCCTTTTCGCGCTTCTTAGCCTCTACAACACAACCTATTAAAACACCTGTAGACATTATCAGTGCGAACGTCGCAAACAGAAATGCAAAGTAAAGCTTTCCGGTGAGAGTATTATGTCCGATACCATTAACATTAGAATAAAGCCTTCCGTCATCTCCAAGATAGACTTCAACCGTCATATTAGAACCGGCATACGCTTTGTATTTGGGAAATTCGGAATCGGTAACGTTAACCAGTTTATACTCTTTGTTGTTATAGTTAACATAAACATCATTGCCGATTTTGGCATCGTAAGCACTGTTTACCCTGACATTTACCACCTGATAATCCGGATCAACAGCGCCAAGTTTAAACCAGAACACAACAGTAAGCGGAAGTAATACAGCCAACAGTATTCCGGATATTATGCTTAACTTAAAATACGTCTTCTTATGACGAATATAATGATCGTTCATATCGATTTTGTTCTGGTTATCAGTCATCTTACCATCCGCACCTTATATTCAGGCGTACCCTCTTCAAACTGTTTGGTATCAGTGACATTAAAGCCGTGAGCCTGATAAAACCTGATCGCAGATGTATTCTTTTCAAGCACCCAAAGGCAGTTAGCATCGTGCTCAGACTTTGCGAATTCGATCAGTTCAGCACCTATGCCCTGTCCCTGAAAGAACTGCTCTACATATAACTCAACGATTTCTTTATCAACAATACGGATAAGGCCCTTAACGATGCCTTCAGCTTCATAGACCCAAATGTTATTCAGGATCTCGGGCGCAGAATACTCTTCAGCAACAGGTAAAACCTGAATCTCTCCAAATGAAACCGAATCATCGTGAAAAATAGAACGGTAATTCATCCTCTTAACAAATACCAGTATCTCGGCAATTCTGGATATATCTTTAATTGTTGCTTTTCTAATCATATCGTCATTTTCCTTCATTTAATCCCGCACAGTAAACCTGCCTGATGCGGAAATTATACATTCATTTCTTCAACTACTGAAACAGGCTTAACTGTCATTTCAACCCAGGCCGGAATCAGTCCGCACTTAATGGCATTTCTTACAGATCTGACATTCGACCAGGCGGTGCAGTAAAACGGAATTTTACCGCGATTTAATATCTCTAATGCAAGTTTCGATGTTATTGCTGAAGCAATGCCCTTTCGTCTGTATTCAGGCAGGACATCAACTCCTATCTGCCACATCTTTTCTGCATCAGCAGAACATCCTGCAAGTCCGATAAGCTTCCCGTTATCATATGCACCGACAGCAAGCATATCCAGATGTTTTCTGTCACTGCAAAGGGCGTTAGGCCATTCCGGACAATACAAATCGTCAAACTGGCCTTTCTCCAATATGCGAAGTTCATACTCACACGGCAGTTCGGTCAATATGTTAAGATCCGGCAGATAATACTCAGCCATAAAGCATGCCGTCATGCCCAAAGGCTCCAGTCTTTCGTTAAGCCAACGCATATTGGGAGTCTCAAAGCAGTGATAAAACTTAAACTTCGAAACATATTCTTTTGCTATTCCGGAAATCTCATCAGTAGCTGCAGCAACGACATTATTCCCATAAGATATGAAGTTGCATCCTATAGGAAGTTTGTAGTAATTCTTGGATTTCTCACCAAGTTTAAAGGGCACCACCCTGTTATCGTCAGCAAGAAAATCAGAAGCATTACATCCTATGTCTTCTGCAGACTGCTGCATGGCTATCTGCAATATCTCTTTATTCGTCATCAATAATTTTCCCCTTTAAACTTCTGCAATATCAAAGTTTTCCTTTATCACCTTCAGTGCGCATTCAAGCGGCTTTCTGTATTGCTCAAACTCGCAATACTTCTTCCAGTGAACGAGAACAACATTCTTATCTTCAACATAGAAAACATCGGAGTATTCAGAAAGATAGACCGTTTCCATAGAATCATATTCCCTTCTGGTACCATTTCAGGTCATACCATCGGTCGAACTTCTTGCCGATCTTCTTAAAATGCGCTGCTTCAGAATATCCCTGGCTCATATGGAACAGGCTGCTTGCGTGTGTCAGGTATTCATCCTCAGGCTCACAGTAAGCTGAGCCGGCCAGCAGATTAACAATGCCCATATCTTTGAGTTTTGGCTCAATCGCTTTGTACATCGCTGATCCTATGCCCTGTCTGCGATAATCCTTATCCACATATATGGACATCGCTGCAGTCCACGAATATGCAGTGCGTGAACTGTATTCTCCTGCATAAACATAACCGACGATCTTATCGTCAATGAGACAAACCAGATACGGATACTTTGATGTAATCTTCTCTATCCTCTGTCTGAACTCTTCTACAGACGGAACTTCATATTCAAATGAAACAGCCGTATTCAGAACATAGTGGGAATAGATCTCAACCAGACGTTCTGAATCGCCTGTCTTTACATCTCTAATTATCAATTGTCAAACTCCCCTTTACTTAACCGCTTATTCTTTAATAATCGCGTTGAATAAGCCCTAGAATGATACCGGTGATATAAACGAACATGAGTACAGAGGTTATGATTATTCCGGCTTTGGCCAAGCCTCTGCCAATTTCGTTCCTTTTCTTGGATTGAATAAGGCCGATAATAGATATGACGAAGAATACAGGCGCGGTCGTTCCAAGCAAAACGATAGATGCCAATGCACCATAGAATCCGACACAGCACAAAACATTATTCTTATTAATATGAGTTGGTGCGATCGGTACAACTGCAGGTGCCGGTTGAATCGGCTGAACAGGCTGAACCGGTTGAACAGGAACAGCCGCAGGATTCACAGGACTTAAATCCGCACCGCACTCTGAGCAAAATCTTGCGTTATCATCATTCTGAGTTCCGCATCTGCCACAATACATTTTCTTCCTCCCAAATTATTCCTAATTCTCGGCAAGCATCTTAAGCTTTTCCTCTGCATATTTCCTGAATTTTGTGTCGCCGCCTTTTTCATAAGCAACATTAAGGTATTCTTTTGCCCTGTCCGGTTCTCCCTTCAAGATGAGCAGTTTTCCTAATGCGTATGAATAACTGACTTCCGTTAAAGGACAAAGCGGTTTGATGGTTTCCAGCATTTTCTTATAATGCTCCTCTGCCCCATCATAGTTGCCGTCCATTATCCTGATGGAATATTCAGCGTTCTTAAGGCTGGTTTCAAATCTTTCCTTGTAGTTCTGATTCTTTATTGTTGCAAGAATCTTTCTAAGTTCTTCCATCTCGTTTTCAGCAAGAGCGCGCTGCTCTTTTTTCAGGTAATAACCGATCATGAAATTGCAGCGTGCAAGCTTATAAGCTTTGCTCTTCATATTCTGACAACAATAATAAACCGAATCATAATCATCAATAACAGCGTAACCGTCCGCAAGCAACATATTGTAAGTATTGACGACAGGACCTTTTGCCTTATTTTCAAACAGGCTCTTCAGAGTGTTTATATAATTATTGGCCTGGCACTCATTAATGAGAACTATCACTTCATCTGAAAGTTTTTTCGTTGCCAGCCGGGTAAAGACTATAGCATTTACCACAACAAGCAATATCGTCGGAATTAAAACCAGAAGCGGAAAATACCACTTTTCTTTCCAAAACAGGAACATAACTGCAATCATGCATATAATCAGAAAGACACCTATGCACCAATACGCAATATGATATTTCTTATAAATCGAAATCATCTTATCCCAACCACATATATATTTATTCGAAATGAACTTATCAGCCTTGGAATATGCTTTGTATTTCGCTCAGTTCAAAGGTTGCATAAACCTTTTCACAAAACTGGCAGTAATAACCTGAACCTGTTTTTTTCAGGTTCAACTTATCTTTCTTGATTACACTTTTCTTCTCGTATTCGGGAGTCCAGGTCAGCATAGCTCCTTCTGAAAACAATCTTCCGGCCTGTTCAGACTTTATGACTCCCTCAAAACATTTCCTTCCGCACTTTGGACATTCCATCTTATCTACCCCTTTCAAATTGTCTCAACCAACCGTTAATTCTGTTCGTAAACGTAAGTATCCCTTACCATCTCATATGCTGCTATATCGCTCTCATAGTATTCTGCCGTGATATAGTGCATGGCGAGGTCACCGTCTACAAAATACCAGACTGTAAGATATTTGCCGTCATCGTACTGTGCCGATACTTCATAAGCCGTATAACCGCCAAGAGAGATCTCTTCAACTTCGCTTACATAGTAATCGAATTCTTCCATAGCAACCTGGAATTCTTCTGCCATTTCTTCGGCAAGAGAAGGATCGTACTCACCTGAAATGACAGACAGCTGAATCCTCGTCTCAGTATCAGCATTGTACATCTGGAGCATCTCGAGATAGGAATAATCCATTGCATCCGTCTCATCTGATTCGGTCCAGTCGCCCTCATAAAGCTTAACTACACCGACGACATTATCACCCCAGTAATCTTCACCGAATGCGTTTGTCTCAGTAGGATTGAGATCCGGCATCACTATGCTTGATTTATCGAAATTGCTGTATGGAATAAAGGTATACTCCATATTGTTTTCCGGATTTCTAAGATCCATAACATTGCGGTCAGCATCGTAATAGCCCATGTAAACGGTGTCCCACTTAACATCGACCGTGTTCTCACCGTTGATCCAGAGTCCGTCATTATGGAGTACAAGGACCATGAACTGAGCAACACCGTCTATGCCGCGCTCATTCTCGATCTCATCACAGATATCATCAGCCGTAATACCATATTTGCTGTATCTGCTTTCAATAATATCCATTGCCTCATAACCGAAGCAGATCTCATAAGTTCCTGAATTATAATTGTTATCCAGAACACGATAGTCAGCGTAATACGTGAATTGGTCATCAGCTCCGAATACAAGATATGAGCCGTTGTCCTTCCTGATCCAGTCAGTCTCGCTGATGATCTCTATCTTGCCGTCATATGAATCTTCGAAAAGCCACTCTTCAAAAGAACTGCCTTCGCCATTAGCATCCAGCCAAGCGCTGATCTTATCTGCATTGGCAATGAAAAGGATCCATCCGACACAAAGGAGAAGCGAAAGGACCAGACCGATGATTCCGAGCACTTTACCCTTCTGCTTCTTTGCGAAAGCGATAATGACGCCAATCGTACTTACGATAAAGCCGACAAGGCTGGTTAAACCGAAAGTGAAAAGGCCGACCAATCCGAGAATAAAACCTGCAATGCAGGCGCCGTTTGTAGACTTCTTCTGCACAGGATTATATGAACCCGGCATCTGATAGGCCTGGTTATAGACAGGCTGCTGATAAACCGGCTGGACAGGCACAGGCTGTTGGTATACGGGCTGTTGATATGCCGGCTGCTGATATACAGGCTGCGGCTCGACCGGCTGAGCAGGCTGAGGCTGAACAGGTATCCCTTGAGCCTGCTGAACAGGCTGTGCGAATTGCTCAACCGGAAGCGGTGCCCCGCAGCTCTCACAAAATTTAGCGCCGTTGGTATATGCTCCGCAATTAGGACATACTGACATGCTTTTACCCTCCCCATATCACTGCTCTAATGTTTCAGTAAAAATAAAATGAATTTAACTAATTGATTATATCAGTAATTTCGGTCCCGATACATAAAACTCGCTGTATACCCCTGATTTCCCATGATATAATGACATTGCAACTTATAAACTATTTTTGAGTTTTTAAGAAAGGGGATGGATTATGAAAAGATTTAAGGCACTTTCAATTCTACTGATGGCTTCAATGCTTGCAGGCAACATGCTGTTATGCTCGTGCAGCAAACCGGCTGAGACTTCAGACACATCGGCAGAAGAGACAACAACTGCTGCGACAACCACAACTGCAGCAACGACCACGGAAGAAACCACCGAAGAGAGCACTGAACCGACGAATTTCATACCGGACATCTCATTTACTACCGATTACGAAGAGATAACGCTCGATGGTGATCCGGACAGTGTATTTGTATCAACGGATTACTGCTATCTGGAATCTGACAAGTTCTTCCTTCTCATTGAACCCGGAATAAAGCTTCCCGGTGATTACGCTGACAATCTGGATGCAATAATCGATGAGATCGAGAAAGAACTGGGAATGGAACTCTGCACTCCTGATTACGAATACTCACATGGGATCATTGACAATTCCGTATACTACGACGGTTTCAATCCCTGGGATAACTGGAGTCTCGGAACAAAGCTTCCTATCTTCCTTATCGCAGACGAGACTGATGAAGGATTGATCTCTTGCGGCGACAGTGAGTTCGCATGTTTTGTCGAATACGAACTGTTCTCTGATGAGATCTGGAATTCCTGCCCAAGCTACTATGAGAACACAGATTGGAGAAGACTTGATTACATAGACTATACAACTGCCGCACACGAATTAACTCATTCAATTACCGGCAGAAACGGAAAAATGTCCAAGATCGTAACCGAAGGCATTGCAGAATACATGGGACGCAGCGTAATCGAAGCGCTGGCATCTGATCACCCTTCGATCGGCATAACATACGAGAGACATTACCGTTACGACAACGGAGTACCGGAACCGGTCAATGCCGACAATGCTGAAAGCATTTTCCTTGACGATTATCAGGAAATTGACGCAGCCGGTCGTGGTGCCGAGTATGTTTACGGCAGATATTTCTGGCAGTTCCTCTTTGAGAATTACGGCAGTGACGCTTACTTCAAATATAACGAGATGGTAAAGTCATATCATATCGAAGGCTGGTATGGATATTACGAGGAAGGCGCTAACCAGAAGTTTACTGACGCAGCCAAGGCAGTTTTCGGCGATGATGTTTTCGAGAAGTTCGGTGACTGGTGCGTTGAGAACGATGCTCTTCAGTCAGTTGACGGAGTTTACCCGATACCTGAAGATTATTAATCAGACGGAATAACCCCAAACTATAATCAGAGGGTGTCTCAAAACAATGAGGCATCCTCTGTTAGTTTGCGCGTGGCCTCAATCATATTAAATAATCAGGGACCATCCCATCCATTGAGACAGCCCCCTTTTAGTACTTGATCTGAATTTTTTACTTAATAGTCCTCTGACACGTAAATTATATAGTATTCGTAACCTTCAAACTTGAGTCTATTAAAGCAGACGATCCTTGTTTCAGTATCGCTGACGGCGATCTTGACGCCTTTATCATAAGTATTCAGCATGTTGTAGTACTCTGAACCCTGAGCGCCTTCGCTGTAACGGTCTACGAATGAATTATAGAGCTCATTTGCCTTATCAGCGTCATGGAGCCTTATCTTCATCGAGAATTCAACTGATCCGTTTTTCTCATTCCCTTCTATGTTAAAGCTTGCAATGTGGTCGACCATCTCATCCGGCAAGATGAGGTCGTAGAACATATACAAACCATAGCCGGTGGAGTCTACCTGGGAATAACACGGGTGCTTGAGTTCCTGATCGAAATACTTAAGATCGTCAAGCTCATAAGTATGAGCTATGTCGTGATAATACTCATATTCGGCAATGATTTCATCGACCGAAAGATCCTGAACGATATAGTAGCTGTCCATTCCATTATAGCCACCGCCCTCATAATAATCTCTGCCCTGGGTTTCCCTGGTAGGTTGCGGTGTCGGGTCCGGATTATCTCTGTAAAAACTTGTTTCTGTCTCTTCTTCGTCTTCATCATCATCTTCAGCCCAGATATCTGTCGTTGGCGAAGAATTATAGTTCAGAACACTTACTACAAGTGCAACAATTCCTGCGGTTACAGTTACTGCAGCTGCAACAGATACAAGACTTGCGATCATTACTTTTTTATTCATAACAAGACCCTTTCTTGTTTTCAGGTTTCCCTAAATACAGATACAGGAAAGCAGTTGTTGCACTGATTTTGGTGCAAATTTATGGCACTAAAGATATTTAAGCGTTAATTATTCGACATACATGATCGTCTCGAGCTCATCGAAACCATAATGTCTGAAGGCAATCCTGTAATCAGGATGCATCTCGAGAACGAGATTTGCCAACGTTACGAAGTCTTCGAACTTATGGTAGACGGAAATTGCCATTCTCGGACGGTTTTCCATAATAAGCTTGCGGGCACCTATGAGCGCTTCATATTCCGCACCTTCAATATCCATCTTGATGAAAGTGACTCTCTTTCCCTCAAGCACATCATCAAGAGCTACTGTCTCAATCTCTTCAACACCTTCGAAGTTTCTCTTCTCAGCTTCTTCCCTGCTGATTATGCAAGAAGTCTCAAAAGCATCTGCTGCAAAATAAACCTTCTTATGTTCGTCTGCAGTGCCATAGGGATAGAGGTCGCATTTTCCTAGCGGCTCAAGCGCTGCCTTACTCTTCTTAAAATTCTCCGAATCAGCTTCAAAAGAATAAATATGCTCAAAACCCTTGTGACCGCACCAGCCTGCAAAGTTGTAGCATGTAGCTCCGTCAAAGCAGCCGCAGTCTACAAAGACTTCATTTTCGCCGGCCTCGAAATAATCGAAATACTGGCCCTGGTTATTGCGCCAGTCGAAGATACCTGAGCAGATATTCTTTTCGCTTATTCCGATCTCATCAACAAGGCGCTTTTTAACTTCATCAGCCACAGGCTTCTTTGAATAAGAGATAACGAATGTCTTATCGCCATAAACAGATTTATTCTCGGAAAGTTCTTTATCGGTAATTACCTTGATTCCGGTCTGCTTATCAACAGGTCCAAGGCTCTCATCCGGATCAACGAAACAATCTACCACTACGCCGAACTGCTTAAATCGTCCTGCAAGGTAATGTCCTGCACGTCCTGCACCGTAGATCAGGCAATGAGACCCCTTCCGGAGCTTCTCAACATATACCTGCATGTCGCTGTTAAGATTTCTGTACTTCGACTCAAGTCCGGTTATATAGCCGACATCTCCGGTGGATGCATACATGATCTTGGCTTCAAATATCTTCTTTGATATCTCATCGTTAAGATGTGCATAAACGTTCCTTGCCATCTCAAGGAAATCCGCATTCATATCACCTGATGCTCTAAGAGCCTTCTGCTTGTCTTGCGCATTATCAGAACCAAATTCAATACGCTTATCGTGTATACTCATTTATCCTCTCCATATTAACAATTAATCAAAGACATTATACACGAAGCACCTTGCAACATTTATATTAATCAATCTGTATTAATAGTATATTCTGTATTAGTAGTATCTGAGGGGGTATTGACTATGAAAAGGAAAGCAACTGCTTTGATTCTTACTGCAGTTTTTGTTCTCACAGGTTGCGGAAAAGGAACGAAAACAATAGATACAGCCGATGTTACGGATAACACTGACACCGTCATAACGTCATCCTCAACTGTGACAGAAACCGAAAAGATTATCACGGAATCTCTCGAAATAGATATATCGAATTACACTGATACGGCAAACGGCAATTATGAGACCAGATTCTGTTTTGAGAGTAACGAAGAGAACGGCAAAACTGAAATCACAAGCATTCCAAGAGAGAAAATAGATTATCTGGTGTCTTACATTCAGGAAATGGATATACCTTCAGAATACAGAATGGATATTGATGATTACATTGAAGATCACGAAGGACACACATACTTTGGATGTGTTGCTCTTAAATACAGAAGCACAAGCGGAAAGATTATTTATTTGTACTGCAATCTTTTCGATCAGTATCCTGAAGGTTTTACTGAATTCATTGACACCCTGAATGAAATAGACGATGAGAATGAAGACATCATCTTCGGAGAACCGATTGAAATGACTCCTGAGTTATTTAATGAACTGTCAGGGTGCAGCGATGAAAAAGTTACCGACGGCACAGCAATGGATGTATATCTTGCCGGCAATTGGGATCTCTATTCTTTCATGTGGTGCTGCAGGAATAATGGGTTTAAAGGTGCCGAACAGCAATGGTCCGACTGGCCGATCACAAGAAGCATACCAATGGAAGTAAGGAATGTTGAAAGCACAGAAGAAGAACTCAGAAAATATGCTGAAGCTGTTGCTGCTGCCGTTGGTACCGACCCGTCAAATATCAACGATGACGGCATGGGCGGACTCAATGTCTTCTGGAATGAGAGACCCGATCACCATTTCCAAAGCGGAGTAACGATATACAGATCATGTGCTATACCCGATTACTATGAATACGGCGAGACACCTGACTATATCTGTCATGCCTGGTATCTGGACGGCGGAGAATACCGGAAAGAAGACAAATATCACGCCTACTACAGCAAAGACGGAAAATTCATCATACTATTCTCGGGATGGAATCTTGACGGAACTCATGACAGCATGATGGAATTCACCATAGCATGCAAGGATCTTCTGGAAACAAGATAAAGCGATATTCTAATTCGTAACTAATTGATTCAATTATTAGAATCGATCAATGCATCTACCTGTTCATCACCATTTCCGGGGAGCACGAACTTCTCGAATAATTTGTCAGCTACCTGTGTTCTTAAACCGCTTCTTTGTTTAAAGAGCTTTAAGTCAGGTTCTGTCTTCCCTTTTGCGCTGTACAGTTTTGCATCCAAAGGAACAAATCTGTATTTGATTCCTGTTTTCTTTGATGCGATTCGGGTTCTGATATCTGATGCGAAAAATACATCTTTTCTGCAGAGCGAATAAATGAGCAAAATAATGGCTCCGATCACAGTGCCAATAGCAGTAACAATAGGGATCCAAAGGCCAAAAGAACCTGTCCTGAATGCTGCAACAACTAATGCGACTAAGATAAAGAGAGCAATAAAACCTGTCCATTTAAGCACATACATTAAGCGTTCTTTCTTTATACAGCTCTTGCAAAAAGAACTTCTCTCAAATGAAACCAGTTTCTCATATACAGTTGTAGTGGTTTTCTTGGCAACAACATAATTCTGAGTTGTAGAACTTGACCTGACATCCACTATCGCAAATCTGTATGTATTTTCAGGATTTGCTTTTTTACAACTTACACATTCACTCATTAGGATTACCTCTATCTGTTTTAATCGACGACATTATAACAAACTATCGACAAAACGCTTATAGATTTTTCTGTTAATTATGATCCCATAACTGAACTTCAACTTAGTTATCCCCCATAATTCTCATATGACGCTTAGGAGCTGGTCTCTTGACCAGTAGTACTGTCCTTTATCTTCAAATTCTCTGTAGAAGACTTCTACCATCATCGTCATATACAAGATGATATCGTACCAGCGGAGCCGCTTTAATTCATTCTCCGTGAAGTCCTGTTTTCCGAATCCTTCCAGAAAATCTTTATTCAGGTTATGTTTGCGGAAGCGGTCATCCATGAAAGCCTCTCCCCACATTGCCCTCTCCCAGTCGATAATGCCGGAAACGTGATCTCCATCTACAAACACATTCCCTTCCCACATATCCCAATGAACCAGAGTGGCAAAACTGACTTCGTCAAATATATGCTTCTCTTCTTCAAAACATTTCAGGAGCTTATCTGTATCACAGCAAAGATCCACATTTTTCTTCTGCGCGTCAGATATCAGATTTGCAAGCATTTTGCATACAAAACCTGATAATGAATCATATCGTACCGTGTCTCCCAGGAAACCGAATTGAGGGTTGGTGATCGAACACAATTGTCTGGAAATACAACCAATCTCCCTGGCAATCTTGCGGTTTGTCTCCTCCGGCAGATTTTCTTTTATAAAACTGTAATTACTCCCTGGAAGCTTTTCCATGAAAAAGTAATCACCGTCACATATTGTTCCGGAGCAGTCATAAGCCAGAACATCTGCGACTTTAAATGAACAATTCTCACGCACGAGCTTCATCGCCGTAACTTCCGCATCCATCAGACGGATCTCATTTGAAGTATTGCCTGTTCTGTCTTTTGCAGCGATCTTCAGGATGCATTCATCACCATCACTAAACGTGATGTTATACGTAACATTGCACATCCCTTCCGTCAGCTCTTTAATGCTTGCTGCAGATTTCGACGGAAATGACTTGCTTATCATTTCGTTTATGACTGTATCTGACTGCCGGTTCTTTGTAATCAAATCAGTACACCCAGCCGAAAAGGGAATTGAAAAGATCATATGCATCATCTGACCAGAATGTTGCCCACATAAGGCCTGAAACAAACAATGCGAAAACACTTAAGATGAGACCGATTACAGCCATGGCCTTAAGCTTGCCGTTCTTCTTCACAAGTCCAAGGATCGAGAGGATAGCGCCGGCAAGGCCTTCAAATATACTGACTAAGTTGACGAAGATAATAAAACAAAATGCGACAGCACTTATTCCAAGGATAAAGCCGGCGATAGCAAGACCTTTAGATTTTTTTACCGGCGCTTCGGGAACAGCAGCAGGCATTGGCGGTACAGACTGATAATATACAGGCTGAACTGCAGGCTGAGGAACCGGCTGGACTGCTGGTTGAGGTGCAGTTTGGACAGGCGTTCCGCAATTGGGGCAAAATGACTGACCGTCTCTAATCAATGAACCACAAGAACTACAATACATCGTCTTCCCTTCCATTTAATCAGTGTCTCATAAATTCTTATAAGTCTATCTCAAACTCTTCGTAATACTTTCCTTGATGGCTTTCATCATTATATATTAGCTTTATGGTGTCTTCGTCTACCCATTCGACTTCAAAATATACCTCTTCGTTGAATCCACGGCCTTCATATTTCCAGATGACATCGCCATGGTAGATCACATGTGGTCTGCTCACGACATCATATTCAACGATTATTGAATTCTCTCCGTTTGGCGAGGAATACTTTTCACGTCTGTTACCGCATGCAGCAACATTCAACGCAATGAAAACAATTAAACAAAACGATAGTAATCTCTTCACTTATCTGCCTCTATTTCAATTTCCTGATTTCATAATATAATTCCCGGATACGTTTTTGCATTGCTTCTGCCCCGTCAATACCGGACTTAAGGTCTCCTCCCAAAGAATCAAGTTCTTCCTCAATGCTCTCCACTTCTTTGTTTGTCGCTTTTTTAACCCGGAGATACTGGATAAGACCGTATGTAACCACAACGATCAAAAGCGTAATAAGAACGAAAAACAGTGCCAGCATAATATCAGTATCTCCCACTTTTTTGATATATATGCTCTGGTACATTGTCGAGTAATATTCCTCTGCGCTTGATTTTTCAATAAAATATCCCAAAAGAAAATACAGAGCGAAAAACGCCAGAGGGATTCCTATCAGCAGCATAAGTCCGATCGGCATGTCCCGCTCTTCTTTTTTTGCGTTGAGTTTTCTGTTTTTGATCACCCTACTTTGATGGGATTTCTCGACAGTATCTTTCCGCGCATCATATTCTTCCGCGCAAGCAAATAGTTCCTGCACCTTCTCGAAGTATTCCTTGTGTGCGCTGTCCGTATCGCGAACAGCCTGAGCGGTACACTTTTTCACTTTCGCAAAGTTTATGGAACGGAAGAGTTCAAGATTTGACATATCTTCCTGTCTCTTCATATGTGCCGCAACCAGGATCTTTCCAAGAAGTGCCTCGAAATTATGCGGGTCTTTGGACAAGAGAAAATCATAAGCATCTGCAGCAGCCGTCCATTCACCTCTTTGGAGAAACTGTGACGCCCGTGACAACACATCGTCTTCACGGAAGTACTCATAATCGTAGGTTACCCCGCAAAACGGACACTCGTACATCTGTCCGTCCAGGTTCACACGAAGCGGGCCGCCACATGACGGACATGAATGTTTTTTTATATTGGAAACCGTCTCAGCCAAGAATTTTTCCTCCTCATATCCCACTGAAAATTAAGAGTTACCTGTCAAAGGATTCCTTTACTCTTAAGTTCCCTAAAAGCAATTTTAACATATGACGTTATGTCTTTTTTATACCGTCAAAAAGTTCCATATAGTACTATTTGCTTAATTCTAATATTCTCCGGAGCTCATTTCGTTGGTGAACAGATAGACAATGTCAATACAAGGATTTTGGATTTCTTAATGCATCTGGAATGAATTACTGTCCAGATCAGTTCATTGAATAAGAGAAATAAACAAAAATCCCGGGCACGTAGTGTGCCCGGTTTTTCTATATAGAAACGTTTTTAAGACTATCCTTATGCCTCTTGCGATCACCTGTTATTTATAGCATTTTCTATCATTTCCCTGGCTTCCGCAAATCTTCTGCTGTCAGGATCATCATCATAACCTGCTACATATCCGCCCGAGATATTCACGGCATTAGTTGTCTCAACCATGATGAAATAACTCGCCCCGTCATCAACGATATCCTTTGTTGACATATCTTCTTCCAGTTCCATGAAATTAACTCTGGTCAAAACATTTACCATACTTGACCAATCGAGATCAGATATCTCAAATTCAGTAATATCATATAAGTCATCAGACGGCAGTTCTCCCGCAAGATAATCGTAGGTTTTATCGCCTTCAGGATAGATGCTGTATTTTTCAACTTTAAGATCAGGTGTAAATACATACATTTCAACCTTATTCAAGCCGCCCCAATAAACCAAATAAGTGATTTTAGTAACTTCCAAAGGCCCTCTTGAGATTTGAGTCGTTTCCGAAGTCCTACTAGAACTTTGAGTCCGGATCGCCTTGCTGCAAGAAGTCAGTACGAACAAACCGATCAACAAAACGAGTCCTGCAACTACTAATTTCTTAAGTCTTTCCATAAATCCAATTCCTGCCATGCCTTTCAATAGTCTTCATAACCATAAGCCCATCTTTGCGGCTTTATGATTGATAAACAGTATGCCTGCTAATAGTTGACAATATTAATACAAACGGACAGAGGTAAATGTTGCAATTCTCATCAGAATGGAAAAAAAGGAGTGACCGGAACCAGTAACACCTCTATGGTGGGCAGAGGTGGTTCTAATTCCACCAATTTGGCCACCGCTGCAAAGCCAATAAATCAAGTATTTGGGCACCATTAGCCAAGCTAAAAACAGGGCTTAAACCAAACTTAAACCACGATTCTTATTACATAGGGGAACCAACAACAAAAATTGCCGGGTACATATTCTTGTGCCCGGCATTTATTGCTTTATAGATATTTAGCTTAGTACATTAAATTCTTGATTATCTGTACTATTTCTTATGCTTCCTCTTTGCGCTTTCTTGCGACTGTTATTGCAATTCCTGTGGTAATAAGGATCAGGCAGCCGCCTATGATGTATGTCATAGATACCGCTTCGCCTGTGGCCGGAACAGCTGCTGTTGTGGTGGCAGGAGCCTGTGCTTTGACTTCATAGTCTATGGTGATTGAACCACCGTCAGTGAAGGTGACTGTGAGCTTATGTGTTCCTGCACCTAATGTATCCAGATATGACTTATTGATTGTTATGATCGCACTGCCCTTGGCTGAGGTGTACTGATTACCTTCAGTAAGAAGTGTTCCGTCAGATGAGACACTGCCGAGAAGATCGTATGTCTTGGTATCGTCTTCTGACATCTTTATGGTGAAGATTATGTTACCGTCCTGCTCTACCATGCTGTTAAGGTAATATGTACCGGGCTTAGTTACTGTGGCAGGAGTTGTTGCAGGTGTTGTCTGCGGTGTGGGCTTGGCAGTCTTAGTGAAGGTTGCGGTGTATGTAGCATCTGCTGTTACAGTTGTTATTGCAGGTGACCAGCCCGAGAATGTGTAAGTGTACTGTTCATCTGCTGCCTTAGTAGGTGTTGCACCTGAATAAGAAGGAGTAGTTCCATAGGCTACAGATTCTGTCTGAAGTACTGTGCCGTCTTCATTTGCGAACTTAACTGTGTACTTGTTTACTGTGCTTTTGAAGACTGCCGTGTATGTTGCATCTGCAGTTACCGGTACTATTGCTGGTGACCAGCCCGAGAAAGTGTAGGAGTACTGAGCGGTTTTAGGCTTAGTAGGTGTTGCTCCCTGATAAGTGGGAGTGGTTCCATAGTCTACGCTTACTGTCTGAAGTACTGTGCCGTCTTCGTTTTCGAATGTTACTGTTTTCTGGATTGGCTTGAATGAAGCCGTGATCGTTACAACACCTGCTTCTGAATCCGGCATGGTGTATTTCCCGTTCGTTGCTTTCAGTTCAACTGTATTGGTCCCATCTGACCATTCGATTTTATCTAACTCATAGTTATTATTCGGCTGTATCGTCAATTCGATCTGATCCGTTCCGAATGAATTCGTAGTTGTACCGGAAATGGTTCCATTACCGTTGCTGCTGTAAACAACGTTGTATCGGACGTGGATGCTGGGAAGCATAATATTGTAGAAAACATCTGAAAGTTTGTTATTAGAGACGAGCTTATCGTAGAGGCTTTTGGACATTGTAACATCTTTTAGGTTTGTGCATTCTTCGAATGCGTAATCATCAATCGTTGTAACACTGTCGGGTATTGTTACACTTATAAGGTTACTACATTGCCAAAATGCATCTGTACCGATTGAATTAATGTTGTCTTTTATGGTGATACTTGTAAGGTTATCACACCATTTAAACGCACCAGCCGGTATTGTAGAAAGAACTAATCCATCCGGTATATCAGATATAGCTGTACCAGCAAAAGCATCTATGCCAATTTCAGTAATAGTACCATTGATTTTGATGCTGGAAAGGCTGTAGCAATACTCAAAAGCACCTAATTCCAGTTTATTCACACTGGCAGGGAGTTCGATTTCTTTAAGATCTGAACACCCGGAGAATGCCCATTCGCCTATTATAGAAACACCTTTAGGGATAGTTACACTCTCAAGGTTTGTGCAACCACTGAAAGTCAATCGGGGAATTGTAGTGAGATTTTTGGAGATCACAACACTCTCAAGACTTTTACAAGACGAAAAAGCTGATTTCCCCATGGCAGTTACATTATCGGGAATTACGATACTCTTAAGGCTTGTGCAACCACAAAACGCAAATTCACCTATATAAGTGACACCATCTGGAATAACTATACTCTCAAGGTTTGTACAACCATAAAATGTAAAATCACCAATTTCATTAATGCCAGCACTTATAGTGACATTTTTGATGGACAGATTTTCATAAAAGGCTTGATAATCAATACTTCCAGAACCATCAATTGTAAGCTTTCCTGTATCATCAAGGACCCAATTCACATTAGTGCCGCAGGTACCGGAGTCAACTATAGCTGCAAAGGTTGCGGAAACCGTAGTATCACTGGAAGGCATAGTGAAGGAGTAGTTGCCGGAAGAGTCAGCGTCAATGGTGGTTTTAGTTCCGTTTACTGTGTATGAGACGTCTTTGACAACATAACCTACGGCTGGCGTTACGGTCAGATCTATTGTCTCTCCGGAAACAGATTTTGTTTCTGTTCCTGTTACCGATCCGTTGGTAACGGTGGTGTCATATGTGATGCTGTAGCTGTAATTAATGGTGAGATTAGAAGGGCAATCTTCAAACGTATACTCATTAATGGAATCTTTCATTGCGCTGTTAATTGTTACACTTGTAAGACTTACGCAATCTTCGAAAGCAGAGTCATCCAGATAGGTAACATTAGGCATTGAAATGCTCTCAAGGCTTGAGCAATCTCTGAAAGCACCGCTGCCTATCGTAGTGACATTAGGCATTGAAATGCTCTCAAGGCTTGAGCAACCATCGAAAGCACTGCTGCCTATCGTAGTGACATTAGGCATTGAGATGCTCTCAAGATTTGAGCAATCTTCAAAAGCATGGAATGTTATCGTGGTAACACTTTCAGGTATTGTGACAGTCTTAATGTCTGTACGATTTTTAAAGGCTAAGCCATCAATGGTATCACCTTGTCCGCTAATGGTAAGTTTACCCGCATCATCCAACTCCCAGTTCAGATAATAGCCACAATTGCCAAAGTCTACCACAGTGGCATTTACTCTCAGGCCGGGAAGAACGGAGAATACCAAGCTTATTGTTAACAGGGCCGCTAAGATCTTTGACTTGCACTTATACATAGGTCACCTCCAATAGGATTCGGTAATCTTCTAATATGCTATTTATATGCTCTTTATAACATGGATTTACGTATTTAGATAGAAGTTATCAGGAATTGTTTACAATTGAGTGCAAACAAAAGGGCTTAGAACCATGATGTCCAAGCCTCAAACAACAAGATTATTAGTCGTGTTTGCTGCTGATATTATTATCCATACAACTAATCATTTTTGCACCCAAAATAAAATGCAGAATCAACAGTTCTGACATATATAGTATTTCCCGCAGTAGTTTTATATTCATCCGTTCGAGTATTTTTTATTCATCGTTTTCAGATAGCGAAGGAGTTCCAAATGAAACAGTAAGAGCTTCTATATAAGCTTTATAAGCTTCAATTAGTTTATAAAGACTTGTGTGAATAGAAAAGCAATTTGGTTCAAACTCAAAAACCGCTCAACTGCGGGCTTTTTCCTAGAAAAACAAAGGAGTTACCGAAACCGGTAACTCCTCTATGGTGGGAAGAGGTGGTTCTA
>CADAIP010000009.1 GCA_902787975.1 Oscillospiraceae bacterium
TTTTTGGGTACGTAAAATCTCGAAAACCTTACCGCTGAAGAGCGTATCTTTACGTACCTATTTGAAGAAAACTGCGTTTAGGTACGTAATCGCATCGCGATCGGGGTCACTTTACTTACTGAAATTGGAAATCGCATTTTCAGTAAGTAAAATACCGAGAAATAACGTCATGAAAGCGCGCGATTTACTTACTAGAATCGAAAAACTTTATTTTGGTAAGTAAAATTCTGAGAAGTAACGCCATAAAAGCGCGCGATTTACTTACTAAAATCGAAAAACTCTATTTTGGTAAGTAAAATCCTGAGAAGCAACGTCATGAAAGCGCGTATTTTACTTACTAAAATCCAAAAACTTATTTTCAGTAAGTAAACAGATCCAGACTTCGAAAAGAACTGCCAAATAAGAACCCCTTATCAGAACATTGACGGCGGGAACAGTCTCGAGAGTGTGCGGAGAGCCGTGCCGAAGTTGGTGAGATCCATTAAGATTCCTGAGAAGAGGAATGAGAGGATCAGGTATACGGGCAGGATCGCCGAGAAGATCTTGGAACGCGCCGTGCGGATAGGGAGGAGCGTCATTACCGTTCCTGCTGCGAATGCGACGAGCGTGACGATGAAGGTGTACAAGATCACGTGGAGCACTGAGAATTCCGTCTGTGAGATCAGGAAGCAGAACAGGGAGACGATCATGGCAGGGAACGTGAATACCGCTACCTGGATGAGTCCTAAGTAGATCCTCTCGAAAAGCTTAAATCTCAGATAGATGCGGTTGTCCTGGTCGTTCAAGAATGCGAGGGTGCCGAGAAGGGCAGCCGTGAAGATGAAGAATCCTGCAAACTTATAAAGCGGGATCGGTACCTTCTCAGATCTTGTGATCGCGTTATAGACCGTGCCCTCGACGCTTTCCAATGCGAACAGATACTGGTCGTCGATGTACTTGTCGAAGATCTCTTTAAGTCTGGGATCGTGCGCATCGACCTCATAGCCGAAGTCTGCAAACGTGTCGCTGATGACCTGGCGTGCACCGTATTCGTAGAAGCTTCCGAAAACCTCTTCTCTGGAGAGGAAAATGAAGCTCGATGCGGGAGTCGATATCTGCTGGACATCGTACTTGGTGCCGCCGTCTGTCAGGTGCTCGGTGAAGTTTTTGGGGAAGATATAAGCGGTGTTCGCTTTTCCCGATGCGAGGTCTTTATAGATCTCTTCCTCATCATCGACTTCGTAAAAATGGAAGATGGAATTCATCGAGCAGAGGTGGTCGACGATCTCTTCGGTCTCATCGGAATTGTCGTTATTGAGGACAGCAACGGGAATATAGACCGAAGTATCCTTTTCGGGTACGAAGATGACCAAGAGGGCCATGAGAAGTATTACCGCGCTCATGACGTACATTGCGGGATTTATGAAGCTTCGCTTTGCGAGGACCGATAATCTGTTTAGGAATAATCTCATAAGAACATCGACCTCATAAAGAACTGGATAAGATAGTACAGAGGATTAAATACCGCTGCATTCTGGAAGAAGTGCGGCATGTAATCTAACGGGATCAGGCCGCCTGCCAGATACATGAGGCTCGTGCCTGCACCGAACGTGATATAGGAGACGGCCGTGGGGCTCTTAACGAGATAGCAGAGAGCAGTACCCGCAAGCGCGATGATAAGAACGACCGGAATTACCGTGATCAGGGATAAGATCTTCATCGATTCAAAGACAAAGCAGAGACAGACAAAGACCAGGATATAGAGAAGATATATCATGACCGCGGCGCATCCGGATTCGAGCAGGAAGATCTTCCATGTCCTGATTCCGGAGAGCTTGGAGCGCGCCCTGAAGATGTCACTGTTTCCCTTGTAGAAGAATGAGATGACGAAGACCGACATCATGATTATGTACAACGTATAAGATGCAGTAAGACGCTCCCTTACTGCATATTTTGCGACCAGGTCGTCAACGTCAACCTTGTGGAACATTGACTTTCTGTCCATTACGTAACTGAAGCTGTTATTGGTGACGGCGCCTTCGACGGCGTAAGCCTGCGAGTCGTCAAAGCCCATCTCCTTAGCGTATTCGCCGGCAGTTAGGACTGAGCACTGTGCCGTGCCGAGGAGATTGCTCATGGCATAAAGAAGGTCGTTTACGATGTGCTCTTCGAACGTGTCGGCATCACGGTAGATTATCTGGACCTGTACGGCATCAGGCGTTCCCATCGTCTCAAGAAATCCTTCGGGCACGATGATACCGGCAATGGCATCGCCTTCTTCAACGAGTTCCACGACCTTTTTCTCAGACCTTACTTCGTTGATGTCTATCGTGTGTTTGACGCTGTCCATCTGCTTGACGAGATTGATTCCCAGTTGGGTATAAGCTTCGTCATCCGGGACATAGCATGCGACCGATACGACGCTGTCCGTGTTGTCTTCGAAAAGAAATTCCGACGCATACATGACGAGTGCCAGCAGGGCAAGGCCGAGCGCTAAGAAATAGCACACTACGTAGGGAAGGAAAAGCAATACTCTTTTGCAGTATGCCTTTATCATTCAAGAGCCTCCGCGGGAGAGATGCCGGCGGGAAGGAGCGATGAGACGCCGTTTTTTAAGAGGTATATTTTCGAGCAGTGCTTGAAAAGTTCTTCGCTGTGGCTCGCGATAAACACCGTGCCGCCTTTGCTCCTGAATGAATCTATGAAGTTGATGATGTCGTTTTTCGCAGGGATGTCCAAAGCTGCCAGGGGCTCGTCCATGAGAAGGATGTCGGGCTTGGCAAGAAGGACGGATGCGATTGCAAGGCGCTTTTTCATACCGCCTGACATACGCTTGACCTTGAGGTCGATGAATTCGTTTACTTTGAGGATCGAGAGCTCGGTCTCGGTAAGTTCTTTTAAGATGTCCTGTTTGCTCAAGGGAGTCCACATCTTGAGATTGTCCATTGCGGTGAGCTCGTCGATGAGGGCATTCTCCTGGGTAACGAAGCCGGCTTTGCCGTTGACCTTGATGGAGCCTGAAGAGGGTTTTCGAAGGCCTGCGATGGCGGAGAGCAAAGTCGATTTGCCTGATCCGTTAAGGCCCAGAAGTCCGATGACTTCGCCTTTCTCGGCGTTTATGGAGACGTCTGTGAGGACGGCCTTTTTATATTTTAATGAGACTTTCTCGACGGTGACAATTGAATCGGCCATGGCTTCTCTAACTCCTTTAGCAATAGGGAGATTATAGCATAAGAGAAATATTACTTTTTTAATGGAGGGTTATACCTTGCTTTTGAGGATGAATGCCTCGAGGTCGTCAGTAATGATGGCGGGACCCATGAACAGCCCCTGGAACTTGTCACAGCCGCTGCCGACCAGGATATCGAACTGGTCTTCCTGGCCGACGCCCGTTGCCGTAACTGAGATGTCGATGTCATGCATCAGTGAGATGGCAGAGCGCGTAAGGATCCTGACCGTAGCATCCGTAGCAAGTCCTGAGGTGAAGTTGCCGTCGAGCTTTAAGATGGAGACAGGGAGAAGAGGAATCGCATTAAATGAAGAATAACCTCTGCCGAAGTTGTCTAATGCCATCTTAACGCCTGTCGTGGCGAGTTCCTCGATCGTCATCCTGATGTCTGCAAGGCTTGTGATAAGGCTCTCTTCCTGAAGATCGAGGATGAGGTTATCAACATTGCAGTCAGTCGAAGATACGATGTTTGAGAAAGACTGGATGAAGTCGGCTTCTCTTAACTGGTAGTTTGAGATGTTGATGTTCATCGTGAGCTTCGGATCGATCTTGTTGATGGCAGTCAGGGCACTCAGAGAATTCTCCATTGAGTAGCTGCCGATCCTTCTCATATACCCGGCATTTTCAGCTGCTGCGAGGAATACCTGGGGTGAAATAGCAAGACCATCCTTCTCGAATCTTAAGAAAGCCTCGAAGCCAACGAGTCTGCGCTGTGCGGTGAAGCAGGGCTGGTATACCATGTGCATGCTTCCGTCGTCTATCGCGCGCTCGAAAACAGAGATGATCTCATTCTTGGACTTGTTCTTGAAAACTTCTGCGCCCGGAAGAACCGGAACCTCATTGGCAGAGACGGAGCCGTCTTTGGATGAAGCTGCTCTGCTCATGCGCTCTTCTGCGATGGCGATAAGCTCGCCTGCGTGACGTGAATCAGCGGGATAGTGCGCAAAGCCGTAACGGATGCTCGCGTTCATTGAATCGATGCCTGCGGCAAAAGCTCTTGAAGCTTCCTTTGCAAGCTTGTCGGCATACTTTGTCTCGGATTCCTTGGAGAGGACTCTCTTGAAGAGGATAACGAAGTCAGCATCGTCGATCCTTGCGACCATGTCAGTAGGATCGGCAGCTTCGCGGAGACGGTGTGCCATATTCTGGATAAAGAGGTCCATCGACTTGTGACCGATGGTTCTTGTGATCGTATCAAAGTGATCTAATGCAAGATAGATTATCGAGAAGGGGCGGCATACTTCGTCAGGCGTCTCACTGCCCTGCATGTTTGTGATGTCTTCTCTGATGAACTTATCAGCACGCTCAGTGATCATGTCACGTCCGGGGAGCGTAGTCAGGGAATCGATCGAACCTGAAAGGTTGCGGCCGATGGCTTCGCTTAAATTCTGGTGACTGCCCATTGCATCGTGGTTAACGATGAGGGAAGTACGTGAGAACATCTCGTCTTCAAGTTCTTTGCGGATGGCCTTGCTGCGTTCTTCGCGCTTGGATGCTTCGATGCCCTGGATCCTGCCTGCGATCCTGATGATGTAGTACTGCAGGAGCATGTCTATGACCATCGTGACTATTGTCATGGCGAGAAGCACCGGAGCCGATTCGCTCTTCATGACGATATATTCATAGGTATAGATCATGAACTGGACGAAGTTTAATGCGAACGAGATATAGAATCCGAACTTGCCTTCGAAAATGTTCATTGTGAAAGCCAGGAACATGAGGCCGATGCTCACGAAGATCCTGGTCATTGTTATTTCCGTAAAGATCTGGATGGCGAGGAAAGATATGAAAAGAATTACGCTCACAAAAACGACGGCCACGTAAGCCGCATCGTTCTTAATAAATAATCTGCTGTTATTCTCTCTCATATGCCCTATTATCTTATGATTTAGGTGTGTTTTGTGTTACACGCATTTTAATTTACTATTAATTTCTTGCGTTAATGCGAACTCAATGTGTCATTGCCCGTCCGGAGCGGGTGGGTATTTTCGACAATTCCTGAACCAATCCGCATTTATTTTAATATATATAACTGACAATTTGCTTTGATTTGTTAGCATGGGTATAATTTGAGTGCAACAAATCCGCCGCTTCATCTGTATATAGGTTGAAAGCGGTGAGAAAGTCACTTAAGGAAACCGATGGAATTAACTTACGAAGCCAATCTGCCGCTTTTAAGAAAGCTCGCCATGCTGCTGGCTGTCAATGTTCAGTCCGGTACCGGAAATACATCCGGGAAAGCCGTTCTGACCAGAGACCAGGCATATGAGTCTGAAGACGACGTACCCGTAACAGGTCCGTCCCGTAAGACAGACGAGCAGATAGAAAAGGAAGCGGGAGAGATTTTGGACGTTCATGGCAATGCCATCCTGCGTCTTGCGCTCTCTTACCTTCACAACAAGGAGGACGCAGAAGACATCCTGCAGGAGACGATGATCAAGTTTGTCACCGTAAGGCCCAACTTCGAGAGTGAAACACATCGTAAAGCCTGGCTTATGAGAGTTGCTTCTAATCTTGCGAAAAACCGCATTGATTACAACAAAGTCCGTGACACGATGGAACTCAATGAAGAGATAGCGGGCGAAGTGCAGGAAGATCTTGATAACGGCGATGAGTACAAAGCCATCTGGGATGCCGTAAGATGTCTGCCCGTCCACCAGCGTGAAGCAATCCACCTTTTCTATCAGGAAGGTTACCAGACCGCGGAGATCGCCCGTATTACCGGACGACGCGAAGCAACGGTACGCTCAGATCTGAAGCGTGCCCGCGACAAACTGAGAGAACTGCTGAAGGAGGCGGATGATTTTGAATAAGTATAACGAAATCATGAATAACGTAACTGTTGATCCTGAGATGAAGAACAGGATCATGGGTGCCGTGTCCGCTGCCATCAAAGAGCAGTCCGGAAGCGCCGTCGTTACGGATATTCCCAAAGATAAGATAAGGAATGAAAATTCCGGTAATAAGAACCAGGTAAGAAAAGCAGAGGTCAAGCCTGCCCAGACGAGGAAAAAGGCAAAGAAGACACCTATTGCCATTATCTCTTCGATCGCTGCAGGCGTACTCATCATTGCCGGTGTCCTATTTGTTGTCAGATATCTTAATATGGCAAAGTCTGCCGGAGCAGAAAATACAATTCAGGTGCATAACGATTCCGTTAATTTTGCTGCTAACACAGAAGCAGCAGAAGCGGAAGTTGCATACGAAGAGACAGTTGCAGGCTTCGATAATGCCGTTGCCGAGGAAACAACTGAAGGTGCCACAGATGGTATCCTGGGCATAAACACAGGCAGCTCATATAATTACACCGCTGACATAGATCCGGGAACTGACAACAGAGACGCGGAAAACAAGACCATAGATATAACCGTTTCTACAACATTACCGGAAGAAGAATCTGACGAGAGCGAAGTCATGGGCGATGCACGTCTCGACAGGATTGCCAAAGCACTTCCTTTCGACATCAAGGGTTCAGGTTCAGGCGTATTCTCTGACTCGATCAGCGAAGAAGTATTCTTCGGTGTAAACGGCGAGAAAGTCCTTCTCTGCTCAGCTCCCGAAGGAACTGATGATCTCATTAAGCAGGTCTTCCACCAGACTCCTGCAGAAGGCGTTGCTGCCACATCTCCTTCCGGAATCCAGGTCACGCTTTACCGTGTAACTTTTGCAAACGTTAAAGATCTTACAGGTGAAGAGGTATCCGCTGATGTCAATGCTGCTGTTTTCGTAAAGGGCGGCAAGACATACCTGCTCGTATTCTCTGACACACAGCCTGCTGATGTCATTCTCGGAGTAGTTGACGCAGTCTGACGGACAGCACACAAAAAAGGCCTAAAACCTATAAATTCCGTTGCTTAATTAAGAAAACAGTGTGTTATTATGAAAGTATCATGTTTATCGGGTGTTCATGCCCGAGGAAAGGATACTTAATATGTTTTGTCCTAATTGCGGTAAGGAAAACCCCGATGGCGTTGCTTTCTGCGGCGGATGTGGCATGTCTTTCGGAGCTCCCGCAGCTCAGGCTCAGCCCGCTCCCCAGCCTGCACCCCAACCCGCTCCCGTAGCAGCACCCGTTGCAGCAGCTCCCGTAGCAGCACCTGTAGCGGCAGCTCCTGTCGCTGCACCTCAGCCTCAGGCAGCACCTGCAGCTCAGCCCCAGCCTCAGGCACAGCAGCCTGCTCCTCAGGCTCAGCCCCAGCCCCAGGCACAGCCCAAGCAGCCTTCTTCAATGCTCCCCTTCGGCCAGCATTTCAAGAACCTCATCCATGCTGCTATTCATCCCGTTACCGGTCCTGCGGAGATCGCTCCCCAGTATGACAAGATCGGCAACGCTCTTTTCATCGCAGGCATCGCAGTTGTTATCTGCTGGATGGTAGGCTTCATCACTTCCATGTCGGTAGACCTCATTCACTATGCACAGTACGGAAGATACTGGTTTGATAACCTCGCAGCTGAGATCGTTAAGGATTTCTTCTTCCCGTTTATCTACTATGCAGTACGTATCTTCGGTTGCGCAGGTATCTTTATGCTCGCAGGCCTCATCCTCAAAGAGAAGTGGTCTTTCCCGAGACTCCTCGCAATCTCTGCAATGGCTACAGCACCTGCATTCATCGTTTACGATTTCTTAGGCTCATTTGTTGGACTCATTCCTTATGTAGGATTCGGTTCAATCTTCACGATCGCAGCCTATGCTTACTATCTCCTCATGCTCTACGAGGGTATGGGCGCAGAGACAAAGCTCACAGGAAACAAGAAGGGCTTCGTACTTGTAATCTGCGTTGCACTTACAGGCTTCGCCGCTCACTACTTCTGATCCTGACGGACTGAATTAATTAACAACAGATTAAAGATGCCTCACTCCTGTGGGGCATCTTTTTTATTGCTGCCTCAAAAATGCATTCCACTTTTTCTTCCACCTTTTTACGGGTTTTAGATGGAATAACAGGTGGAATTACCCCGAATTCCATCTTTTCTTCCACCTGTTTTCGAAAAAAAGATGGAATAAAAGGTGGAAGCAGTAAACGGGCACTCAAATCTCTCTATTTCATACCATATCGCAGGGAGAAAAAATATTTGATATAATTATTTTCGGGCGCGGAAAAACGCGTTCACGTCGAATAAGGTTGAATAAGGGTAGGGGATAGAGAAATGTCAGATGTAAATGCTACACCGGTTTCTTTAAAGTGCAGAATATGCGGCGGAGACATAGTTAACAACTATCTTGCCGGCACTGCTCAGTGCGCCAATTGCGGGAACAGATGGAACATTGCAGACGTCATTCCCGATTACGGCAAATATTCACGCATAATCGCAAACATCAACAAGGCTAACGACATTGTCGAGAGCGACTCCAAAGCTGCATCAGGCAATGAGGCAAGGCTTCTTTACAAGACTGCCATCATGGACTGCGGAAAGTTCAACGACCCGGTCTCAGCCGACCTGATCAGGATCTGCGAAGAAGGACAGAAGAATGCTGAACTTCTCTCGATCTACGCGAAGGGCAAGAGCTTCTATGAGAAGAAGTCTTACAGCAGCGCAGTGCATGAGCTCTCCAAGGTGAAAGGCTACAGGGATGCAGATGCGATGGTGGAGATCTGCAAGGAAGAAATCGAGAAGGAGAGGAAGAAGCAGCTTCCGTGGGCTGTTGTTTTCAGCCTTATCATTCCTGCGGCAGTCGGACTGTTTTTTAGGGAAACGTTCAGCTGGCCATGGGCAGTCTGCATCATCATATTCCTTCTGGGTTCTGCAGGATTGGGATTTGTCTTCTACAAGGGCGGAGTTGCGTCGATAATCCTCAAGATCGTATCGTTCCTTGCAGCGACACCCCTGATCCTTTATTCGATACTCAAATACGCACTGCACGTGCCTACCGTTCCCTCGGTGTTAATCGCGATAGTAGGTCCCATAGTGTTGTTTATCCTGTTTGCGTCATTTACTGAACAAATAACGAAGAAAAATAAATAGAAAGGGAGATTTAAGAAATGGCAGTTGAAGCTATTAGCGTAATCAAGTACGAAGGCAGTAATGAAGTTCTTGCCCACAAGCACGAAAAAGAAGACTTTACCATCGGCTCACAGCTGATCGTCCACGAGTCTCAGGAAGCACTTTTCTTCCGTGACGGAATGATCTTCGATCAGTTCACTGCAGGAAGACATACGCTTGTTACCAACAACATTCCGAAGGTTCGTGACTACATGAAGCTCGGAACAGGCGGCATCAATGTTTTCCATTGTGAAGTTTACTTCATCAACATGATCACCCAGATGGGTATCAGATGGGGTACTGACAGCAAGGTAAGACTTTTCGATCCTGCTTCAGGACTTCATGTTGAGATCGGCGCATCCGGCAACTACAACATGAGAGTTACCGATGCAAGAAAGCTTATCCTCAAGCTCGTCGGAACAACTGACGGACTTATCCAGAGCGACATCACCGGCGAGGGCAAGTCTTACGGCACAGGCATGTTCAAGGCATTGATCATCAACAAGGTCAAGGCTAATCTCGCACGCATCATCAAGGAAGAAAATCTCAATATTCTTGAGATCGATGCATATCTCGACGTTCTTTCTTCCAAGCTCATGGTCGACATCAACGAGGCACTTGATGAGTATGGTCTCACAATGCCCGAGTTCTATGTAACATCAATCGTTACTCCCGATGACGATCCGAACTTCGTAAGACTCAAGCAGCAGTTTGCTGACAAGACATTGAAGGTAAGAGAAGAGGAAGTAAGAAAGGCAGAGGCTGAAGCAGCTCAGCAGAGAAGGATCGTTGAGGCCCAGACTGAGGCACAGCTCAAGGCTGTTAATGCACAGGGAGACGCTGATGCTATCCGCATTAAGGCTCAGGCAGAAGCTGAAGCTTACAAGATGAAGGCTGAGGCAGAGGCTGCCGAGATGCAGATGAAGGGCTACACCTACAGAGACGAGACAGCACGTCAGGTCGGCCTCGAAGCTATGCAGAACGGCATCACAGGCGGTGGCAACGGCGGCGGTGCTGCAGGCGGAATCGGTGATGTTGCTTCTCTCGGCGTTACACTCGGCGCAATGGGCGGCGTTATCAACATGACAAAGGATGCCATGGCTCCCATCATGGGCGAATCCCAGAAGGTCGGCGAAGGCTTCGGCAATGTTGTTGCCGGCAACACAGGCGCACCTGCTGCAGAGGGCGCATGGAATTGTCCTTCTTGCGGCAAGGCAGGAATCACTTCAAGATTCTGCCCTGACTGCGGCGCATCAAGACCTGTTCAGTAATTCCGAAAAACATAACATTTATAAGGCGGAAGGCTTCGGCTTTCCGCCTTTTTTGTTGCCCGCAAAGTCAATGTTTTCGGGCATTCCGGTATGCGTGTAAAAATCCTTTGCAACATTTCCTGATGTGAATCTGTTTATAGGTCAGAAAGCAAATTGCAGAAAACATATGGAGGTTAGGAACATGGAAATTTGCTCGAAGAAAGATATCAAGTTCATCACAGGTGTCATGGCAGCATCAGTTCTTCTCGGAGGATGCACTGCAAATATCAATACAAACAGCAATGTATTGAAGGAAGATCCGAACGCTAAGACAAGCATTAATCTCAATGAGGTCACAACAACTGATTTCGACCAGGATGAGATGGACAAGCTTTACAGAGAATACTGCTTCAATATCTTAAGCCAGACGGTTAAGGATTACGGTTCGGAAGATAATGTAATGATCTCACCTGCATCCATCATGATGGCACTCGACATGGTCGCTGCAGGCGCAAAGGGAGAATCATTAGACCAGCTCACAAACCTTTTCGCAGCAGGCAAGGGACCTCTCACACAGCAGGCATATGCATCAGCTCTGATGGACAAGATCAACGAGGCTGAAGATGTGGAATTCTCCTGCGCAAACGCAGTATGGGCAAATAAAACATTGCTCGGAAATGCAGTCAATCTTGATTACGTTCAGTACATTCAGGATACATTCAATGCAGACTACAGAGTACAGGAGTTCGGAGATAAGACTGTAAATGAGATCAACGGATGGGTTGACGATCACACCGACCACATGATCAAGGAAGTGATTAATGATCTTAGTTCTGAAACGGTCATGGTTCTCGTTAATGCCATCAGCTTTGACGGCGACTGGGCAGATCCTTATGAGGAGGATCAGGTAAAAGAAGGTGAGTTCACAAAATATAACGGTGAAGTCCAGACAGTTAAGTTCCTTCACGAGACCGGTTCTTCATACTATGAGACAGAGAAGGCTACAGGCTTCCTGAAGGCTTATGAGGGCGGCCAGTACGGCTTCCTCGCGATCCTTCCTTCTGATGAGACTATCAGTGCAAACGAGTTTGTTAAGAACTTCAGTGCAGAAGACTATGAAGAGTTCATTGCAAGCCAGACTTACGACTACAGCGTATATACAATGATTCCTGAATTCGAATCAGATTTTGAGATGGAAATGGGCAATACTCTCGCTAATTTAGGCGCGGGAGATATTATGGAAGGCGATACTGCAGACCTTTCCGGTATTGCAGGTGCGCCCGGAGACCTCTTCGTCTCAAAGGTCTTACACAAAACACATATTGAGGTAGATGCAGAAGGCACGAGAGCTGCTGCAGTTACGGCAGTACTTGTTGACGGAAATTGTGCAGAGCCCATCCAGCAGGAGTTCCGCTCTGTTGAGTGCGACAGACCTTTCGCTTATGCGATCGTTGACATGAGCACAATGACTCCCATATTCATCGGCACGGTAAACGCAGTCTGATTTTTATAATTCTAAATGAAGGGGATATAAATATGGAAATCTGTTCAAAGAAAGACATTAAGTTCATTACCGGCGTTATGGCGGCTTCGATCCTTCTCGGAGGTTGTACTGCCAAAGGTAATAATCACAATCATGAACTGAAGGAAGATCCGAACGCAAAGACAAGCTTCAACCTTAATGAAGTTAAGGTTACTGATTACGATAAGGACGAGATGGATAAGCTTTACAGAGAGTATTGCTTCAACATCTTCAGCCGGACAGTCAGTGATTACGGTTCAGATGATAATGTAATGATCTCACCCGCCTCCATCATGATGGCACTTGATATGGTTGCCGCAGGCGCAAAGGGAGAATCCTTAGACCAGCTGACTAATCTTTTCGCTGCAGGCCAGGGACCTCTCACACAGCAGGCTTATGCGTCAGCCCTGATGGACAGGATCAACGAGGCAAAGGAAGTAGAGTTCAACTGTGCCAACGCCGTCTGGAATAACGGCCTTATACTTGGTGACAGCGTAAACATGGATTATGTCGGATACATTCAGGATACGTTCCTTGCGCAGTATACGGTTACTGATTTCGGGAAGGACACAGCAGATGAGATCAACGACTGGATCGATGAACACACAAACCACATGATCAAGGATGCGATCGACACTCTTGATGCTGATACGGTAATGGTGCTCGTAAACGCAATCTGCTTTGAAGGCGAATGGGCAGAAGAATACGAAGATTCACAGGTCTCTGAAAGCTTCTTTACGTCTGCTGACGGCAGTTCCAAGGAGGCGATGTTCCTGCACGATACGTCTTCAGCTTACTATGAGACAGACAAAGCAACAGGATTCATTAAATTTTATAAGGGAGGCCAGTATGCATTCCTGGCGATCCTTCCGACAGACGAGAGCATCAGCGCAAATGAGTTTGCAAAGAATTTTACCGCTGAAGACTACGAAGAATTTATAAACAGCGTTTCCAATGATTATGTCGTAGTTTCAAAGATGCCTGAGTTTGAATCAGACTTTGATATTGATTTGAATGATACGATCGCAGGATTGGGAGCAGACAGCATTTTCGCACCTTCTACTGCAGACCTGTCCGGAATGGCAGGAAACCCCGGTGATATCTATGTCTCAAAGATAATTCACAAGACCCACATCGAAGTCGACAGACAGGGAACAAGAGCTGCTGCAGCTACTATCGTCATGGAAACCTGCGGATGCGTAATGGAAGAAGATGTGCCCGAATACCGCTATGTCGAGTGCGACAGACCTTACGCTTATGCAATCGTCGATGTTGAGACCATGGCACCTGTCTTTATCGGTACAGTCAACAGTATTTAATGCAGGTTTGATAGCGGCATTGCGGCTTCGGCATTAAAAACTGTATCAAAAGTCAATCAAAAACATCATTTTGACTTGCTATAATATGCGGAGTGCTCAGGGAACCAGTTTTTGGTCCCGGCGCTCCGCAATATTATTTTCGAGGAAATGACTTGAATACCGCCGATAACAAAAGTCTCATAAAGAAGATACTTTACGTCGTAGTGACGCTTCTTCCGATGGCCATTTACATGGTCATATACATGCCGACTTTTTTCTGGGTGGAAAGTCTTGAGCCTGCAGGCGGATTTCACATCATCCACACGGCAATAGATGACCTGATCCCCGTTGTTGAAGTTTTCATCATTCCTTATGCACTGTGGCTTCCTTATCTGGTTATCGGCATGATCGCCATTGCCATCAGAAGCAGAAAGCTCTCAAGAAAGACATCTTACATGCTCATGGCAGGCATGACGCTGTTCATCATCATCTCACTGGCTTACCCCAATGCTCTTGAACTCCGTGCGCACATTCCTGACCGCGAAAACATATTCATGGACCTTATCAAGTATCTCCACTCAATCGATACGCCTACTGACGTCCTTCCCAGCCTTCACGTATATGACGCCATAGTCGTTGCTGCAGGACTTCACCTCACATTCAAGGATAAGAAGGTGCTCCTCGTATTGAGCGACGTTCTGACGGTCCTCATCGTGCTCTCAACGATGTTCATCAAGCAGCATTCGATCATCGATGTTATTTCAGCATTCGTAATCTTCATTCCCGTATTCATTATCATCTGCTTTGTTATCAATCCTGTTGGAAAAGAGACCAAATCAAAGTAAAATACCTCCATAAGGAGATTATTTATGAAGACATGTCCTAATTGCGGAGCACCCCAGGCTGATTCACTACCTGCATGCAATCTGTGCGGATATTTATTTCCCGTTGTTCAGAGCCCTGTAAAAAGACGTTTTGAAAAACGGATATTGATAGCTCTTGGTGCTGATCTTGTGACCATTATAGGCTCTACGATATTTTTTAATTTTTTCTGGATGAAGGAATCCTCTCACTATGATTCCGCTACGATGACATTGATCAACACATTGCTTTTAGCTATGATCCTCATCACGGCGGCAGGCCCTATACTCGGTCTGATATTTTCGATCGTCGGCCTTAGGAAAACAAGGAGCACGGGAACAAAAGGAAAACCCTTGGCCATAGCAGGAATAGTTATTTCTGCGATCCTGATACCGTTAGCGTATTTCTTTATAATGATCGCTGCTCTCGCCATTACTTCTTAAACAGAATTACACCTCCTACCGTGCCTTGTTGCAGATTTGTCGATGTAAATAAGCGGTTTCAGGCCGACAAAAACTCGGAATTCCCGTAAATCCGACTATTTGTCGATGTGAATCAACAGTTTTAGACCGACAAATTTGCAACACATCTTTGAAACACATCGAAAAGAAGAATTCATAACAAAAAGGGCTGTCTCAATTGAGACAGCCCCATAATTATTTATCTGAACTTTTATCAGTCGTTTTCGAACTCGACTACGAGCTGTGATACAGTCTGCTTAGCATCGCCGTAGATCATGACGGTGTTGTCCATCGTGAAGAGCGGGTTCTCGATGCCGGAGAAGCCTGTACCCTGACCACGCTTGAGGACGAATACCGTACGTGCCTCGTAAGCGTTTACGATAGGCATGCCGTAGATAGGTGAGGACTCGTCGTTGATCGCAGCGGGGTTAACAACGTCGTTAGCGCCGATGACGATAGCGATGTCTGTGTTGGGCATCTGGGGATTGAGTTCGTCTGCAGTCTTGAGCTGCTCGTAAGGAACGTTAGCTTCAGCGAGGAGAACGTTCATGTGACCGGGCATACGTCCTGCAACGGGGTGGATGGCGAAGTTAACTTCGCAGCCGTTTTCTTCAAGCACGTCGCAGAGTTCCTTAACAGCGTGCTGAGCCTGGGCAACAGCCATGCCGTAACCGGGTACGAATACAACGCTCTTTGCAGCTTCGAGGATAAGGAAAGCATCCTCGACGGACATTGACTTGGGCTCCTTGTGCTCGCCCTCTGCAGCAGCTGCCTTCTTCTTGGTTGTCTTGAAGAGGAGTGATACGAATGACTTGTTCATAGCCTTGCACATGATGAGTGTAAGGATGACG
The DNA here is from genome assembly GCA_902787975.1 of Oscillospiraceae bacterium. Taxonomy (GTDB): domain Bacteria; phylum Bacillota; class Clostridia; order Saccharofermentanales; family Saccharofermentanaceae; genus Saccharofermentans. The sequence continues at coordinate 15,434 of CADAIP010000009.1, forward strand.
CCTGAAGCACCTACGAGGCAGCCGGATACGATGAGGACCGTGTTGCCGATAGGGAAGCCTGCGAATGCTGCAGCAAGTCCTGAGAGTGCGTTAAGGAAAGATATGATAACCGGCATGTCGCCGCCGCCGATCGTGATAACCAGCGTAACGCCAAGTACCAGAGATGAGAGTGTTGTGATGATGACACCTGCAACACCAAGACCGCCGTCAGGTGAGATACAGATGAAGAGGATTCCGAGTGCTGAGACAGCGAGGATTCCTGCGTTGATGAAGTTCTTGCCGGGAATTACGAAGTTCTTCTTGAACATTGCAAGGCCTGCAAGCTTACCCCAGGCGATGAGTGAACCTGTGAAAGCAACTGCACCGATGAGGATCGTAAGTCCGAGTGTAAGTCCTGTGAATGCATCCTCAGTAACGCCTGCCGTGAACTGTGAGATAGCTACGAGCATTGAGGAAAGGCCGCCGAAACCGTTGAAAAGGGCAACGAGCTGGGGCATGCCTGTCATCTCGACCTTCTTGGACCAGATGAAACCAACAACGCTTCCGCCTGCGATTGCGAGGATGATGAGGATATAGCTGACAAGTCCGCCGTCGATAACGTCCTGGGAAATGAGGACTGCTACGACTGCGATAAGCATACCGATTGAAGAATAGAGGTTACCCTTACGTGCGGTATCTGCTTTTCCGAGTTTCTTGATGCCCATGATGAAGAGGACACAAGAAATCATGTAAAGTACGATGCAAATGTAATCACTCATTTCTTAGGTGTCTCCTTCTTCTTGAACATTGCGAGCATTCTGTCGGTTACGAAGTATCCGCCGATTACGTTGACTGTAGCGAAAAAGATAGCGATCGCGCCGAGGATGATGCCGAAAACATGGTTACCGGATGCATTGATAGCCGTAGCTGCAATAGCACCGACGATCGTGATTCCGGAGATTGCGTTCGTACCGCTCATGAGAGGGGTGTGAAGCTGTGAAGGGACCTTCGAGATGAGCTCGACGCCTAAGTAGGCAGCGATAATGAATACGAAGATCAAGAGCATAATTGTATCTGTGGAAATTTCCATATATTAAGCCTCCTTAAATCTCTCGTGGATGATGGCTCCGTCCTGTGTGAGAAGGCAGCCCTTCATGATCTCATCAGACAGGTTGACTTCGAATTCCTTGGACTCCTTGTTGTAGAAGTGTGTAAGGAATGCGGAGATGTTGCCTGAGAGCATCTTTGATGCATCCCACGGTACCTGACGCTGGAGTTCGTCACCGGGGAGGATGATTACACCGTTATCGGTGATGACTTCCTTCTTGGGATCTGAACCTTCTACGTTACCGCCTGTGGAAACAGCCATGTCAACGATTATGCTGCCGGCCTGCATACGGTCGATAACGTTCTTTTCGATGAGTACGGGAGCCTTGCGGCCGAAGACCTTAGCGGTCGTGATTACGATATTTGCTTTCTCGCAGACCTTAGCCTGAGCTTCCTTCTGCTTTGCGATCTGCTCGGGTGTGAGCTCTTTTGCGTAACCCTGATCAGTCTGGCCCATCTCGCCCAGATCGATCTTAACGAAGTTAGCGCCCAATGACTTAACCTGCTCTTCAACGACCGGTCTTGTATCAAAAGCGTCAACACGTGCGCCGAGTCTCTTTGCCGTTGCGATGGCCTGGAGACCAGCAACGCCTACGCCGATAACGAATACTCTGGCGGGATTGATAGTTCCTGCAGGAGTAACCATCATCGGAAGTATCTTGGGCATGCGTGCTGCAGCATTGAGAACTGCAACATAGCCTGCGAGTGATGTCTGTGAAGACTGAACGTCCATCTTCTGTGCGAGTGTCGTTCTGGGGATCATCTCCAGAGATACTGCCTGAATGTTGTTCTTTGCAAATCCGTTAAGGAGATCCTTCTCGTTGAAGGGGTCGAGGAAGCTGATGTGAACCGTATCGGGATTCATTCCGTCAGCTGAATCAGGCTTGAGGATTCTGACAACAATCTCAGCATCCTTGAGACCGTCTTTTTCTTTCTTGACGATCTTGGCGCCGGCCTGTTCGTAATCCGCATCTTCAAAGCCGCTCTTGAGACCTGCTCCGCTTACAACCGTGAACTCAAAGCCCATACCTGTGAGCTTCTTGATGTCATCCGGGATAAGAGCAACACGTGTCTCGGCAGGCAGGCTTTCCTTGCATACCAGAACTTTCTTCATGTGCACACCTCTTTTGACTTGGATTCTGTTCAGAAAAAACTGAACATAAGCCTTTAAAGTATAAAACAAAGCCCTACCGAATTAAAGGGCAGGGCTTTTAGTCAATTAAAATATTATTTAAAAGAGAATTTAGTCGAAATACTCATCCCAGAGGTCTTGTACACCATCGCTAATGTCCTCGACGAGATGCTTGAATTCGCGGTTTTCCATTCTCGTGATATCCGTGAAACCGCCCGGTACAGAAGGTGCCGGATCTTTTCTGTCGATAGTTACCGTCAGCTCAAGAGACTTTACGTTAGGAATGGCATTTCCGTCGGATTTGATGTTCGTAAGAACGAAGATATACTTGTCACCCTTCTGTGTAAGAGTTCCTTTTATGGAGTACTTTTCGTCCCATTTATTCTTATATTCGAGCTCGAAATCAGAAGTCTTCTTGTCCCATTCAATGGTGATCTTCTGCTTGTCTTCTTTGCTTCCGCTGCTGCCGGAGTCTCTTTTATGGGAGATCTCGATTTCAGACTCATAAAGCCTGGAGCTGCTTTCCTTAACGGAATAAACGATGGAGTAAGACTCATTGTGGCGCTTGTCCTTTGCAGTAATGCTCATTTCTTTTGAAGTTGAGACATTCTTGCCGAGAACGATGGAGACATCCATTTCATCATTGTCGACCTCGTATTCACAGTCGACCTGGGCAATTCTTCTGCCTGAGCTTGTGATGTAGAAATCCAGAGTAATATTGATGTCTTCTTCACTAAGTGTGTCGATGTTATCCAGGATCTCATCGAGACTGTCATAGAACTCGTCGATGATCTCATCAGGTTCTTCGCTGTAAGAACCGTTTGCAGCAACACGGTTTATGAGCTTCTCGAGATCCTTGTCTTCCATTGCATACTCAACAACATCCGTGATAGCGAGTGCGAGTGCATCCTGGTCGATCGAAAGCGAGATCACCGTGCAGGGGATCTTCTCACCGCCTACTGTGATCGTCTTGGAAGATCTGCCGACTTCAGCATATTTAACGAGCTTCTCAACGATGAGCTTTCTGTATTTCGCGCTCATGTTGTCAATGTCGCGCTCAAGGTTCTTGTTGTTTTTGGCTGTATCCTTAAGGTTCAGGAAATAATCGAACTGCTCTTCGGAAAGCGAATAATCAGTCTCTTCATCAGGATCGAAAATGGAACCCGGGAGGTTCTTCTCGAGATTCTTGTAGTTTATGCCGTAAGCTCCGTCAACGAGCTCGGGGCAGGTGAAAGCAAATTTGTCTTCGTTGTAAAGGACTCTTGCCTGAAGCACCTTTTCATCGTCTTCGGCTACCGTCATCTCATATCCGCCTTTTAAGCTGTTCAGATCAGTGTAGAGCTTGGCTTCAACGGTAACATCGTCTTTGGCAAACTTATCGAGATTTGCCGATACCGCAATAGATCCGCCATTTGCAACATCGTCAGCGACATCGAAAACTTCGATCCTCTTCGCATCAGAGATCGTGTTGACCAGACCTCTTACGATAAGTGCGCTGGGTCTGTTGGCAAGTACGATGGTAACAACGATCAATGCTACAAGTGCGGCTGCTCCGGCTGATCCGCCGATGATAAGAACCCTCTTTTTCTTATCCATTACGAGTCCCTCCTGATAAACAAATGTAAAAAAAGTATAACACGATATCGGTCATCTTGCTTAAAACGTGGTCAAAACAGGCTTTCTGTCCTCATGTCAAAACTCTGTAACTTGAAATCAAATGACTACAGATTTATTATTTATTAAGAGGTAAAGGGCATTCTTCGGAAGGGCAGGCTCGGGTCCGGGCCTGGAAGGAAGCCCAGAGAAGTGTTATGACCGGAAAAAGTAGAGAACGTGATATTAAGACACGGTACGAGTTCCTTATTGCGGGAATCGTAGTCGCTGTATTATGCATACTGGCTTTCGTAGCATTCAAGATTACGGGCTATCTGAACGGAGCAAATGCTTCGGACTCAGGTGAGACCACGATTGAAGCTAGCGACGGAACGGTTCTTATCGAAGTTGCCATCAGAGAGACAACCAATCCCGAAGAGACTGTTGAAGAGACTGAGGAGACAGAGCCTGAAGAAGAGCCTGTTGAAGAGATAATCAACGAACATGACGATATCCGTATCTTCACCGCCACCACACCCGGAGAGAACTACTACAAGTCCAAGGAAGGCAGACTTAAGCTTTACGCTGATCCCAATGAGACAGACGAGGACAGACCTTCTCTCATGGAAGAAGCAGCTTTTGAGGTGCTCGGTTTCTCCAGAGACGGATGGGCTGCAATCTCATATGGCGGTCAGAGGTATTACGTTAAGAGTGCCGAGATAATCCCTGCTGATGCTCCCGAAGATTGGGAAGAGAGACACAAGGAAGCCGTAGACTCTCAGGGAATAAGATTCTTTGCTCCTGTTACAGGCAATATCGAATATGTAGTTACCATGAACACAAAGGCTTTCAGCCTTCCTGACATCATGAGCAGCGGCCTTTCGGTTGACCTCAAAGCTGGCGAAAGAGTAATCGTCGTAGCCACTGACGGCGAATGGTATAAGATTATCTACATGAACGCTGAGTATTACGTGCTCAGCTATCTGCAGCCCAGAGAAGATTATGTTGAAGAGCATCCTGAAGAAGAAATTATCGACAATACGGGTTATGCTCCTGCCGGATCTGCCGAAGCTGCTGCAAGTGCATCTTCATCAGGCGCTTCTGATACAGCAAATTCCGGTGGAACGACTTCTGATGGAGATACAGGTTCAGGTTCATCTGATGATTCAGGATCATCCGGTGGTGATTCAGGTTATTCAGCAGGATATGGTTCAGCCGTTTACGAACTTTTGGATTATGTTAATTCTGAAAGAGAAGCTGCCGGTCTTGAACCTCTTACTTGGAGCGGCGAACTTGAGAATTGTGCATGCATCCGTGCTGCAGAGCTCCCGCTTCTGACGAATGACCAGAATGCCAACCACCAGAGACCTGACGGTTCTCCTTGGTATACTGTAAACGAGGGTGCTATGTGGGCTGAGAATATTGCTTACGGACAGCGTTCTGCTTCACAAGTCCACTATGATTGGGTAGGATCTACCGGACATTATAATAACATGATGAATCCTGAATACAGAACATTCGGTGCCGCTCTGTATACCACAGATGACGGATACGGTTACTATTGGATTGAGGAATTCGGATACTAATTCCGGGAAAACAAATTGAGTTTTATAAGGACCTGGTCGCAAGATCAGGTCTTTTCTTCTCCTGCGCCGAGAGCTCTGCCGGAGAGGAGGTCTCTCCAATGCTTTCCTTCAAGCTCGTAGATCATGGAGACAGCAGCGCTGATCTCGTCTTCCGTGCCGTCTGAATCAACGAAAGCAAGGAGACCCGCGATCTGGATCATGTCAGCTTCGATGGACTTTAGGAAGTCGCCCGGTGTAGTAATGATGCCGCCGTACTGGCTGTATGAGAAATCGACTGCGGCAAGAGGGTAGATGAAGCTCTCGCACTGGTCATCCAATACCTGCGGAAGGACCTGGATGAGTGCTGATGATACATCTTCCGGGAGGCTCGCGATGAGATCCCATGTGAGGTCGATCTCAAATTCGGCATCGTTCTTTATGTATTCGAGAAGGTCGCCGTGCATTGCGAACTGTCTTATGAAATCCTGTTCAACCGGATCGAAAATGCCGTCTGCACATGCGACACTCAGGAGGACGCCCTGAAGGATCATGTCGAACTGGGCAAGCGTAAGTTCGGCATCGTAATCGCTGCCGGTGACATTCTGGAAGACTTTGTCCATCGCCCTGATGGTTTCTTCAGCATGGTCGTATGCCTGGGCCGCTTTATCCAATATGTCCTGTCTGTCGTATTCCATAAGATGCCTCTTTTTGGTTTATGGGGTTATTCTATTACTTACGGTCAGGATATGCAAAAAAGGAAAGTGTACACCTGATGTGCTATAATTCCTTGTTAGAAATAATAAATATGAGGGAGCTTGAACTAAGTATGGCACTTTTCGGCAAGAAAAAGAAAGATGAAGAGAAGGGCGCAAAGCCCTCCGAAAATAAGCAAAGTAACAGTGTTACAGAGGAGATGAAGGTCATCCTCGAAGCCCGTGAGGAGGAGCAGAAGGAAAAGCTCGCCAGGGCAGAGGAAAGACAGCAGGCCCAGGAGGAACAGGCTAAGCAGGAAGGCTTCCTTGAAGAGCAGTCCAAGCAGGCAGCCAAGAAGATCCTTGAGGGTGACGGCATTCCTGATGGCATGACATTCTTCGTTGTTTGTGACGAGATACCTTTGAGCGCTGAACCTGAGACTGAAGGAAATATCATTGTCCGCGGTACCATCAGAGGTACCCTCAAGGCAGGCGCGGAAGTATTCCTTTATCAGGGAAGAGGCGAAAAGTTTACCGTTAAGGTCGAGAAGATCAGAAACGAGAACAGGGAATTCGTTGACGAGATCTCCTACGACAGAGCTGAGATTGAAATCACAAGAGGCGACATCCCGCTTCCGGAAAATCCGGACGAGAACGCTTCAAGCGCTGTACAGAGATTTGCTGTCCTTACAGACGGCAAGGGCATTGAAGACATGAAGGATCCTTCCTGCAAGGGAATGGCTAATGCAGGCAATCCGAGAACTACAGCAATGCTCTGTGAGTACGGCAAGTTCGGCAAGGACCCTGTTTTCTTCGGCACTGTAATGGATTCACTCATGACATCCGAGTTCGTTACTATCGCAAAGATCTCTCCCGCACAGAACGGCAAGAGCGCCATCGGTTTTGTCGGCATCACCACGAAGCAGGATCCGAATTCCTCTTACCTTCCAGTTTTCACATCACAGGCACTCGCACAGAGAGCACTTAAGAACGGTTTTGGTAAGCAGGGCGGTCCCGATAAGCGCCTTTGCCTGAGCTTTGCGCAGACGGCAGCTATCTCAAGAGACAACCACCATCAGGGATTCCTGGTCAATCCGGGCGGACCTGTTACCATCACGATCCACAAGGAACTTGTAGACAAGATGGTAGGCACAACGATCTTCAAGGAAAGATTCGGCGAAGGTGCAGGCGACAACGCTTCACTTGCTTTGGGCGGCACGGGCAACAGAGACCTTGATAACTTCATCGGAAACGGCGGTCCCAACATGCCGGGCATCCAGAAGGTCATCGTATCTAACCCTTCTGACACACCTGAGTTTGCCGTTATCGAGAACGCAGTAAAATCTTACTGTGGAAAGCACTCTGACATCGTCAAGGTATTGATCCTCGTATCAACACCTGCGAACAACCGTAAAGACAGATCTTATCTGTGCATCATGGACTGCCCGGATGAGACATTTGAGACAGAATGCAAGGGGCTCGCTGAAGCGATCAAACCTTTCCTTAAGGGAATCAGAAGGATCCAGTTCCAGCAGTTCTCCAAGATCAACAAGGAGAAGTTCCCGAGCAAGGTAACATGGCTTTATTCGAAGCTCCCGCAATAAGGGGCGGGATGCTTCGGTAAATATATAAGTAATGTAGGCATTTCGAAAATTTAAAGGAATAAGGGTTTTCGCGTGCGTGAATTATTTAACCTTCCGAATTACTCGGAATTTCCCAATAATTCACATAATTCGTAAAGATTATTCATTGTACGCGTGATAGAATTGCGTTGCTATGCTTCAAATAAGGGATATACGTAAAGAATACAAAACCGGCAGTCTCGTTCAGAAGGCACTTGACGGAGTTTCCCTGAATCTCAGGGATAATGAGTTTGTTGCGATTCTCGGACCTTCGGGTTCAGGCAAGACGACACTGCTTAACATCATCGGAGGTCTCGACCGCTACGATTCGGGAGACCTCATTATCAACGGCGTTTCCACAAAGCGATATAAGGACAGGGACTGGGATTCTTACAGAAACCACACGATCGGTTTCGTATTCCAGAGCTATAACCTGATCCCTCACCAGACCGTTTTGTCAAATGTAGAGCTTGCGCTTACGATCTCCGGTATCTCCGGAAAAGAGCGTAAGAGAAGGGCTCTTGAGGCGCTGGACAAGGTCGGCCTCCGCGAGCAGGCTCACAAGAAGCCTAATCAGATGTCGGGCGGTCAGATGCAGAGAGTTGCCATTGCGAGAGCTCTTGTAAATGACCCCAAGATCCTTCTTGCAGACGAGCCTACGGGTGCACTCGATACCGAGACGAGCATCCAGGTCATGGACCTTCTTAAAGAGGTCGCAAAAGACCGTCTGGTCGTCATGGTTACCCACAACCCTGAACTTGCTGAAGATTACGCAACCAGGATCGTAAGGGTAAAGGACGGTAAGATAATCGACGACAGCGATGCTTTCAATCCTGAAGAGAATGCCGATACACCAAAGCCGGTTCATAAGAATCTCGGCAAAGCATCCATGAACTTCTTCACATCTCTGGCGCTGAGTTTTAATAACCTCTGGACGAAGAAGACAAGGACAATACTCGTAGCGTTTGCAGGATCTATCGGCATCATCGGCATTGCCCTGATCTTATCCATGTCAAACGGCGTAAACACATATATCGGCAGGATCGAGTCGCAGACCCTGTCGCAATATCCGTTGTCTATAGAAAGTTCGTCGATATCTTTCATGTCGATGATGATGGTCTCGACTGAGACATGGGAACCGGCAGGAGAAGGCGAGATCATCGAAGTTCCTTCAGTAAGCCAGATCCTCTCGACAGTAAGGACCAATGACCTTATTTCCCTCAAGGAATATTTCGACAGCGGGAAAACCAATATCTACGAACTCACAAACGGTGTTGAGTATTCGTACGGCCTTACGCCCCAGATCTATTACTACGAAAAGGGAACGGGCAACTACAGGCAGGTAAACCCCAATAATGACTTTGCCTCAATGGGACTTACGTCTTCAAGCATTTTCTCTTCTGCTTACAGCATGAATGTATTTTATGAGCTGCCCGAGAATGAGTCACTCTACATCAACCAGTACGATATCAAGGCAGGCAGATGGCCTGAGAACTCACAGGAGGCAGTGCTCGTATTGTCAAATAACGGTGCGGTTACTGACTATATCGTCTATGCGTTCGGCTTAAGAGACACCGAAGAGCTTGACAGCATGATCCGTGATTTCAGCAACGGTATCGAAGTCGTATCAGATCAGGAAAACTACACATGGCACTATGAGGATTTCATGGGTGCCACATTCAAAGTCGTTCCTGCTTTTGAGTTCTATAAGTACGATGACAAGAACAAGATCTACACCGACATGAGAAACGACAAGGCATTCATGAAGGATCTTCTGAGTGATGCGCAGGATCTTAAGGTTGTCGGTATTGTTCAGCCGAAACCCGGTGAAGATATCTGGATGCTCGATTCGGGTATCTATTACGGCGAGAATCTCGTTGAGGAATTAAGAGATGCAGCCGATGATGCCGAAATCGTTCAGGCACAGCTTGCTGACCGTGAGGTAAATGTCCTTACGGGCGAGAGGTTCGATGAAGAAGAATCCGATTTCGATATGGGCGATCTTTTCGAGATTGATGAAGATGCAATCCAGGATGCATTCAAGTTCGACGAAGACAAACTTAACTTCGACGAAGAAGCATTAGGAGACATGAGCGGAATCGACTTATCAAGTGCTTTGGGAAGCGCAATGCCCAATCTTTCTGAAGATCAGATTTCCGATCTTTTAAGCGGCGTTGAGCTGAAGGTCAACAGTGATGCTTTGGGACAGGGACTTTCTGCAATCTATGCGGATTACCTGGACTATGCTTCTGCTAATCCTGCTACTGATTACGCCAACCTTCCCGATGCTATTGCAAAGTACATAGCTTCACCTGAAGGAAGCGCAGTTATCAGAGAGCAGCTTGTAAAGATAATCAAGGAGAGCGGCGCGGAAAACATTGATAATAATGTAATTAATGCTGCAGTCCAGGCTATTACACAGGATTTCACACAGTATGCTTTCCAGAGAGCCATCGAAATGGGAATCAATCCCATCGAGATGGATCAGGATACAAGAGACCAGTTATTCCAGGAATACATTGAGACTGAAAGAGGACAGCAAGTAATCGATACACAGTCACAGATCATGATGAATGAAGTGATCGAGAATGTTGATATCACACCCGAGCAGGCACAGGAGATCTCCAAGGCGCTTCTTGATAATTACAGCAAGTATGCAACGGAGAATAATCTTCCCGATCCTAGCGCACTTGAAGCTTCTTTCAAGGAATATATGGATACAGACAGAGCAAAGAACATGATCACTTATGTTGTTGCTACTTCTTTTAATACTGATGAGATCATGTCGACCATCATGTCGAATATCTCAGGCATAACTTCACAGATGGCAGGACAGCTCGCATCAGGCATAGAGAGTGCGATCATGATGGTTGTCGAAAGACTTGCATCCAACATGACTACTGCCCTGCAGAATACTTTCGAGGATTTCGGAAGCGCGCTGACGGTCGACGAGGATGCTTTTGCTGCAGCCTTCAAGTTCAATATGGGTGAGAGCGAGCTCCAGTCGTTCATGAGCGAGATGATGGGCAACGGCACGTCTTCTGCCGAAGGCAACCTTGCCGCGTTCGGATATTGCGAGAAGGACAATCTGCAGTCTATCACGATCTACCCCAAGGATTTTGAATCCAAGGACCAGATCACACAGATCCTGAAAGACTACAACAAGATGGTCGAAGATGCGGGCGAAGAGGACAAGAGCATCGTCTATACGGATATAGTCGGAGCCTTGATGAAGTCTGTCACAAAGATCATTAATACGATCTCATATGTACTCATCGCCTTTGTCGCTATCTCGCTCGTCGTATCATCGATCATGATCGGTGTCATTACGTATATCAGTGTTCTTGAGAGAAGAAAAGAGATCGGTATTCTCCGTGCCATGGGTGCATCAAAGCATAATGTCGCACAGGTATTCAATGCCGAGACCATGATCACCGGATTCCTCGCAGGACTTTTCGGTGTAGGTATTTCCCTGTTCTTGCTGATACCTATCAATGCGCTGATCCATAAGCTCGCCGAGTCTGATGACGTAAGCGCGGTAATGCCGTGGGCAGCTGCGATCGTACTCGTTCTCCTGAGTATCTTCCTGACATTTGTAGGCGGACTTATCCCGTCGAAGTCAGCTTCAAGACAGGATCCTGTAACAGCTCTGAGAACCGAATAAAGGGTTATTTAAGCGAAAAGTTTCTTTGTGCTCTTTCTGCGTGTGTTTGCAGGCTTAGAAGCGTCAGCCTTCTCTTTTTCCTTGCGCAAGATCTCTTCGTGCTTTGCAATGAGATAATCGGCAGTTTTCTCTGCGCCCTTGCCGATGTTGCACCATGTCTGTTCACGGGCAAGGTCTCTGCCTTTTGCAAGTTCTTTTGCATCTGAGCCGCTGATGCAGTCTTCAACGAGTTTGCCGATATTTCCGAAGTTATCGGGTGTAAGTTTTCTTCCGATCTGGGGAAGGATCTGATATGTCCAGAGTTCTTCTGTATCCCATGCGCAGTCATACTGTGACCAGTCGTTGGAAGGTTCCGTATATATGATTGGCTTATTGAATACGAGCGAGAAATCGAAGATAACGCCTGAGAAATCCGAGATCAGGATATCTGCTTCGTTAAGCACATCAAAGTTATCCGGATCGCGGTTCCACTTGAGTTTGTCTGATTCGGGGAACTGCTTCATGAGGCTGTCGATCAGATTTTTTTCTGATGTGAAAGACTGGGGGTGAGGTCTGATTATGACCTTGTAGCCTGTCTTGATGAGGTTCTCGATAAATGAAGCACCGTAAGCCGTGAGGATACCGTTGTTGCCCCATGAAGGTGCGAGAAGAATGGTCTTCTCCTTGCCTGCATTGTCAGCTGTTTTCGCATTGTCGAGGCGTTCCTTCATCTTATCAAGATAAGGGATACCCGTAAGAACGACTTCCTTCTCAGGAATGGAACGCATGGCTTCGAGTCTTCTGATCTCTTCTTTCTGATACATTCCGGATACAAGAACCGCATCGTAGAAATCCAGGCCGAACATCTTATATGTTGTAATGTCGTTCGGCATGTGAGGGATATGGACATAGTAAGATGCGCCCTTGGATCTCTTCCACTGGAAGACGTCAAGGCTCGGAGTGGTAGAGAGGACGAGGTCTGCCTTGATGAAGTTCATCTTGGAGATACCCTTGTTGCCCTCACCGATAAATTCGGAATGAACATGCTTATAGTCTGCTTTAAGGGCCGGATCGTCAGGACTTGCCGTCAGATAGTGGATGTCCTTGCCGCGCTTTTCGAACTCATCCAGAACAGGTTTGAAGACGTTCCAGTATCTCTTGCCTTCAGAGAAGATGCAGATCGGGAGACGGTCGCCTTCGGAATTCTTGCCTCTTCCGCCGAGGAAGAAGAATTTGAGCTTGATGATGAGGGCATGACCTGCAAAGATAAGCACGCCTGCTATTCCGATGATGATCGAAAAGAGCATGCTTCCTGTGCCGGGGTCGATATATAAAAGCTTATCTATCATTTATCTGCCCTCCGTCAGGTAGGATCACCGGGGTACAATGCCCAGTTATCCGTATCGTAAATGCTGTCATGAACCGTGAACCAGCGGCGGTCAGGTTCAATAAGCTGTGTTCCATTATTTTCGAGTACGCTTCCGCTGTTGGAGATGTAGATGTACAGCTCCCCGTTTTTAGGATCCATATTTATCGGATTGTGCGTGAAAGGATTTTCGGGTGAATCCACAATGCCCTGGAGTGCAAGTGAAGGCGTGTCGGCATTGGTCATGAAATCGTAGTTAACCGTAAATCCCGTAGCATCAAAGTCCTTTACAAGAAGTGTAGGATTGAGCTGCTCTGCGTCGTACTCCAGATCCGTAAGAACGAGATCGTCAAACTGATAGAATGCATATCCGTGATCGGCTACGATGATTATCCTCGTATTGTCATAGAGGTCATTTGCCCTAAGATAGTCAAACCACTGACCGAGAATAATGCATGCGGACATTGTGCACTGGTAACTTGCGTAAGATACGTAGTTTTCCATGTGCATCGTTCTTCCGTCTATAGTGAAACGGTCCTGATGAGCCAGATCGTACTCTGTGTTGTCTACGACAACTGAAGGTTCATATGAAGGTTCTGACAGGAGGCTGATGTCGTGTGTTGTGTTATTTGAGAACATAAAGAAACAGTTCTCTGCACTGTCATCGACGTAGACGATATCATCCAATGCTTCGAGAACGAGTCTTGATCCGAGATAGCCTTCATCAAGGCCTGTCTGCGTATGTGCCGGATCGTTAATGACAGAGATGTTTCCGCTTCCATAGGTGTAAAGGTCGAGGTTATCGTACGTACCGTTGGTGTATACCAGAGGCTGCAAAAGGTAAGGAAGCGTCTTCATGATGCCGTAGCAGAAAAGGTTACGGTTGAGACGGAGATCGTATTCCTCACCAAGTTCCAGAAGGACCGGATTATCATTTGCAAGCACACCTGTCATGTTGAAGGCATTTATCTTGTCATTATCATCGTAGATGCTTACATCGGAGAGCCACTCGTAATTTGCATACGGCGGGTCACCAACCGATACCTTCCATCCGTTGTCTGCGAAGATGGTAGGGAGGACTTTTAGAGCCTCGTTATGCTTGTCAACAAGGAGTTCATCTGCTCTCTTGTTGAGGTTGGCAGGAGAATATTCGTAACCGCCGAAAAGTGAAGGGGCGGCATTATTCGTGCTGTGACCAAGAGATATCGTGTTGGGGTAATAAGTGAATCCGTCGAACTGTTCTACGAGTTCAGGACGCTCGTTCATGATATAAGGGATATATCCGCTTATCATACGGTCGAGCATGATCACTACAACGTTTTTGCCTGTCTTCGTCATGGGGATGGCCACCTCTTCAGCGGTGTTGCCGTAGCTGTAGTTGTGTCCTGAAGTGATCGCAAGGCTCATGAAAACATTGATGCTTGAGATGGCAATTACGCCTGCAAGAGCGGCACTCAGAATGAGCGTTTTGTATTTCTTTATCTTGATGAACAGCAATGCAACGACAGCGAGAATGGCTATGTCTGCGAGAAGGTTTAATGCTATATCCTTCAGCTCAAAACGCATCTGGTAATCGTAGATCAGTTTCTTGGAAAGATATCCGAAGTTCTTGTTAAAAAGTACATAGTTGACGATGCTTACAAAAGCGAGGCCCGGCATGATTCCTTCAAGATATCTGGTGAACCTGCTTTTTGTGAGCACGATGAAAAGAGGGAGCCAGATCATGAACGTTCCCGCTGCGGTAAGTGCGCTGCTCAGGATGTAAAGGACCGGATTGCAGGGATTAACACCGAAAGGCTTAATGAGCTCTGTCGGGTTTTCCGCAATAACATCGGAAGGGATCATGATACCCGTCAGCACTGTAAGGACCGCACATGAGATCATGATGATGGCAAAACCCTTCTTATCCAGAGCAAGAGAATCTTTTTTGAGCTTTGATTCCGGCTTGGGCTTCTGCAATTTGGTAACGATGTTTTTACCGAGTGAGAATACGTTGTTGAGTGTCCAGTAGAAAACAAGTCCTGAAGGGGAATTGTAGAGTAATACGAGGAACACAAGCGCTATTACGATCAGTTTGATCTTGTCCTTGATCATGCCCTTTTCCGTGTAGATGAAACCTGCAACGATATTGATCACGGTCATGAGGATAGGGAGGACATTGATGCTTAATGCCCCTATCGTGATAAGTGCGTCGGGTGCACTGAGATCTGCAATGGGGCCTAAGGAAACACCCTGAAGGACCTTTAATCCGGACAGGAAACTGTAGGCTGCCATGAAGAAAGGAATCTGCAGAAAGAGTGATACAGATTCCTTGAATACGGCAGTTGTCTTGTAGTTGTTTTCGCGGTAGTAAGCCTGGAGCATCATTACGCGTTCATCGCCCCTGAATGCTGCTTTGATCTTGTCGACCCAGGGTTTCATGCTCTTTTTCTTTTCGAGCTGTTCTTTTTCGAGCTTGTCGGCGCGTCTGTAAAGCGGCAAAACGAGTAAGTTGATTACAAGGCTGATGACCACAATTGAGATACCGACGTTGCCGGTAAATCTATAGGCATAGAAGAACACAACTTCGAAAAGAAGTTTCAACGGCTCAATAAATAGACAAAATAAATAATCAAGAAAAGACATAATCGTCTAAATTATAAGAACAATCTTCCGTTACCGCAAGCAAACTTGATATTCACGGAAAAAGATAGTCAAAATTCATTTATTATTCACCCAAAAACCAACCCGATTACTCTATAATATGTTTATGTCTCCGCAAGGAAGATGCTTTCATCAGAAGAAAGGGGGATAACTATGAACGGCAAAGCCATGTACAACCTGACTTACGGACTCTTTGTTCTGACGGCAAAAGACGGCGCCAAGGATAACGGCTGTATCGTTAACACAGTATCGCAGGTTACGACCGAACCAAACAGAATATGCGTCGCGGTCAACAAGCTGAATTTCACGCACGACATGATCCATAAGACCGGCGAGTTCAATGTCTCGATCCTGACCGAAGGTTCGAAGTTTGAGACTTACAAGCACTTCGGATTCCAGAGCGGCAAGGACATCGACAAGATGGAAGCAATCGATTTCAAGCGCGCTGCCAACGGCATAGCATACATCGCGAATGAGACGAATGCTTTTATCTCGGCAAAGGTGGTAAGCGAGACTGACCTGGGCACTCATACACTGTTCCTGGCAGACGTTACGGACGGTGAGGTCTTATCAGACGATCCTTCAGTCACTTATGCGTTCTACCAGAAATACATAAAGAAGAAACCCGGCCAGGACAATGCTTCAGCACCGGCAAAGAAAGGCTTTATCTGTACCGTTTGCGGATACATCTACGAAGGCGACGAATTACCTTCGGATTTTATCTGCCCGTGGTGCAAGCATGACGCCAGTTATTTCATCCCCACAGGCGACACACCCGCCAAAGAATCAGTGAAAGAAACAAAAACAACCAATACACAGGAGGAATCAAAAATGAGCAAGTACGCAGGCACACAGACAGAGAAGAACCTTCAGGCTGCATTCGCAGGCGAGTCCCAGGCAAGAAATAAGTACACCTATTTCGCATCCAAGGCTAAGAAGGAAGGCTACGAGCAGATCGCAGCTCTCTTCCTCAAGACAGCTGATAACGAGAAGGAGCACGCTAAGATGTGGTTCAAGGAGCTCGAGGGCATCGGCACAACAGCAGAGAACCTCGCAGCAGCTGCAGACGGCGAGAACTACGAGTGGACAGACATGTACGAAGATTTCGCTAAGACTGCTGAAGCAGAGGGCTTCCCGGCACTCGCAGCTAAGTTCAGAATGGTCGGCGCTATCGAGAAGCATCACGAAGAGAGATACAGAGCTCTCCTTAAGAACGTTGAGGCTCAGGAAGTATTCAAGAAGAGCGAAGTTAAGGTTTGGGAGTGCAGAAACTGCGGTCACATCGTAGTTGGCGAGAAGGCACCCGAGATGTGCCCCGTTTGCGCTCATCCTCAGTCTTACTTCGAGGTCAACGCAGAGAATTACTGATATCTGCTCTTTAGTTAGTGTGATTTATTTGGGAATGCCTCAGAGTTCTGGGGCATTCCTTTTTATTTGTTAAGGAATCAGGCAGCGCCAGACTTATGCCTGTATTATTTCGAGGTGTGTAAATTACGTACCTATTTGAAGAAAAGTCGTTTTAGGTACGTAAAATTTGTGAGTATCGCTTTGAAATTACGTACCTATTTGTGAAAAAGCCTTCTCAGGTACGTAATTTTTCTCTTGATTACGCGTTTTCGAAGTGTTTGAAGCTTCATTTTACGTACCTAAAAACGAAAAACAGCTTTCAGGTACGTAAATCCTGTGAGTATCGCTTTGAAATTACGTACCTATTTCGAAAAAATGCTCTTTAGGTACGTAAACGGGAACTGCATTACTTACTAGAATCGAAAAACTCGATTTTGGTAAGTAAAATTTGGGCCAAAAAGCACTCGTGAGAGAATAGTTTACTTACCAGAATCAGAAAATCGATTTTTAGTAAGTAAAATTCTGAAAACCCTGACCCCAAAAGAGCACAATTTACTTACCAAAAATGAAAAACTTAAATCTGGTAAGTAAAATCTCAAAAAGCAACACCGGGAAAGCAGATATTTTACTTACCAAAATCCAAAAATTCATTTTCAGTAAGTAATTAGAAAAAGGTTGCCTTTAGAAAAGACAACCTTCAACATTATTTCTCCATGTACAGCAGGCCGAATGTGCCGGGTCCACAGTTTACGGATATTGCAGGGGAGGCCTGCTTGAAATAGATCTCATCGAAATGCATGTGTTTCTCGATCTGCTCGCGGATCCAGTCAGTCTCGCGCTTTGAGATGCCTACGTAGGTTACGAAGAGAACTCTTGTGTCTATGTTGGTTCCATGTGTCAGAACAGAATTGATGTATGCCTTCCAGGCGGTTTCTCTTGTGCCGAAGTAGGTCATGCCGACACCCATCTTACCTTTGCGGAGGACGAGTACGGGACGGCCCATGACGGATTTGACGATGTTGGCTGTGCCGTTTCCGACCTGGTTTGCACGGGCGAGGAAGTCCAGGTTATCAACGATGAAGCTTGTGTGGATCTTCTTCTTTATGACATCGAGTTCTTTTACGATCTGCTCTGCAGTAAGGCCTGCTTCAGCCATTCTGCAGGCCACGAGAGCCATGAGGCCCTGGCCGCTTGAGAGGTGGGCGGAATCGATTACGAAAACGTTGTCGAAAGACTTGGAAGCTTCAATGGCAGGCTGGTATCCGCTATGCTCGATCTTGCTTGATATCGAGATGTGGATGACGTTATTAGCATAGGTCAGCTGCTTGGAGAAGAACTCCTCGACTTCTCTTACCGAAGGACCCATCGGGAGAACCTGATGGTCGGGGTTTTCCATGTACTTGAGGATGCCCTGTGTCTCGATCTCCTGGCCGTCCTTGAAAAGACCTTCTTCAGTACGGACTTTGTGAGGGAGGATGGGGATCTGATATTTGGCAATGATCTCAGGTGAGAGGTCAGCGACGGATTCCGTCGTGATGACAATACTCTTACGCTTCTTGGCGCCGTTCATCCAGGAGACGGATTCCTGTGCAATCTCGGATCTGTTACCCGTGATGTGGACGATCTCCTTGGGGAGATGGTTGTAGAGCTCATTTTCGAGAGCATCGCCGCTTACAGGCTTTGCAAGATAACCGTCGAAGTTCTCGCGTGCATAGAGGGCTCTGTTCTCTTCATCGGCATTTGCGGTGAGGATGACGATCGCAGTGTCACGGCAGCGGCCGCCGGTCTGGTCCTTGATCTGTCTTCTGCACTCGATACCGTCCATTTCAGGCATGAGGTGATCCATGAAGATGACGTCGTACTTGATGTTGAGGGTTTTCCGCAATGCATCCGCACCGCTCGTGGCAGTATCGATGCGGACCTTGGTGTCACGCAGGAGTTTGCTTACTACCATGAGGTTGGCTTCGTTATCGTCAACGACGAGGATGCGTGCCTGGGGAGCTTCGAACTTCGGCAGGTATTCTTTCTTGCGTCCGGAGCTTCCTGCCTTGGCGAAGTCGTACTTGCCGACGGAACCTTCACGTTCGATCCTCTGGGGGATCTCGATGATGAAGGTGGAGCCCTTTTTATAGACGCTGTTAACCGTGATCTTACCGCCCATGATGTCTACGAGCTGCTTAACGATGGAAAGGCCGAGACCTGTTCCTTCGATGTGCTTGGTGGCTGTCTCATCGACACGCTTGAATGCGGAGAACAGGTAAGGGATATCTTCAGACTTGATGCCGATACCCGTGTCGGAGACCATGTAGATCATCTTGCAAGTCTTGTCTTCCTTCATCTCACACTGCACGGTGAGGGAGACGGAACCTTCCTTGGTGTATTTGATGGCATTGTTGATTACGTTGATGAGTACCTGCTTGATCCTGACCTCGTCACCGATGAGTTCTGCAGGAATATCAGGAGATACATCTACGTTGAAGTCGAGCTTCTTATCCTTAGCCCTGATCCAGAGCATGCCGACGATATCGGAGAGCATGTCGCCGGTGTGGTAAGGCTCGATGAGGAGCTGCATGCTTCCTGACTGGAACTTACTCATGTCGAGAATGTCGTTGATGAGGTTAAGAAGGAGCTTGCCGGCTGCCTTGATGTTGACCGCATCTTCGATAACTTCTTCGCTGACGTCTTCTCTTAAGATCATCTCGTTAAGACCGATGATCGTATTGATCGGTGTTCTGATCTCATGGCTCATGTTGGAGAAGAAGCTGTTCTGGGACTTGTTGAGCATCTCGATCTCCTGGCGCTGTCTCTCGGCAGTTACGAGCTGCTCGTTGAGTCTGTACCTGGTGTAGGACATGATGACGCCCATTACGACCTGGAATACGGAAAAGATGGTGAAGTTTGCAAGTTCATTAGGCTCGATCGATCCCATGCTTACCATGTAGTAAAGGAAAAAAGCCATGCTGGCATTTGAGAGGATGGCGATGATGAAGTAGACGATCGGAGTGAAGTAAACACACAGAGGAACAACGAGCGCAACGGTCATGAACAGAGTGGTATCGCACGTGCCTCTTGCAAGTGAGTTAACGATTACGAGTGAGATTACCCAAATATGAAGTGATATGCCCAGGAAGTGATTAAGGACAAATACGATATGGAACCTTGATGAATAATCTTTCATGGCATACCTGCAGCCGATCATCCAGACGGTTGCGATGGCAAGGATCGAGACATAGCATATTTGGTGATACAGGACCGTCGTTCCACCGAAGTAGGGAGGATAAATGAACGTCAGCGCAAGGAAGATCGCGCCCGCAAGGAATGCGAGGACCATCGTGACCTGTGTAGGTCCTACGGATTCGTAATAGGCAGATTTGATTGCTTCGCGGTCATTGCCGGAGGGTTTGAAAAGATACCTTAACATGTTCCTCATGCCTCATCACCTCCTTCGTTCTCAGGTGCAAATTCGAACACGTCGTCATCTCCGGAACCGTCCTCATCTGAGAGGAGATGGTCTTTGATGTCAGCTGCGATGCGGCCGTAATCGCGGATCATGTCTTCGTGGTTTTCGAGGATGAATCCTTCTTCGTTCTCCTTTGCTGCCATCTCAAGTGATTTGGCTTTTTCTGAAAGACCGGAAATACCGATCATCTTGGAAGTGCTCTTCAGGGCATGGACGAGGATCTCGTAATTGTGCCAGTCGTGCACCATATAGTAATTCTTCATTGAAGCGATCTTGTCAGCGCTTTCCGTCGAGAACTGGATAAGGAGTGACTTGTAGAATTCTTTGTCGCCTACGCAGTAAGTGAGACCGGCGTCAGTATCGATGCCGCTCTTCCTGAGTTCTGCCAGGATATCCTTTTCGCGGACGGGAGGAGCAACAGGTTCTTCCTCTTCGGGTTCAAATTCTTCAACATTGCCGTCAGCATCGACGTAAGTGATCGCTGATTTGGGGAGGACCTGTCTTAATACACGCTCGAGTTCCTCGACCTCGACAGGCTTGCTTACGAATCCGTCAAAGCCTTCGGAAAGGAACATCTGCTTTGCAGAGCTCATGGCATTTGCGGTAAGTGCGACAACCGGGATGGAGCCGTTAAGTCCTGCAACGTCCGTCCTGATCCTCTTCATTGCCTCAACACCATCCATGCCGCTCATCATGTGGTCCATGAATATGATGTCGAAAACCTTCTCGCGGCACATGTCGATCGATTCCTGACCTGATGTGGCCGTATAGACTTTCATGCCGTATCTTCCGAAAATACTCTTTGCAACAACAAGATTCATGGTCTCGTCGTCGACTACGAGTGCTCTTACGCCGTCGCAGCGGAGCTTCTTTACACGCTCTTCCTTGCTGTCTACGGTGGAGTTGAGGATGGATACGACAGGGAAGCAGTAGAAAGGCTTTTCGAGGACTTTTACGCGTGTGTTTTTGGGCAGGATCATGCCCTCGTTTGCAACGACTGCAACAACCATTGTCTTTGCGAGTTCTTCGATGAGATCCACATTATCGTTATATTCCTCTTCTGCGATAAACAGGTGGGTGAGATGGACGGAATCTCTCAGGAGCTTTAAGTTCTCGGTATTGTTAACGCGGTGCATCTGTATGCCCAGTCCCTTAACGATGTTGAGTACCATTGAGTTGTAGTAATCTCTTACGGCCGGGTTGTCGTATTTCTCGAAGTGGAGGAATGCGCCGAGGCAGAGTTTGTCGGGTGCTGAGACAGACATGCAGCTCAGAGGATCGATTACTCTCTGCGGGATACTGACGTGGACTGTGGTGCCGACGTCGGGTTTGCTGTCGATCGTCATGAAGCCGCCTAAGAGTGCTACGAATCCTGATGTGATGGCAAGGCCAAGTCCGAGACCTCCGCCCTGACGGGTGCGGCTGGAATCTGCCTGGTAGAAGCTGTCGTAAACCTTCTCAAGTTCATATTCTGTCATGCCCTTGCCGGTATCGGTTACTTCGATGCACAGGTTGAGCCCGTATTCGTGCTTGATGGTCGTGATCCTTACATACACGCCGCCCTGCTGGGTGTACTTAAGGCCGTTCGTAATGAGGGACTTAAGGATCTTCTTGAGCTTTGAGACGTCGGTATTCATTACCGCAGGGATGGAAGGATCGACGTCGATGATGAGCTCGACGTTCTTGGATTTATACTGCTTAACGTCATTGACGAGATCGTGAAGAACAGAAGAGAGCATATAGTCTTCGTTGTTGCAGACAGCTTTCTTACGGTCGATCTCGGAATAGTCGAGAATGTCGCTGATCTGGTCGGCAACCTTACGGCCGGCATCCCTGACTGCGATGAGGTCGCCCTGGATCTCGCGGTGTCTTGATTTGTCGATGCAAAGGGTTGTAAGTCCGATGATCGCATTAACAGGTGTTCTCAATTCGTGTGAGACGTTTGCGAGGAAGTCATTGAGATGCTCTGTTGCATCAGTGAGCTGCTCGATCTCGCCCTCTGATTTTTTCATTACCTGCATCCACTTGTCGATGATAATTTTCGCAAATCTTCCTATGAAGATGACCAGGCAGATGTGGAGGACGGATCTTGTGATTATGAGAACATCGAAAAACTCTCCCGTGGCCATCATGTTTACGAGTTCATAAGCCATTGTCACAAAGTAGGTGAACTCGCAGAGGGTTATGAGAGATTTCTTGCCGGTCAGCGTGTTGATCATGATGACGCCGGCCATTACGAGCGCTAAGTCAAACGTACTGCTCTGATGGATACCATAGAAGAAATAGCACCCCATCATCAGGATCGCGTATACCCAGATACGGACAACAGACGGAGTGTTGTGTCTGATATGAAGGACCCATGCCATGGTTATGCCGACGATGATGATCAGGAGGGCCCACTTCTCCCATCCGAGGAGAAGTGATTCGATGACAAGGATTATCGCAAAGATCGTGTAACTTACTAAAAGGGTCAGATGGGAGGACTGGAACAGATCATTGTTATCGTTTGTCGTACTCATACTGTTTATCCTCTGTATTTAAAGTCTTTGTCTTCTTCTACAATATCAAGCATTATCTGTGCAAACTTCGGATCAAACTGTGTACCCATTCCAAGCTTCAGTTCATCTTTTATCATTTCCTGCGTGAGGTGTGATCTGTAGCTTCTGTCGCTGGACATTGCATCATAGGAATCTGCGACGTTGATTATCCTTGCTTCTTCGGGAATGTCTTCTCCCTTAAGTCCTGAAGGATAACCGGCACCATCATATCTCTCGTGATGATAAAGGGCAGCCTTTTCAAACTTCGGAGTGTCTTCTATGTTTTTCAGTATTGAAGCACCCATCTGTGAGTGTCTTTTGATCATTTCGAACTCTTCGTCGGTCAGTTTCCCGGGCTTGTTTAAGATGCCGTCGGGAATACCTATCTTTCCGACGTCGTGAAGGAGGGCGATCATGTAGATCTCGTCCTGTCTTGCTTCAGTGTATCCGAGTCTCCCGGCTATCATTTTCGAATACTCTGCGACGCGTGAAGAATGTCCTTTGGTGAATTCGTCTTTTGTATCGATTGCGGCAGCAAGCGAGCTTACGATCTGGAGGAACAGATCCTTGTTCTCTCTTGTCTTCTGCTCGACTTCGTAATAAAGCTGGTGCTGCAGCATTGTAAGTTCGATTATGTTTCTGGCGCGCAAGAGGAGCACTTCAGGTACGAACGGCTTTCTGATAAAGTCCATTGCACCGAGCGCAAGGCCTTCGCTTTCAGAACCTGCGCTCTCGTCTGCGGTAAGGAAGATGACAGGGATCCTTGCTGCCGCGCTCTCTAATGAGTGAAGCTTTTTGATCGCTTCAAATCCGCCCATGCCCGGCATCTTTACGTCGAGCAGGATAAGGTTCGGCATATCTGTTTCTTTGTCGAGATACTCGAAAAGAGCCTCTCCCGACTTCAGCGCAATGACATGCATTCCGCCGGAACTTAAGATCTTGCCTGCTACCTGGAGATTGATCACGTCATCATCGACAATGACTACTTTCTTGACCTTGTTGGTAACTACGTAATCTGTGTTCTTGCCGATGAATTCAGTCTCGTGTGTGATGATGAGATTTGCGATCTTTTTGTTTTTCCAGCCGTCAAGGAGATGGAGTATTACCTTGTCGACGGAGTCAGCCCTGATGTCAGTGAGGAATACGAAATACTGGTTCTTGCTATTCCTCATAAATATATCGGACTTACGCAGAGACCCTCTGATATGGGTGCCGAATTCATCAACGTTGTCGTAGAAATCGTTGTCGAGCCTGCCGTTTTCGGGGGCAAGAGTGAAGAGGATCTTGCATGCGTTTATGTGATGTCTGATTATGTATCTGATTACATAACGGTATACGGGCGAGAAAGCCTCCTTATCAAGCTGGAGAGCAACATCCTGGATCGAACGCTCACCCAGTATCTCGGATATGGCCTTGATGTCGAGTATTGTTGACTTGCCGTCATCAATGTTGTCGTCGTATATATCGTAACTGTGCTTACCGTTTTTCTTAACGTTATAAAGAGCTTTATCGGCGAGCTTTAAAAGGGCAGTGTAGTCGTTGCCGTATCTGGGAACGAAGATGCCGCCGACAGATACGCCGAGCGGGATGGTCATGTCATCGCCCATCAGTTCTTTTGCTTTTCTGACGATCTCTCTGTTGAATCTTGAGGTTATGTCTGCAACGGCTTCCTCGGTCGTAACGCCTGTTGCAAATGCTGTAAATTCGTCACCGCCGATTCGTCCGACCTTACTTCCCTCAGGGACATTCTCACGGAATGTATCAGCACATGCGATGAGGACTTTATCACCCATCTCATGACCGTATATGTCGTTTACGAGTTTGAATGAATCGAGGTCGATCATCATGAGGCATCCGGCATTTTCGGAACACATCTTGGAGAGTTCCTCGCCGGCGGCAGCCCTGTTGAGAAGTCCCGTAAGTTTATCTATTGTTGCTTCGCTCTTAAGGCTCTGCATCTCCTGTGAATTCGACATGATGTTGCCGATTCTTCTTAGGAGTACGTCAGGGTTAAAAGGCTTTCTGATAAAGTCGGCTACTCCGACCTCAAAACCTCTGGTCTCAGTATCGACATCCTCATCTGCGGTAAGGAAGATAACGGGTGTCTTCATGAGGCCTTTCAGCTGCTCGAGCTGTCTTAATTTTCCGAGCGTCTCAAAGCCGTCCATGACAGGCATCTTGATGTCCAAAAGAACAAGATCCGGCATGCCGTTCTCGTTAACGTATTCAAGGAAGGCACTGCCGGATTTCAAGGCAGTAACACGCATATTGTTTTTGCTCAGAATGTGACCTGCCATCTTAAGATTGGCAGTGTCGTCGTCAACAACGATAATCCACTTTGTCATAAGAATTCACCCCGGTAATCACAGTAAGTCACTAGTAATTCAGATAATAGCATATAATTTTTTAAATATCTGAATTTATAAAAAGATATCGGAATTTTGACAACTATCCTTAACGGTACCTTAAATCGGTTCTAAGCCTATTGAAAACGGAATTTCCCGGTGGCAAACTATCTGCAGTGTTAATAACTTGGGGGTAATTGGATATGTTAGAGGTTAAGAACGTAACCAAGCGTTACGGCAAAAATGTTGCATGCAATGATGTATCTTTCACGCTTGAACCCGGCTCACTTACAGTCCTTTTAGGACCTAACGGCGCAGGCAAGAGTACGATCATCAAGTCCATCATCGGCTTTCTCAAATACGACGGAAGCATCACGATAAACGGAATGAACAACAAGTCCGTTGAGGCAAGAAAGGTTTTGGGATATATCCCTGAAATGCCTTCTCTTTATCCGACTCTTACCGTTATCGAGCATATGGAATTCATCGCAAGGGCATATAAGCTTACGGATTACAAAGACCGTATCAACATGCTGCTTGAGAGATTTGAGCTTGATGACAAGCGCAAGAAGTTCGGTGACGAGCTTTCCAAAGGTATGCAGCAGAAACTGAATATCTGTCTTGGTCTTTTGCCCGATCCTGATCTCATTCTTCTTGACGAGCCTCTCGTAGGTCTTGATCCGCATGCCATCAAGGAACTCAAGAATTACATCGAAGAGCTCCGCAAGGCAGGCAAGACATTATTTATCAGTACGCACATCATCGACAGTGTCGACATGCTCTGGGACAGAACCATCATCATGCAGAACGGCCAGATCAAGGCTAACGTCACAAGAGCTGAAGTTGATGCTGGCGGAAAGACACTCGAAGACCTGTTCTTCGAAGTAACGGAAGGTATTGATAAGTCATCCGTAAGCGGTGAAGGCGAAGGAGAGGCATAAATGAGACTGTTCCTTTATTACGCTTCCCACTCACTTCTTAACACGCTTAAGAAGATGATGAAGACCTGGGCCGTCATCTTCGTCATCATGATCGTTTTCGGCGGCATGATCGGATTATTCGGTGCCATGCTCGACAAAAGCACTGATAAAGCTGATAACACGGTCACAGTTCTTGAGACAGATGAAGACGGCAATCCGGGTGAAGAGATATCCGCGGCTGAAGCCCGTGACAGTTTCTTAAAGGGGCTTATGGCTGAGCATGATCTTGCAAAGGAAAATATCGTCGATCTTGCGATCTCCGCTATCTTCCTGCTCATTCTTGCGGTCAATATCATTAATGCGAAGAATTCAAATAAGATCTTCCTGCCGGCAGACGTGCCGATGCTTTTCGCATCGCCGATGAGGCCGCAGTCAGTACTGATGTTCAGGCTTCTTTGCACGCTCGGTTCATCGCTCCTGATATCTGTTTTTGCTTTGTTCCAGATCCCTAATCTTACGATCAATGCAGGACTTAGTCTGTGGGGCTCATTCTCGATAATCATCGTTTATGTGCTTTCACTCATGTTCAGCACGCTGGTCCAGGTCATTTTCTATACGATCACATCGAAAATGAAGAACGGCGTTGCAAATCTCAACCGCTTCATCGCAGTCGTTTACGGTGCGGTCGGTGTGGGCTTTGCAGCATTCGTTACTGTAAACAAGATGGATATCGTTGACGGACTTTTTGCATATTTTGCAAGCCCGAAAACACACTGGGTACCTTTCTGGGGATGGCTCAGGGCTATCTCTTACTATGCGGTTGCAGGCGACACTTCTTTGTCCCTGATCTTCCTTGGCATCTTTATCGTATCATGCGCAGTGCTCGTACTCCTCATCTGGAAGATGAAGGCAGACTTCTACGAAGATGCCATGTTTGCGGCTGAGCACAAGGCAGAGCAGCTTGAGGGCGCCAAGAGGGCAGCCAGGGGCTCTGTTGCCACAAGAGAGAAGGAACGCAAGGAAAACCTCGACAGGGAAGGCTTCCACTACGGTAACGGCGCAAGCGTTTTCTTCTATAAGGCTGTATTTAACAGATTCAGATTCGCAAAGCTCAAGATCTTCTCCACGACCATGATCGTATATACGCTCATCTCAGGCGTAGTCGCATGGTTTGCAAGAACTGCACCGTTTGATGATCCGTTCTTCATGCCTGCAGCAGCACTGGGACTCATGGCTTTTTACAGAACACTGGGTGACCCGATCCGCGAAGACACATCAAGAGGATTCTTCGTCCTTATACCTGAAAAGGGATTTGCAAAGATCTTCTATTCGCTTCTCGGAAGCCTTACTGTTACGGCAATCGACCTTCTGGTACCGTTTATCGTATGTGCGGTACTGGTTCAGGCAAATCCTTTGTCGGTCATAGTCTGGTTCCTGTTCATCCTCTCGATAAGCTTCTTTGCTACGACTTTGGGAACGTTCATCTCATTGTCTCTTCCTGATGAAGTTGCAAAGCTCATCGGCACGATAATCCAGATGATCTTCTTCTACTTCGGACTTGCTCCTTCAGCAGTTGCAGTAATCCTGGGCATCATGTTTGGCAAACTGGTCCTTGCGGTCGCTATCGGAGCTGCAATAAACTTTGTTATCGGGCTTCTGGTTACACTGCTCCTTCCGGTATTTCTCGGCAGAAAATAAGGCCTGATGACTGTTAATAACAACATATAGACGCCCGTCTATGTAAAGGAATATGTAACATTTCGGTGTTTTACATATTCCTTTTTTGATATTAAAATACAGGGCGGAACAATTATCTTGAATTAAAAAGGACCGGAGATAGATATGGATATTTTCTCGTTTGTAACGCTTTTCGGCGGCCTCGCATTCTTTCTTTACGGAATGCGGCTTTTGTCTGAGTCTTTGAAGAAGACTGCCGGCGGTAAGCTCGAAAAACTCCTCAATAAAGCTACTGACAATAAATTCAAGGGCCTTGCGGTAGGCGCGATCATCACGATCGCCATCCAGTCCTCATCGGCAATGACGGTCATGCTGGTAGGTTTCGTTAACTCCGGCATTATGGATCTTCCCCAGACAGTCGGCGTTATATTCGGATCCGACATCGGAACGACACTCACGGCGTGGATCTTGTCTCTTGCAGGTATCGACAGCGGAGACAATGTATTCTTAAAGCTCCTTAAGCCTTCTGTCTTCTCCCTGATTTTCGCGTTGATCGGTATAGCGCTCATCATGATCTGCAAGAAGCAGCGCCGTAAGGATATCGGCACAATGCTCATCGGATTTGCGATCCTCATGCAGGGTATGACCATGATGTCAGCCTCAATGGAGCCTCTCAAGGAGATGGACAGCTTCGTATCCTTCATGACCGCCTTCAAGAATCCTCTTTTAGGCGTTGTATCCGGTGCGGTTGTTACGGGCATCATCCAGAGCTCTGCTGCTGCGATCGGTATCCTTCAGAGTATCTCCATGACAGGCCAGCTCACATACGGTATGGCTATCCCGCTCGTAATGGGTGCCAACATCGGTACATGCATGACTGCTATCCTCTCATCCATCGGTGTTAACAGAGACGCAAAGAGAGTTACGGTCATCCACGTTGCGATCAAAGTTATCGGAACAGTTGTCTGGCTTATCGTCTTCTATGCGGTAAATGCCATTTTCAATTTCAGCTTTATGGACAACAAGGTCGGCATCGTCGGTGTTGCTGCGATCCACTCTATATTTAATATTGCTACAACTCTTCTCCTGTTCCCGTTCTCAAAGCTCTTGGTCAAGCTTGCACATGTTTTCGTCAAGGAGACAGCAGAAGAACAGGAATTCAAGCTCGACGAACGTCTCATGCTTACGCCTTCTATCGCTGTAGGTGAGTGCCGCAACATGATGGTCAAGATGGTCACAAAGGCTAAGGACGGACTCGATAAGTCCATGGACATGCTCTCAAACGGATATAACACAGCTGATTTCGACTTCATCAAGAAGAACGAAGAGCGTGTAGACGGTTACGAGGACCTTTTGGGTTCTTACCTTATGAAGCTCACGACAACGCAGCACTTGAGCGTTGAAGACAAGAACAGGTCTTCCAGGATCCTTCAGGCGATCGGAGAAGTCGAGCGTATCGCCGATCACGCAAATTATCTGTCGGATTCGGCTGAAGAAGTTGAGACTAAGCATCTTGAATTCTCTGATGCCGCACGCGAAGAGCTCAACAAAGTCATTCCTGCAGTGCGCGAGATCTATACGATGGCTTTAAACTGCTACTTGTCCAACGACGCTGCCAATGCCGACAACATCGGACCTTTGAGGATCGTCATCAGTGAAATGTGTGATAAGTTCAAGGCAAATCACGTTGAAAGACTTGCAGAAGGTATCTGCACCACTGAACAGGGCTTCGTATTTAACGATATCCTTTACAGCTGCGTCAGGATCGCCGAGCACAGTCTCAACATAGCTGCCATCGCTTACAGATTCAAGCGCGCGGGTTCAACAAACCCCGACACTTACATGCACGACTTCAAGCAGCGTAAGGATAAGGACGAGAAGAAGTACCAGGAGTACGTCAGGAAATATAACGCTTGAGGGTAGGCGAGGGGAATGCCGGAAACTTTATCTTTCAAAGATATATGCAAAAAGGGTAAGGCCCGGACAGCGAGGTTCTTCAAGCGCTTTTTCCAGTTTTTAAGAGGTATCTGGATCCTTTTCAAGCAGAGCTTCAGAGTGGTTATGCTCTTCATTCTGCTCTGCTCGGTATTTACCATAATGGCAACATCCGTTCTGAAGGATCTTCTCATTACCCTCATGATGAAGGTTACAGGAGTCGAATATATCGTTCCTGCCAATCTCTCTCACGTGCTTTTTAATCCCGTATCGATCATTTTGATGATCATTTTCGCGGTCATAATAACGCTTTTCTCATTGTTCGAGATCGCAGGGCTCCTGCATGCTTTCTCTATGGGACAGGCAGGAAGAACGACCAACCTCATGAGCATGTTTGCCGCAGGACTCCGTGCCTGCAGAAAGGCGCTTCATCCGAAGAACTGGTTCCTGATCTTTTTCATTCTCGTATTGTTCCCGCTGACAAGGGTTTTCCCTCTGGCTACTTCTACATTTAAGCTTATCCTTCCCGGATTTGTTAACCAGACTATCGATTACACCAAGGGACTTAACGTAGTTTACTGGATAGGTTACATCGCGTTGATCCTGATCCTTACGGTATATCTGTTCTCGATCAACAGCTTTGTAATGCAGAAGGACTCCTTCATAAAGAGCTGCACGAGATCAAGACATCTTGAAAGAGGACATTTCATAGAGACGCTTCTGTCACTGATCCTCCTCACGATTATTTTGAACTTTGCGATCAACTCCATTTCTTCCATCATCGTCATCAACTGGAACGAAGCCGCCAGCATGATCCTCGGCAACAGCAAGAACATTATCTTCAAGGCAGAAAATGTCGGCACGTCCACATACCTCTTGCGCCAGATCCTCAAGAGCTTTATCTCGCCTGCGGTAAACAATGCCGCTCTGGCTGTTTTGTTCTACCGTTATGTTGATGAGAAGGACATGCTCCTGACTTTGTCAAAGGATACGTTCAAAGCGAAAAAGACATCCTGGAAAGGCGTCATCGTTTTCTTTATCGTCCTCGCGGTTTTCTCATCTGTAACAAGCGTTTACTGGATAAACAGATATGCGTTCCTCTTTGAACCCGTTGACCAGCCTCTGGTCTGCGCTCACCGCGGTGACAATGTAAACGCACCCGAGAATACGATGCCTGCATTTGAAATGGCAGCAAGCGAGAACCTGGAGTGGATCGAGCTTGACGTTCACCAGACATCGGACGGCGTCATCATCTGCAACCACGATTCAACGATCAAGAGAGTTACGGGAATAAATCTTTCCATCCACGATCACACATACGAAGAACTTACTGCATGCGAATTCGGTTCATGGATGCCCGGCAACTACGAGCACGTTGTTGTTCCGACACTTGCCGAAGTTCTTCTGTTTGCTAAAGAAAACGGCATGCATGTCCAGGTCGAACTTAAGGGCCATGCGGACGATGTGAACTTTGAAGAGAATGTACTTCAGGTCATAAACGATACCGGCATGCACGATAATGTCATGGTAATTGCCCAGGATCTGAGCCGTCTGCAGCGTGTAAACGAACTCGACCCGACGATCACAAAAGCATATTGTGTCGTGGTAGGTCTTGGAAATCTTGAGAACCTTGAATGTTCAGATAACATCTCTATCGAAGAGTCTTACATCACGCCTGAGCTTGTGCGTGACATGCATGCGCAGGGCAAAAAGGTATTCTGCTGGACTGTTGATAACGACGATACGGTACAGTATCTCATCAGCTGTGACGTCGACGTAATCGGTACGGATAACCCGATGCTTATAAGCAATGCCGTCGAAAAGGGTGACTGTTCTGGCGGCATTACGAGAATATTCCACATTATTCTTCACGTCATTGCAAATATGGATAAATAAATTGCGCGACTCTGTATCTTCGTCACCAGGTCCTCGTGCGCTTCGCTTCTGCGGAAAATGACTCAGATACAGATTCACTTTACGAAGAACTTAAACATTCAATTAATCGTGAATTTATAGGTTTAATCGATCGTTCGGTAGAAAACCTCATATCTGCCGTCGTCTTCCATCTCCATGACCATGTAACCGCGTTTTGAGCTGCCTCTCGGTATAGCTATGGAACCGGGGTTAAGCAGGCGCGGACCGGCGGCTGTACCAAAGCCTGATTCATAGTATCTGCTGAAGTCTGATATGGCATCTCCGAAGCTGTCGTAGGGCACGTGGGTGTGGCCGAACATGCAGATGTCACAGCCCTGTTCCTGTGCCGTGAGAGACAGTGTCAGAAGGCTGTAATTAACGCGCTGGCGGTGTCCGTGCGCGCAGTATATCCTGTGGCCGTTGAGTGTGAATACGGCTTCGTTTCTTTCGAGTGAAGGATCAAATGTATATGTGTCGCAATTGCCCTTGACGAATATGCAGGCTGTCTTGGGAGCACCTGCCCATTTTGCGATCTCTGCCTGGGGATATTCGGAGTCACCGAGATGGATAAGCATGTCGGGTGTCTCTTTCATAATGGCCGTTCTTAAGGGGCCTGTAGTTCCGTGCGAATCACTTACGATCAGTATCTTCATTGTGTTTCCTTATCAGACAAAACAGAAGTCGGTGTCCCATCCGGGAATGCACCTTGTGTGGATCATGTATATCTTATAGTCGCTTCTTATTTCAAGGACTTTTTGTACGAGAGTAAATACATCTTCGCTTCTGTGATAGCATGCGATCTTCATCACCGGACGGCATCTGCTTATCGTATCCTTTGCGCCTTCGAGGGCAGACAGTTCAGAACCCTCAACGTCGAACTTAATGAAGCTCACGTTATCAAGAGCAAGTGAATCAACTGTTATTACGTCTATCTCACGCGTGTTCTTTAATTCAACATTGCTGTTCTGCAAAGCTCTTGTTCCTCTTCCTCTTGCGGTGGATACGAGCTCTTTTCCTACTTTGTCTCCGATAAGGGCATTGATGCAGGTGACATCGAATTCTTCTGCTTCCAGGTCTTCTGCACATGCTTTGAGCTTTGCAAATGAATGGCGCTCAGGTTCTAACGCAACAGCCTTTTTGAGACAGGGATATTTATTTAGATAACGTACTAATGTATCACCATAGTAAGCACCGAGATCAATGAAGCATCCCGGTTTTATCTGATCCAAAAGTCTGAATTCAAGATCAGGATCAGACTCTGAATCTTCAAGATAAGAGATGTCTCCTGTGAGCTTGTAATTGATGTAATCTTCGTAGCACCTTTTGGAATTATCATCTGCAAGTTTTGAGTAAACGTCTTCAATTGAATCTTTATTGTCTTCATAGAATTCCCGGTTGAATAAAATGTCGCCGTACACGGGAACATCAGGCACATAAAGCTCTCTTTCAGATGCTATCTTTGAGACCTGTCCGAGCACTTCGGGACGTGATGAGCCGAAGCAAACCAGAACGATGAAATCCTGACCTGCAAGCTTTTCGCAGCAGTCGGAATAAGATATGACCTTATATTCATGGAACATTCTGTCCCTGACAAAACCGTCGCTCGCAAAAACGGCGGCAATGAGGTCTTTTAAGCCTTTGCGCTCAAGAACGGAAATTATCTTGTCTGCTCCGTCGCCAGTGCCGTAGAGGGCAATGGGGCGGCGTTCATCCGCAAGGTATTCCCAGAGATCAGATTTTGTTTTCGAGATATCCATAGGGATAAGTATATATTCTCGTGGTGATTTCGCAAATTGAAATATTGTCTGCAACATTTCCCGGAGTGCATCTGTATTTATGGTAACAACACGGAAGACGGCAGTACCCGTCAAAAATGGAGGATAGAATTATGAAAAAAGGTGCAATCATTGGAATCGTAGCCGGAGCGGTAGTTCTTAATATCGCGGCCTTCTCGTTATTCGGCGCTTTCCTTAACGGTGCAAAAGCCGCAAGTTCGGATATCAGGACTCACAACGGTGAAGTTCAGATGCTTTCCGGAGATGTTTACTACGGTACTGATACCAAGTCCCTTACAAGCGACATGGATTTTACAGCAGAAGCGGAATTTGCAGATGAAGCAGCTTTCACAGCAGGCATGTCAAACAGCCCGGTTACCGCTTCGCCGGACGATCCGGGAGTTAACGTTGATCCGTCACAGGGAAGACTTCTCATAAGAACGGTCATGATTACAGCGGAGACAACGAATTATAACCAGGTTGCAGCAGACCTTGAGAGCCGCGTAAGAGAATGCGGCGGATACATTGAATATTCTTCAATGCACGGCACGGGTAACAACAAGGATCTCCGTTCAGGTTCATATACCGTACGAGTTCCCGCAGATAAGCTCGACTCACTCATTGAAGCAGTCGGCTCAAGCTGCACGGTAACATCTTCCAACGAAAACACAACAGACGTAACACTTGAATACGTTGATACAAAGGCAAGGATCGAATCCTTAAGAGTCGAGTACGACCAGCTTCTCAATCTCCTTGCCCAGGCAGAAGATCTCGATACTATCATCGTTCTTCAGAACAGACTTACAGACGTCAGATACCAGATCGAGAGCGCAGAATCCAGAGTAAGAGTCCTTGAGAACCAGGTCCAGTATGCGACACTTACACTCACACTCAATGAAGTTCTTGAAGAAAAGGAAGTAGAAGAGCCCCACGTAGTAACATACAGTGAGAAGGTTTCCAACCAGTTCAAGCAGACATGGGAAAACACAGTTGAGTTCTTCCAGAATGCACTTCTCGGACTCATCGCATGCATCCCCGGCATCGTCGTAATGGCAATAATCACTGCAGTAGTTCTCATCATCGTCTTTACGGCACGCAAGAAGAGAAGAGCAAGAAGAGCAAAGGCACTCGCAGCTAAAGAAGCTGAAAAGATCGCAGAAAAGAAATCCGAAGAAAAGAAATCCGAAGAAAAGAAATCTGAAGAAAAGAAATCCGAAGATAAAAAAGATGCAAAGGAGGACAAGAAGGAAGAGAAAAAAGAATCAGCAAAAGACTAATCCTAAAACAGCATAGATAATAAATCTGTAAATGGAATCTGAGTTACGGCCGTAGATTAAGGATATTAGGAATAATGGGTTAAATATAAACTGGAATAAGAAACAAGTTCAGAATTCATATACAGAAAAATCACAACCGGCTGCGAAGCTCTCCCAACCATCGGGACCTCCGCAGCCGATGTTGTCATATACCGCACATGTCTTAAAACCGCCTGCTCTGGCGCCTTTCATGGCCTGTGGAACGTCGTCGAAAACAACTGCCTTGTCAGGCGTTACGACGATTCCCGGAGCGGAAATGTAATCGGTTGCGCGAAGGAAAATATCGGGCGAACTCTTATCAATTTTGTTGCCGAGATCTTCTAATGTGATAACGAAATCAAACATGTTTCTTATGCCGGTGTGTACCAGCGAAGCTTCGGCGTTTCTGCGTGACAGAGCCGTCGTCACGCACAAAGATAATCCGAGTCTTTTTGCTTCTTCAAGATACTCTTTTGCACCTTTTTTGAGGCACACCTCAGACTTGTAAAAGCCATATACCATCGACTCCCATGTGTCGACGATCTCCTGCCATGTGAGCGGGATCCTGTATTTGGTCTGGGTGTATCTTGCGGCATCTTCGATCGATGCGCGCTTTACGACTTCGGTATATTCCGGAGTTACCTCATATCCGTAGCGTCCCAGGAATTCCTTATCGACATCGTGCCATACGGTCATTGAATCGAGGAGAGTTCCGTCAAGATCGAATATGAGCAACTTAACGCCCTCTTTCGAGAGCGTTTTTAAGTCGGGAAAAGGTGCAAAAGAAGATAAGTCTTTCTTCATCATTCCATGTATGAGAGCTTGCCCTTGAGGTTCTCCAGTGCCTGTTCTCTTTTAGCGTTGAAGTCGGTTTTGTTATTCTCGATAAGGTTGTTGCCATAAGAATCGATGGATACGATCAAAGGTCCGAACTTATCTGCTTTAAGCTTCCACATTGCTTCGGGCATTCCGAGATCGAGCCACTCAACGCCTTCCACGTCTACGACTTCCTCAGCTGCGACTACGGCGCATCCGCCGGGGAAGATGGTGTGGATCGCGCAGTTGTCGATACAGCCCTGTGTAGTCTTGGGACCCATGCCGCCCTTGCCGATGATGATCTTAACGCCGGTCTTCTCAAGGAACTCTGCCTGTGCCTTTTCCATACGCATTGATGTTGTAGGTCCGACGCTGATTACCTTGTACTTGTCAGGTTCGCCTTCGGCATTGATCTTCTTCATGATAGGGCCTGCGTGGAAGATGGCCTTGCCCTTGAGATCTACCGGAGGTTCCTTGCCGGAGATAACGACTCTGTGATGAACGTCGTCTCTTCCCGTTACGATGTCACCTGTAAGATAGATGACGTCACCGATGTGAACTTTCTTTATATCTTCGTCTGATACGGGTGTTTTGAATTCAAAAGTGCTCATAAGACTGCCCCCTTGTGTGTGAAGAAATCGTAGGTGAAGTCAGGCTTGATCCTGATTCCTGCCCTTCTGTGTGCCCAGCATGCGGTGGACATACCCATTGCGAGAGTAGCGGGGTGTCTTGAAGCCTGCTCGATGTTTACGCCCATTACGGAAAGTTTGCCGCCGAATCCGCCGGGTCCTAAGCCGATCGAATTAAGACCGTCTTCCAGAAGTTTTTCCATCTCAGCCGCCTTGGGGTTCGGGTTATGTGAACCGACCTGTCTTAAGAGCGCTTTCTTTGAAAGCTTTGCGGCAACCTCGGAGGAGCCTGCGATACCGATTCCGACAAGGCACGGAGGGCAGGCGTTTACGCCGTATGTGGTCATCTGCTCGAAAACAGCCTTTGCGATGCCTTCGTATCCTTCAAGAGGCATAAGGACTTTGGAGAAACCGGGCAGTGAGCATCCGCCGCCTGCCATGTAGAAATAGAGTTCCAGTTCATCACTGTCCTTAACGATCTCCCAGTCTATCCAGGGGCTGTGGGTACCGATGTTGTTACCGGTATTCTTCTCATCGAAAACCTCGACCGCATTAGGTCTCAAAGGTGCATTCTTCGTTGCATCCTTAACAGCATCGATAAGTGCATCTTCAATGATATCCATGTAAGGCCACCTGGAACCTACGCGTGCAAAGAACTGCGGGATGCCCGTGTCCTGACAGGAAGGTCTCTTCAAAGAATCTGCAAGCTGCATGTTCTTTTCCATGACATTGTAGATGTCGGGAGCAAAGCCCTCATTCTCGATCTCTTTCATCTGTGATAAACGGAGCTTAACATCGTCAGGAAGGTGTCCTGCGGAGTAGCTCATGAATGATGCGACAAGTGCTGATAACTGTTCGCGGGGTAAGTCGGATGACATAAGAAAACCTCCGTAAATTCTTTTCGTGACAATTATATAACAAGTGGCAGTGCTAATGTCCCCACACTTTCAAAAGAAAAGCAAGTTCTTTATAATAAGCAAAATAATTAAATGATTTAAGATTATGAGGTATTGAAATGACCGGGGAAGTTAAGGCACAAACACCACTGATCGCGAAGATCGCATCCGACAAGGTTTTATGCTACATATCGATGGCTCTGCTTGTGGCACTGCCTGTAGTAGAGCTCTTTACTGAGATCTTGAAGAGCACAAAGCTCAAGGCATTCAGGACATGGTATCCTTCTTTTCACCAGCCTTATGTCGTAGGTATTTTCGGCATCATCTTAACTTTGTTCGTCATCCTGTCCTTCATCGGAAGAGCGGCAGCAGGAAAGTTCAGATTCTACGTTGCTGATGTTTTCTATTTCACGCTCATGGCATTCATGCTCATCTCCATGTTCTGCTCACAGAACTTCGGTGTATTTTCCGAAGGCCAGAAATACTACATGGAGCATCCTACACACTTCCTCTGCTACTACGGACTTTTCTATGCGGGTTCGATGATCGAAGATACAAAGCTCAGAAGAAATGTCCTCGCAACCTATGTGATCGTTGCAATTATCCAGGGCATCGTAGCATTCCTCCAGACAAGAGGAATCGAGATCTCTTACTGCCTGTTCGAAGCTGACCGTCCGGGCTATACAGCCACATACGGACTTCTTCAGAATACAAACTTCTACGGAACCCTCTCATGCGTTCTTACTGCAGCCACATCAGGCCTTTTCATCATGAGTTCCAAGATCTTCAAGAAGAAGGCTTTAAAGTGGGCTATATTCGCACTCGCGATCCTCATGTTCTACACAATGATCGCAAGTATGGCACGTCTTGCATGGCTTGGTCTGGGCGCTATGATCCTGATGTACATCATCTCATTTGTCATCATGCGCAAGGGTTCGATCGATAATGATTCATTAAGACAGATCATCATCGACTTCTTAACACTCATCATCGGATTCATTGTGGTAATAATCCTCAACATCATCCTTGAGTCTTCCATCACGGATAAGCTCGAGCAGACATCTGAAGACGTTGCTGAGATCACAGAGACAGGCAACGTAAACATCGGTAACGGAAGAGACGATATCTGGAGAGCCGCGCTCTCAAGCGTTCCGCGCCATTGGGCTACGGGCATCGGTCTTGATAACCTCACCGCTGCATTCAGGGAACAGCCCGGCTGGCAGAAAGGCATGTATGTTCAGGCAAAGGGCCACTGCGAATATATCCACACACTCGCAACACAGGGTGTCTTTGCACTGGTCAACTATGTAGCACTTCTCCTTTATGCTACAGTCAGCACCATTAAGGGTATCGTCAACGAGAAGAACGACATTAAGCGCAGCTTCCTCTGGATCTTCTTCGGTGTCTTTGTAGCTTATATCTCACAGGCGCTTGTCAGCAGCAGCGTTATGAATGTAGCTCCTTATTTCTGGCTCATATTAGGATTGGTAACACCCAGGATAAAGCCCATTTCATCTAAGAAGTGACATCAGGAAGGGGGGCATGCCCATGTTCGATTCTTTACTTCGTTTTAAAGCAGAGAAGGAAAGCCAGTTGTTTATCAAGAACTGCATTGCCTTTGACACGCCAAGACTCGAGAATGAAGTCTTCCCGGAAGAATGCGCGACGGAAATGGACGTGGTATATAAAGACGGCAGTAAGCCTCTCACACTTGATGTTTATACTCCTTCCGGATGTACCGGCGCAAAAGAATGCTTCATCCTGATCCACGGCGGCGCATTTGTTTACGGATTCAAGAAACTTGACCAGAACTTCGGAATGCATCTTGCCATAAAAGCAGGCATTCCTGTCGTAAATGTTGACTACACTCTCATGCCAGAATCAGACCTCCCGCAGATAATCACCGAGATCTTCGAGGCAATGAATTTCGTCTATACAAAATACGGCTTTGAAACGTTCCACACTGTCGGAGACTCCGCAGGCGGCTACCTGGCCTATATGGTGGCCGTGGCAGCAAGGGACAGCAATGTTGCTCAGGGAATGCTGGTTTCCGTGAGCCCCAAAGGAACAGTTGAATCAGCAGGTCTGATCTGTCCCGGCATCAGAAATACGACCAAGGCTTTCCCGGGAATCTATTTTGAGAAGTTGAGCGGTTCAAAAGATGATCGTCAGCGTCTCCCGGACTATGCATATGACCTTAACCTTATTGCAAAAAAGGACAGTGACCTCAGAGTTTCTGTAATTACCGGTGAGGATGACTTCCTTCTTCCGCAGGACCGTGAATTCAAAGACAATGTTCCAGGCGCGGTTTACTACGAAGCCAATAATGACGGCGATCTTAAGATGCACCATGTTTTCCCGATCGCACATCCGGAATGGCCGCAGTCAGTAAAGTCGATCGAGCTTATCTCTGAGAATGCGGTGGGGAGAAGATAAAAAAAGCTGCCCCGCAAGGCAGCTTTTCTGTTTTTTTGCTTATACGATTTACTGTTTGGCGTGGGTCTCGTCATACGTCTTGTTGATAAGCTTTGAGATTGGCTTATAAACAAGGAACGTGATAAGACCTACGACAATACCCTTGAAAAGGTTGAACGGAACGAATACTGCAAACAAAAGCGAGATCTTGTCTTTAACGAGCGGGTTAACTTCAGCACTCATACCGATGATGGCTTCCATTGGGAATCCCATTACCGAGCCGTACAGGGGGAGAGTGATGAATGCGTTAACGGGAACGGCAATAAGAGCGAGAGCCAATGTTGCGATACCCATTGAAGCAGCGGCGCCTTTTCTGGTGCGGAACTTGCGGTAGATGAGACCTGCAGTTGCCACATAGATAACTCCTGTAATGAAGTTTGAAAGTTCGCCGATACCCATCGTCTGTGTAACGGGAAGGTGAATGAGGTTCTTAAGAAGCTCGATCACGATACCCCATACAGGACCTAACGCGAATGTGCCGATAAGCACGGGAAGTTCTGCAAAGTCGAACTTGAGGAATACCGGCATAAACGGGAGCGGTATCTCAAGATACATAAGAAGAACTGCCATTGCAGTGAGGATTGCACATGCAGCAATGCGGCGGATCATGATCTTGCGCGCAGCACGAGAATCCGTCTTAACGGTTACCTGGGTTTCAGTCATACGAAATACACTTCCTTTCTTCCGGACTTTACCGTCGGCCCCTGGAATCACACCGGGTCAACCTCATTTTGAACAAAATTTATGAGGCTTGCGGGCTTACGCTTTTTGGCGCTCACCGCCGGTCGGAGAATCACACTCCGCCTTGGACGCCTCAATTATACCCTCCAAGGACTGATTTGCAACACTTTTTATGACAATATGGTGCAGTTATGTGGCATTTAATATAAATAACTTGACTCGTGTTCAAAATCGGTGTAGAAATATCCCGATATTAAACATCGGGGGTTATTATGAGCCTTACAAGAAAACAGTTTGACGTGTTAGAGAAGATGGTTACACAAACAGATTCTTATACACAAAGAGATTTAGAAAGACTTACAGGTCACAGCCTCGGAACGATCAACAGGGTCATCAAGGAGCTGACTGATCTCGGATTTGTTTCAAATGGCGCAATCACTGAAGCAGGAATGAACGCTCTTGAACCCTACAGAGCCAAGAGAGCAGTTTTTATCGCTGCAGGCTTCGGTTCCAGACTTGTTCCGATCACGTTCAATACCCCCAAGCCGCTTGTAAGAGTTAAGGGTACAAGGATCATCGATCATCTTCTGGATGCATGCCTTGAAGCAGGCATCGAGGAGATCTACATCGTACGCGGTTATCTCGCTGAACAGTTCGACCAGCTCCTTTACAAGTACCCTACGGTCAAGTTTTTGGAAAATCCCGTTTACAACGAGGCGAATAACATCAGCTCTTCCATGATCGCCAAGGAACTTTTGTCCAACGCATATGTTTTCGAGGCAGACCTCCTGTTATCGAACCCCAAGATCATCACAAAATACCACTACACATCCGACTTCCTTGCCATCAAGAAGGACAGAACGGACGACTGGTGCTTTGAGGTCAAGGACAAGGTCATTACTGAAGAGAAGGTCGGCGGCGAAGACTGCTGGCAAATGGTCGGCATCAGCTACTGGAATGAAGAAGACGGCAGAAAGCTCGCAAACGATATTCCTGAAGTTTATTCAATGCCCGGCGGCAAAGAGAGATATTGGGAGCAGGTGCCTCTCGTATACAAGAAGAAGAACTACGCTGTTGAGGTCCGCGAGTGCTTTGAAGAGGATATCGTCGAGATCGACACTTTCAAGGAACTCAAGCAGATCGATCCAACTTACGATGTTTAATGGAGGGTAAAGGAATATGGATCCGGTAAAAAGAAACGTTTTGCTCAATCCCGGTCCGTCCACAACGACGGATACGGTAAAGTACGCACAGGTAGTACCTGACATCTGTCCCCGCGAAAAGGAATTTGCAGGACTCATGAAGGGCCTTAGGGAAGACCTCGTAAAGATCGTTCACGGCGATCTCGAAAAATATACGAGCGTCCTTTTCTGCGGTTCAGGTACGATCAATATCGATATCTGCATCAACAGCCTTCTTCCTGAGGGAAAGAAGGTTCTTGTCATTAATAACGGCGCTTATTCTTCACGTGCCGTTGAGATCTGCCAGTTTTATGGCCTTCCTCATATCGATCTCAAGTTCCCTGTAGACCAGAGACCTGACCTTGCAGTTGTTGAGCAGACATTAAAGGATAATCCGGATATCGGACTTGTACACACAACTCATAACGAGACAGGAACGGGAATCCTCAATCCGATAAGAGAGATCGGTGCTCTCGTTCACAAGTACAATGCGATCTTCACTGTTGATACGACATCCACATATGCGATGAGACCTATCAACATCGAAGAAGATAATATCGATTTCTGCATGGCTTCTGCACAGAAGGGCCTTATGTCTTTTACCGGTCTTTCATTCATAGTCGGAAACAGATCTATCATCGAGAAGTCAAAGGATTTC
This sequence comes from Oscillospiraceae bacterium, assembly GCA_902787975.1. Lineage (GTDB taxonomy): Bacteria > Bacillota > Clostridia > Saccharofermentanales > Saccharofermentanaceae > Saccharofermentans. The sequence goes on from CADAIP010000009.1 coordinate 57,317, forward strand.
CCTAAGAGAAGTTACTACTGCAATCTTTATCTGCAGTATGAGTGCTTCGAGAAGACAGGCGAGATGCACTTTACTCCTCCGGTCCAGACGATCTACGCTACGATCCAGGCTCTCAAAGAGTACTGGGCTGAAGGCGAGGAAGCAAAGTGGGCACGTCACACACGTGTATTCAATGCGATCAACGCCGGTCTTGATGAACTCGGATTCAGACAGGTCATTAGGCCTGAATGGAGAGCAGGACTCGTATCTTCAGCAATCTATCCCGACGATCCGAACTGGAGCTTCGAGAAGGTTCACGATTACTGCTACGAAAGAGGATTCACGATCTATCCCGGCAAGATCAGCACGACAAACACATTCCGTCTCTGCTCTCTCGGCGCGATCGATGAAGCAGACATAAAGGATTTCTTTGTCGTATTTAAGGAAGCGCTGGTTTCAACAGGCGTTCAGGTGCCCGTTCAGTATAAGGATTGATAGGAGATAATATGAAGACTGCTTACACATGTTTTTGCACTGACGTTATTCACGAAGGTCATTTGAACATCATCAACGAAGCTAAGAAGAGAGGAAGAGTCATTATCGGCTGCCTTTCAGATGCTGCTTCCATCCGTTACAACAAATTCCCTACGATCAGCCAGGAAGAGAGATTAAAGCTCTACAGGAGCATCGAGGGTGTTGATGAGGTCGTTATCCAGAATGACATGCTTTACGATGATGTCATCAATCTCATCAAGCCTGACTATGTCCTTCATGGAGACAACTGGGTTGACGGTCCTGAGAAGGCGATTCACGATCACGTCGAAAATCTCGTCAAGGAATACGGCGGAGAGCTTGTAGACATTCCTTACACATACAACGAGAAAGTTAAGAAGATCGACATGCAGCTTCGCGAAAAGCTTGCAATGCCGGAGTACAGAAGAAAGAGATTAAGACAGCTCCTCTCACTTACTCCAATCGTTAAGGCAATGGAAGCACACAGCGGTCTTACGGGTCTTATCGTTGAGAAGACAGTTGTTGAGCACGACGGCAGACTCGACCAGTTCGATGCAATGTGGATCTCATCTCTATGCGATTCAACTGCAAAGGGCAAGCCTGACATCGAGCTCGTCGACATGACTTCAAGATTCAGAACGATCGACGATATCACTGAAGTTACGACAAAGCCTATCATCTTCGACGGTGATACAGGCGGACTTACGGAGCACTTCGTATACACAGTGCGTTCCCTCGAGAAGATGGGTGTATCGGCAGTCATCATCGAAGACAAGAAGGGACTTAAAAAGAATTCCCTTTTCGGAACAGAAGTAAAGCAGACACAGGCTACCATCGAAGAGATGAGTGCCAAGATCGCTGCAGGTAAGAAGGCCCAGCTCACAGATGACTTCATGATCATCGCGCGTATCGAGAGCCTTATCCTTGAGCAGGGTATGGAAGATGCTCTGGCCCGTGCACACGCATTCGTTGCTGCAGGTGCTGACGGCATCATGATCCACTCAAGAAAGAAAGAACCCGATGAGATCCTTGAGTTCTGCGACAAGTTCAGGGCAGACAACAAGGAGACACCTATCGTTGTCGTTCCTTCAAGCTTCAACGTGATCACAGAAGAAGAGCTTGCTGCTCACGGCGTTAACATCGTCATCTATGCTAACCAGCTTACAAGATCTGCTTTCCCGGCAATGCAGAAGACGGCAGAGGATATCCTCCGTTATCACAGAGCCAAGGAAGTAGATGACAGGCTCATGAAGATCAAAGACATTATCACTCTCATTGACGAGTTATAATAAACCGCACATTTCAGGAGATAAGAATGAAAGTTGAAAAACTTGTTGAAATAATCGGCGCTGACTTTTACTCCGGAGTTCCGGACAGCCAGCTTAAGGCGCTCTGCAATTACCTTATGGCAACATACGGTATTGATCCCAACCATCACGTAATCGCTGCAAATGAAGGTAACTGCACTGCTCTTGCTGCAGGCTACCACCTCGCAACAGGCAAGGTTCCGGTCGTTTACATGCAGAACTCCGGTGAGGGCAACATCATTAATCCTGTTGCTTCCCTTCTTAACGATAAGGTATATGCGATCCCGATGGTATTCATAGTAGGCTGGAGAGGCGAGCCCGGCATTCACGACGAGCCCCAGCATATCTACCAGGGTGAAGTTACGGTTAAGTTATTAGAAGACATGGATATCGCAACATTTGCCATCGGCAAGGAGACGACTGATGAAGAAGTCGAAGCGAAGATGGCAGAGTTCAGAGAGATCCTTGCCAAGGGTAAGGACGTGGCATTCGTCATCCGTAAGGGTGCTCTTTCTTTCGACGGAAAAGTCGAATACAAGAATGACAACAAGATGATCCGTGAAGAGATCATCCGGCATATCGTAAAGGCTTCAGGTGAAGATCCGATCGTATCAACAACGGGTAAGGCTTCAAGAGAGCTTTTCGAGACAAGAGTAGCAAACGGACAGTCACACAAGTACGACTTCCTCACAGTAGGTTCAATGGGTCACTCTTCATCCATCGCATTAGGCGTTGCGATCAACAAGCCTGACACAAGGATCTGGTGCGTAGACGGTGACGGTGCAGTCCTGATGCACATGGGTTCCATGGCTGTGCTCGGTGCGAACAAGCCTGCAAATCTCATCCACGTTGTGATCAACAACAGTGCGCATGAGACTGTCGGAGGAATGCCGACTGTTGCAGGATCCATCGACTTAGTTGCAATCGCAAAGGCATGCGGATATCCCAATGCGGTATGTGTCGATAATTTCGATGATCTCGATAAGGAACTCGAAGCTGCCAAGGCACGCAGGGAGTTGAGCCTTATCGAAGTTAAGTGCTCGATCGGAGCAAGAGATGACCTCGGTAGACCTACGACAACAGCACTTGAGAACAAAGAAAACTTCATGAATTATCTCAATTCGTGCAGCTGATTGGAGCAGACCGTCTGATGGACAATGACATAAAGATCAGCATCATTTGCAATGCATATAACCATGCCAGGTACATCAGGGATACTCTGGATGGTTTTGTGATGCAGAAGACGGATTTCAAGTTTGAGATCCTTATTCACGATGATGCATCCACCGATGAGACTGCAGATATCATCCGCGAATACGAAGCTAAATACCCGGATATCATCAAGCCGATATATCAGAAGGAAAACCAGTATTCAAAGGACGTCTGGATCACGGACGTTTTCCAGCTCAGACGCTCAAAGGGCAAGTACATCGCTTTGTGCGAAGGAGACGATTACTGGACAGATCCCGATAAGCTTCAGAAGCAGTACGATGCTTTGGAATCTCATCCTGACATAGATATCTGTGTCCACGCATCGACGCTCATCAATGCGTCAGACGGAAGCGTTAACGGTACTGTTGATCACGGTTCTGAAATGACAATAATCCCCGTCGAGAAAGTAATCGAGGGCGGCGGTTCATTCGTATCCACGAATTCGATCCTTGTCAGAAGAGAGATCCTCACTGAAAGAAGGAAGTTCGTCGATGTATGTCCTCTGGATTATACATACCAGATAAGCGGTTCGCTGAAGGGCGGCATGCTCTATCTCCCTGACAACATGTCCGTATACCGCGTATCGGTTCCGGGTTCATGGACAGAACAGAGCGGAAAGAATCTGAAGGCATATCTCAAATTCCTTAACGAACTGACGGCAGGCTTAAAGCAGCTCGATCAGGATACGGATAAGAAATATCACAAGATCATCAGCAAGATCCTTTCCGGACTTCTGAGAGCAAGGATTCACTATAAGTTACTGGTAATGGTTAAGAAATAATGGCAGAAGGATCGGGTAAGACAGGCAATAAGGTAATGAACGGTTTCCTATGGAGACTGTTCGAACGTATAGGTGCAAAGGGCGTTGAGCTTGTTGTATCTCTCATCATCGCAAACATCCTGGTTGAGCCTGACCTTTACGGTTCACTGTCGCTTCTTCTTGTAATCATCACGATCTTACAGGTATTTGTAGACAGCGGTCTCGGTAATGCCCTTGTCCAGAAAAAAGATGCCGATAACTTAGACTTCTCGACTGTTTTCTATTTCAACATCGTATTCTGCGCAGTGCTCTATGTGGGATTGTTTTTCGCTGCGCCTTTCATCGCGAATTTCTATGATGATCCTTCGCTCACACCTCTTATCAGGGTTTTGGGAATCATCATTCTCATATCCGGTGTCAAGAACGTACAGGTTGCTTACGTAACAAGAAACCTTCTGTTCAAGAGATTCTTCTATTCGACTCTGGGCGGAACTATTGCAGCTGCAGTAGTCGGTATCTTCCTTGCATATAAGGGATACGGCACATGGGCACTTGTTATGCAGTATGTTACGAATACCACATTCGATACCATCATCCTCTGGATAACGGTTAAGTGGAAGCCTGAGCTCAAGTTCTCGTTCAAGAGACTTAAAGGTCTCCTGGCATACGGATGGAAGCTTCTTGTATCGAGCCTTCTTGCCACGGGTTATGAGCAGTTAAGAGCGCTCATTATCGGTAAGAAATACACCAAGGCAGATCTCGCTTTTTACGATAAGGCCAACCAGTTCCCGGGCTTCATCACTGCCAACATCAACACTTCAATAGACAGCGTTTTGTTCCCTGCAATGTCAGGCGTTCAGGACGATACCGAGCGCGTTAAGAACATGACAAGGCGCGCCATGAAAACGAGCATCTATCTCATGGCTCCCATGATGGCAGGACTTTCCGCATGCGCTGTTCCTATCGTCAGCATCATATTGCCGGAAGAATGGCTTCCGCTCATACCTTACATGATCATCCTTTGTATCTGTTATACCTTCTATCCGCTTCACACGGCTAACCTCAATGCAATAAAAGCATTGGGAAGAAGTGATATGTTCTTGAAACTCGAGATCATCAAAAAGATCGTCGGAATTGGCCTTCTCATCTTCTCAATGAGGTACGGCGTATTTGCAATTACATTGTCCTTGCTGGTAAGCGACTTCATCTGCCAGGTCATCAACACATGGCCTAACAAGAAACTCATTAATTACGGCTATTTCGAGCAGCTTAAAGACATTCTGCCGTCCATTATCCTGGCATGGATCATGGGTGGAATCGTATACTGCGTTACATTCCTCAAGCTCAACGATTTCGTCACTCTTCTCATCCAGGTACCGCTCGGCGTTCTGATATACTATTTCGGAACCAAGTTGTTCAAGATAGACTGTCTTGACTACCTGCTCAGCACATTAAAGAGTATCATTGGTGGTAAGGAGAAGAAGGCATGAGAAAAAAGGTGCTCGTATTTCCGGCAGGAACGGAGATAGCATTTGAGATACATAATGCGTTGAAGTATTCCAAGTTTGTTGAGCTCTACGGTGCCAGCAGCGTCTCTTGTCATGCTGAATTCCTTTTCAAGAATTACATCGAAGGCGTGCCTTTCCCGGGCGATCCCGGTCTCATAGATGCGCTTAACAAGATAGTTGACGAGTACGGCATCGACCTTATCTATCCGGCCCACGACAGCGCCTGCCTGACTCTTACCGAGGAGCAGGATAAGCTTCACTGCAAGGTCGTAACTTCTCCCATCGAGACCGTTGATACGTGCCGCTCGAAAACAAAGACATACGAATTCTTCAAAGGCGAGGAATTCATCCCGAAGACTTTCGCATCCGCTGATGACGTAAAGAGCTATCCCGTATTCTGCAAACCAGCAGTAGGACAGGGCTCCGAAGGCGCAATGAAAGTTACTGACAGAGATGACCTCGAAAAGCTTTTGGCGGGAGACGAGCAGTATGTTATCTGCGAATATCTTCCGGGTGATGAATATACAGTAGACTGCTTCACAGACAGAAACGGTAAACTGAGATCTGCACTCATCAGAAGAAGAGAACGAATCAGATCGGGAATTGCCGTAAGAAGCAGGATCATTCCGATGGAAGACAGTGTCATGAAGATTGCGGAGAAGATCAATTCAAAGATGGTTTTCTCAGGTGCATGGTTCTTCCAGCTTAAAAGAAATACAGAAGGAGAATTCCGTCTTCTGGAGATCTCCGCAAGGATCCCGGGTACGATGGGTACCACGAGAAACCTCGGAATCAATTATCCGATGCTTACGATTTTCGACATGCTCGGATATGACATCGACATCATCAATAACGGCCAGGATGTATTGCTCGACCGCGCATTCATAAGCCGCTACCAGACAAGCGTTAAATACGACAAGGTCTATCTTGATTTTGACGATACTCTTTACCTTGACGATAAGGTAAACATCACGATGATATCTTTTGTTTACCAGTGCTTTAACAAGGGTATCCCCGTGATCCTTCTGACAAAGCATGCAAAGGATATCTATGACTCCCTGGATAAGTTCAGGATCTCAAAGGATCTTTTCGCTGAGATCATTCATATTGAGAAAGACAGAGACAAGAGTGAATATATTACTGCAAAGGATGCGATCTTCATTGATGATTCTTTTGCAGAACGCAAGAATATACATGATAAGCTCGGCATTCCGGTATATGACCTGGACATGATCGAGAGCCTTATTGATTGGAGAATGTGATATGGACCAGATACTGGTAACAAGATCTTCAATGCCTGATATTGAAGAATACACCAATGAGATAAAAGACCTCTGGGATTCCCACTGGATCACCAACATGGGTGTAAAGCATAAGCAGCTTCAAAAGGAACTTGAGGCACGTCTTAATGTTGAGCATGTTGCGCTTTACTGCAACGGACATCTTGCCCTGGAGAATATCCTTGAAGCTTTGCAGCTCAAAAAGGGCGGCGAGATCATCACTTCACCTTTTACGTTTGCTTCCACGACCCACGCGATCATAAGATCTGGCTTTGTACCCGTATTCTGCGACATTGATCCCGTCACATATACGATAGACACGGATAAGATCGAAGCACTTATCACGGACAAGACTGTTGCGATCTTACCCGTACACGTTTACGGAAACATCTGCAACGTCGAAAAGATCGATGAAATCGCAAAGAAGCATAACCTCAAGGTCATCTACGATGCAGCACACGCATTTGCCGTATCTTACAAGGGAACCAATGTTGCAAACTTCGGTGACGCTTCGATGTTCAGCTTCCACGCAACAAAGGTATTTAACACGATTGAGGGCGGCGCCGTCTGCTATCACGAGGATTCACTTGAGCAGCGCCTTAAGGACCTTAAGAACTTCGGTATTCACGGACCTGAAGAAGTCGCATATGTCGGCGGTAATGCCAAGATGAACGAGTTCTGTGCCGCAATGGGCATCTGCAATTTAAGACATCTTGATGAAGAGATAAATAAGCGCAGCAAAGTTGTTGCACGTTACAGGGAGCACTTAAGCGGCACGGACGGACTTAAGCTTTGCCCGGTCCAGGAAAACGTAACGACGAACTATGCTTATTTCCCGGTTGTTTTTGACAAGGCTGTTTTCGGTGCTGACAGGGATGAGGTTTTCCAAAAGCTTGAGGAGAATGACATCTGTGCCAGAAAGTATTTCTATCCGATCACCACAGCTTTTGACTGCTATAAAGGAAGATTTGACCCGAACGATACACCAGTTGCTTTGGACATATCCCTCAGAGTTCTAACGCTTCCGCTTTATGCTGATCTTGCATTGGAGGATGTCGACAGGATCTGTGAGATAATCCTGAGCCTTGCACGGAGGTAATCTATGAAAGGTATTATTCTTGCAGGAGGAAAGGGCACAAGACTCTATCCGAACACGATAGCTGTCAACAAACAGCTCCTGCCTATCTATGACAAGCCGCTGATCTACTATCCTTTGTCAGTGCTTCTGCTTGCCGGAATAAGGGAGATCCTGCTGATATCGACTCCGGAAGATATCGGAAATTTCGAGAAGCTTCTGGGTGACGGATGCCAGATCGGTGTTCATATCGAATATGAAGTGCAGGCAGAACCCAGAGGACTTGCAGATGCATTCATCATTGGCGAACAATTCATTGGTAACGACAGTGTCTGCCTCGTTCTCGGCGATAACGTTTTCTATGGAAAAGACCTTACGAGGATGCTTAAAAACTCCATTGAGCTTGCAGAAGAAAATGGTGCCGTAATCTTCGGATTCCCCGTAAAGGATCCCAGAGAATTTGGTGTGGTTGAATTCGACAGTGACTTTAATGCCATATCGATCGAGGAAAAACCCCAAGAACCCAAGTCACATTATGCAGTTCCGGGCCTTTATTTCTATAACAACGAAGTAGTTGAGATTGCCAAGAACACTAAGCCTTCCGCAAGAGGAGAGCTTGAGATCACGGCAGTAAACAATCACTATCTTAATGAAGGAAAGCTTAAGGTTATGTGCATGGGCAGAGGCATTTCCTGGCTTGATACGGGAAATCCCAAGGGCATGCAGAAGGCCGGAAACTTTGTAAAAACGGTTCAGGAAATGCAGGGATTCTATATATCCTGCATAGAAGAGATCGCCTGGAGAAGAGGATATATCTCTACTGAGCAACTTGTTTCTCTTGGCGAGAAGTATAAAATGACTGAGTACGGACAATATATTTTATCTTTAGTGGAGCAGTAATTATGGTAATTATCGTAACAGGCGGAGCCGGCTTTATAGGTTCAAACTTTGTTTTTCACATGCTTAAGAAATATCCTGATTACAGGATCATCTGTCTT
>CADAIP010000010.1 GCA_902787975.1 Oscillospiraceae bacterium
GATAGGGCGCTCGATAATTCCGGATATATTGTTCACATTTCCTTCTGCAACAAGGATCGTACCCTCCCGTTTATCAAGGACGATCCCCATATGGTCGTGCTCTTTGTTTTCGAATACCCTGTCATAGAGCACGATGTCTCCCGCTTCCGGAACATAGCCTTTCTGCCCTTTATGGTATTCGATCCGCCGATCGCCTAAAGCAAACTCTTCCCAGCCAAGGCATCCAGCCAGATGACAGGTTTTACACTCCTCAGGTCTGAACGGGATTTCGAATCCCGCTGTCGTGCAGCAATAATAGACAAACGCCGCACACCATAACCCGTCAGCTTCCTTGAGATTCCATGTTGGAAACAATCGCACAATCGACGCTAGATTGGAAGCCAAGTTTTTCTCTTGTTGCTTTCTCCATATATGCCTCGCCAAACCCCGATTTGTATCTGGAAACAAGATCACTATTTATTCTTCTTCACATGTCTTCCCTAAGTTTCACAATTCACCACGATATGTCGATCCGCCTGTTCGGCTTTCCGCCAAAGAAGGACAACCGTCTCAACGGGATTTCCGTTGTCCAAACCCACATATAATTCCTCATCCCCTATGATTGGCAGGGCGAATACTATTTGTTTCAGCCACTGCCCGTTAGGTTGTTTATCCTCGTAAATGTTGATTTCTTTAATGAGAATAGAAAGCAAATCATGCTTCTCATTATCATCCATTTTATAATAGAGAGTATCGAAATACATTAAGGTTTTATATATGTTGTCTGCTTCGAGCTTTGCCGTGTTGACCGCAATCTTCTTTTTCCTGGCTATCATCAGGCTATCTTCAGCCTCGTCGATCTTGTCATAAAGAGCGTATATCCTGTCTGACAGATCCGATTTCATGCGTCCAAAGTGCTTATCTTCAGGATCAAGGGCATCAATTTCTTCGAGGAGTTTATTTTTCATTGAAATCACTCTTCGTAATTCATTCTCTAGTGAGTTTATTTCCTTATCCAGCTCAGCAGTATCAACCTTAGAGTTGATTCTGTTCTTCATCATGTTGGCAAATTCAGGTTTTCTTATCAGTTTTATAATGATTTCCTCTACAGCCGACTCCAATGTTTCAGCCTTGATCTGCTTTATATAGTTGCATTTGTGTCCATGGACGCCTTTACGGTGCTTGCAGGCATAGTAATAGTAATCCTTGTACTGTTCGCCGGTTTTCTTCCATTTCCTTGAAACATTGTGATACAACGGAGCTCCGCATTCAGGACAGCGCACAAGACCAGTGAGAAGATGGATCGCACCATTACCGCCATCTCTTTTTCTGACATACTTTCTTGCATTCATCTGGAGTTTTGCTTGAGTCATAGCCCATGTCTCATCATCGATTATGGCTTCATGCAAACCGTCTACAAGCAGATATTCCGTTTGATTGATCCTCTTATATTCATTTCGTGTTCCGTGCACTTTTTCAGCTTTACGTCTTCCATAAGCTATTTTCCCGTTATAAACAGGATTACGGAGAGCTTTCTTTACAAAATCTGTTGAGAAAAACTCATTATGCCCGTTTTGTCTCGCTTTCTTCGTAAAACCATGACTCTGAAGATATCTTGTAATACCGACTATTCCTAACTCTGTATTTACATACTTATCAAAAATTATGCGGATTGCCTCTGCCTCATCTTCTTCGATCTGCAGTACACCGTCTTCTATCCTGTATCCATAAGGAGCGAATCCGCCGTTCCACTTGCCTTCTCGAGCCTTTTGTATTCTTCCTTCCATTGTCTGAACCCTGATGTTATCACGCTCGATCTCAGCAACAGCAGATAAAACGGAGATCATCAGCTTACCGGAGTCCTTGGATGAATCGATGCCGTCTTCGACGCAGATCAGGTTTACATCAAAATCCTGCATTATCTGAAGAGTTGACAATACATCAGCAGCATTTCTTCCGAATCTTGACAGCTTAAACACGAGGACAAATGATATTTTGTCCTTGCCTTCAGTTATGTCCTTTATCATCTGTGTGAATGCCGGTCTGCCCTCAATTGACTTTCCGGACTTTCCCGCATCCTCATATTCGCCCACAATTTCATAGTTATTGTACTCTGCGAACATACGCATTCTGTTCTTCTGAGCATCAAGCGAATAACCGTCAACCTGAATAGCGGTTGACACACGGGTATACATATATACTTTTTTCTTTTCTTCCATTTTTAACCTTCTTTCTTATGGTACATTTGCTCGAAATAAGCAAGAAATCTCTTTTGGGAGGCATCGTCCATGTTTCTTATGGTTTCGATCAGGTTTTTCTCCTCATTTGTAAGGATATAGTCTGTCTCTTCCGTTCCTCTTAGTAAGTAAGACGTTGAAATACCCAAAGCATCACAAATCACGGGTATCTTTTCAGCCGTAGGATTAGTGTGCTTTGTATTCCAGTCACTGATCGTACTTGCTGTGATTCCTGTCCTTCGTGCTAATTCTCTTATGCTTATTCCGTTATCCTTCATTACGTTGAATAATCTTTCATTAATAGTCATGCATGGCCTCCTGATAATCTGTACGTTTATACGTACAGATTATCAGAGGTCTTTTTTCACGTCAATCATTTGTTTTTTTACTGGCTATCAGTTCCGCATACTTTGTATAGACTTCTGCTCTCTTGAAGAAGTAATAAACATATTCCGGAGTTGGCAAATCATCAAGGCCAAGGTTATCTCCATACTTTTCAATCATCCTTGCCAGAAAATCGGCAAGTCCGCTCCACTGGTCCATAACCTTAATTAATTCGTTGTTTGTTATATGTTCACTGTTATTCATATGATCACCTGGCGATTCCGCCTATACCCTTTCTTTTTTGTGCGTTAATTGCCTTTCTGCGTTCTCTCTCCCTCGCTTCGAGTTCTTCAAGAAGACCCGGTGGAAGAAGTTCGATCTGTTTCTGAAGTTTTGCCTGTTTAGCTATGAGCTCATCGATCTTGCCGTCTCTTTCTTTGACAGCTTCTTCAAGCTCTTCTGTCTTTCCCTTCCAGTAACGGCTGACATCTTTCTGTTCACCGATGTCACGATGGAGTCGGTCGACATATCCGTTGACCGATTTGATCTGTTCCTTCATCCTTGCCATTTCCGGCGCATAACGGGAAATGAGTTCGATCGCCTGAGCTTTCTTCTCCTTACTCTTGATCAAACCGATATCGTTGATAGCCTGAGCAATCTCCTCATAGTGGAGCATAAGCACATCAGCGTTCTTGAAGAGATACGTAGGAAGATGCTCACGATGACTGATACGCTTGGGAATACCACGCTTGATATCCGGAAAGTGATAGACCATGTGTTCGTAAAACAGATCCTGAAGTTTTACGAGTCCGGCAGGTCCGCCTATTATGCTCTTGGAAGAAAGTCTTCCGTCCTTCGTAATAGGGACAAAGCACACGTGCATGTGCGGACTCTTCTCATCGAGATGAACTACAGCGGAAAGGATATTATCTTCCCCGAAAGTCTTCTCATAAAACCTGTATGCCATTCGGAAGAAGACGGATATATCCTGCAACGACTTACCTTCGAAGAACTCGGGGGAAGCAGTACAGATACTATCCTGCATTACCACACTGTCCTTTCGAACCTTGCAGCCGACTTCCTCAATCCTCTGAAGGATCATGCTTCTGTAACTGCAGGTTGGAGTTTTGAGATGGAAGTTGTTATGAGACTGACTCAGATCAATATCCGGGTTGCTCTTATACTTTTCCTTCTCACGTTCGTGATGCTTTTCAAGGCGACCGACTGCGCCCATCTTGCATTTGTTGATTCTCATAATTGCATATGCCATAAATAAATCTCCTTTTGATATTTGTTGTGAAATAAATAAAAACCCGCTTTTCTTTAGCGAGGCTTTCTTAGTGTTGAGGCAAGATGTCAATATGTTAATAAGACCAGAGTGTCTATACGGTTGACATCTTGCGGCAGTATTCGGTTCTATACACCACAACAGAAACAGAAGGACGCTCCTTATGAAAGATCGCCCGCAATAAGCGGCGTGCGATCTTCCAACGAAGCTCTGTTGTGTCGTTATAAGAGCGCCAAACACCGGCGCTCTCATATCTCCCCAACAGCCTCGAAAGTCTTCATGAAAACAGTCGTCCACCGGAAGACTGTTTTCCTTCGACTTTCTTTCAGTATCTGTTTGGGTGTAACACACTACACCTTGCAAGCAAGGTCGTGTGCAAGGGGAATCCCCTTGACCCCTTTTCGAGGATACGGAAATATGCGCGCAGGCACCGCTTCGCCCTGCGTGCATCTTCCCTTAATCCTCTTTTAGGCGGTATCAAGATGTCAGTTCAGCCGACTCCCTATACTTATTGACATCTTGACATCTTGTTATCCCTCATCCGTTTCCGGCAGCTTCCAATACCAGCGGTCTTGTATCCTGACGGACTCAATCCCAAGCTCCCGTTTTGCGGTCTGTGCTGTTGACCTGCGAATGCCGTTCTTCTTTAGCACAGCCTCGCAATCCTCTGCCGGAACGGACGTTCCTGCTGCAAGAAGTTCTTCTATCACCTCCTTTGCTTCTTGCAGCTTTACATCCGGTCTTCCGATTCCTGAAACGAAATCCTGTTTGCGCAGTATCTCGTCCGCTGTCTTGTCGGTTATGCCGGTAAACTTGATACCGCCATCTTCGATCCTGAACTCAAGCGCATCACCCTTTGACGCGAGGTTCATCTTTGTCTGAACCAGATAGCGCTTGTCTTCTTCATCGGGATCTCTGGCTAAAAGAAGAATGCTTCTTACTGCACCAGCTACATCGATAGAACCGGGAGTTCTGTAGATAGCTTTAAGTCCCGGCATCTTGTTCATGTGATTTACGACCACGATCGCACAATCCGTTTCCCTTGCAGCATTTATCAGAGCATTGAACTTTTGCCTGACCTCATTGGAAGCGTTCAGAGAACAGTCGCCGATATAGGAAGCCAGCGGATCAAGCACGAGAAGTTTTGCTCCCGTCTGCTTTATGCCTTCCAAGATCCGGTCATCGTCAAAAGTCAGAGGATATTCCGATTCATCAATAAAGGCGAGCCGATCTCTGAACCCGCCCGCCTTTATAAATCTTGGAACTATAGTGTCATCGTAATCATCCTCTGTACTCTGATAGAGCACCGTGATCGGATCTGGTGGTTCCCCGCAGTCCGTAAACGGCAGAGCTTCACCTCTTGTTAAGTACGCTGCCAAAGTCAGCATGAACGTACTCTTACCTTCACCCGGATCTCCCTGAAGGATAGTTACCTTCCCTCTCGGGATAAACGGATACCATAGCCAGTTGATTTCCCTGACCTCGACATTTGTTGAACTGATGATCTTCAGTTCCTTTTTCTGTGACATAAAATCACTCCTTTCTATAAAAATTTTCATAAAAAAAGCGGTCATTCTTTCGAATAACCGCTATGTAAACAAATTTATTATGATTTTGGTTTTTGATTTGGATTTCCCTAAAAATGCGTAGAATACCCCAAACCCATAATACGCCCTTTCAAAAATTTAATCAAGAACATATGTTCTATATTTTGCACAAATATTGAAGCTTGTTTTTCTACATCATTACAAATACAGAAATCACTAAAAATCGGTTCTTAAAAACATGAGTATTGGGAAACCAAATATATGTCCATCTACTTATAAGGAATGGGAGAGGGCCAAATTGGACATCAAAAACTCAAGAAACCCGATTTTTGATATAAGAAATCTTGCATTTGACAGGAATTGGCCGCTTGAATCCGACATTTGTCAATAATCGCATTTTTAGTATGCAGGCATTCTTGTGCTGAAAAATTACATTTTTGACAGTAGTAAAGTAGTCAACCTTAGGGCTCCCGCATTGCTGTTACGGGATCATTGGACTCTCACCCCGGTGGCATTTTGCCCCGCTGCGCTCATTGGGTGTGACGGCTCTCGGGTGGACTTTAATCCCGATTCAACGCTCGGCCTGTGACTACGCAGAAGTATCATTATCCCTTTGTATCTGTCATTGCCTCCCTCAGGTTGCAAACCTGATTCTGACTCATCCCCTTTATCGCTCTCTTCCCAGGTGGAAGGTCATGGCGAGGTCGAAGTCAACTTGGCTCGGTATTTTAACACCGATACAAGGAACGTACCCTATGGTTCAGTATTCAGTTGTCAGTGTCCGGCGAAGGTCATATATTTTTCCCTTCACTACTACTGGACAAAGACCCTGAATCTTTTGACCATTTTCCGCGCTGTTTTAAAAAATGTTATATTACATTTCCCAGTTCCGATTGTAGTGAAGGAAAAATTACCCTTCACTAACTAGGAATGGGAGAGGCCTTTTTTATGGGGTCTGACCGCACAAATTTTTAAAAGGTCGTTTGTGCATCCGGTTAGCTGAAGAAATATACTGTCCTTCACTTATAAGGAATGGGAGAGGCCAAAAATGAACCCTTTGGCTGACAAATTTTCGTTAGTGTTTTTGTGCAAATTGTTAATCTGCGTAGATTTGCGCTATTATTACTGGACTTTGAGCACTTTTTAGACAGCCAACTTTAGGCGGAAATTTTGAAAATGTAATAAAACTGTTTTCAGCGCAGTCAAAATGGTTCCATACGAAGATGAAACCCTAACATAATTATTATCTCTATAGGCATGTTATAATCCTTTTTGAGGGGAGACTCTTAGTAAAGATAATAATCAGAAAGTATTACTAAAGAACAATTTAAATAATAGTGTTTGAAGGAAGCGATTTTGATTATGGGGAAAAAGAAGAGAGAACACGTAGTTTTCGATCAAATGCTAAAGCAGAAAAAGAGTATCCCTTTTTATAATATGGCATCAGGTTACAAGACAAAGTCGAAAAAAAGAGTTGCCATACTGGTGACGATAATTACTCTTTTGGTTCTTTTTCTGTTTGTCTTCCCAACGGGGAGCGGGCGTCTGACTGATGGCGGAACAAGTTATTACACTCCAATGGTATTTCATTGGTACATGATTTATGATTACAGCACTCGCTGGCCTTCTGTTCCTGTCTATCCGCATGATGGAGAAGAACATGAGAAGCCAACGACAAAGACTGTTTCCGGTGGAATTACTGTATATCTATTCGATCAGAAGATTTATGATAATAGCTATACAGCGGAAGTTCCAATAGATTCATAAAAGATATAGTTAGTATAATAATCAGCAAAAGGAACTATCAGGCGGCTGAGTTTGGCAAAAACATAGAGTATTTCTAGTACGGAGACTGATTAGTATGAAAAAGACACACAAAATACGAACAGTTCTTATAGTAATTGCTGCTGTTATTCTCGCTGCTTTCCTTATTCCTTTGCCCTATTCTTTATCAGACGGTGGTTCTACAGGGTTCTGTTCGCTATTAAGTCTTGGATTTGTTTATGATGTGCGGAATTGCCATGAGTTAGGCGGTCACGGCAAAGAGATAGACGGAGTATATTACGAACACAATCTTTCACCTGTGAGATATAACGTCGGGACCCGTATTTCAATATTTCGTGTTGTTGTATTTGATAATACTCACCTCGATGCTCCTGTGGACGAGCATATTAAATATGAGGAAGAAGTAAAAGAACTTATCAGCTACTATAATTCACATCAGGTAGATGATGTTGAACTGCGAAGTATTTCTGTAAGTGAGATGGAAACGTTGCGATATGTGGATCTATCTTTCTGCGAAGTGGATAAGCTTGAAGTGTCAGATGAAATAGTTAAAGTCATAAAGGGATATCTTGATGAGAATCCCGATAGTTTTCTTTATGATGATTTCAAACTGAATATCTCTGCCAGACATAATGAGCTAGTCGATAAAACACTCAACTCAGAATCTTGGGAAGTGTATGAAGCAGAATATGAGCTTAGCCTTCCCGACAAATCAATTAAAGAACTTAGATTGACACCGGCAATGATCCCGGATACAGTTCCAGAAGACTATGATTTTGAAGAAGTGCAAAAGATTTCTTTTAGTTTTGTCAGTTCAGTCAGCGAAGATGAAGAATTAGTTTTGAGAAGCATTTATCCGAATGCGGAAATAGCAACCGAATGATGAAGAAGTAATGATGATCTTGGGATAATGCAGATTTGGTTTGTTTAATCAGCAGTATATAAGGCAAAGCGAGGCGACAAAATGAAGAGCATAAATACTATTGAAAACGTTCCTCAGAAGTCATTGGTTGAAAGATATATTTGGGGATTGAGAGAGGCTTACCTTGAAAGAGGCGGCAAAGAAGAATGGGATATTTTCGAGAAGGTTGTTGAAGGCGCGTGCGAAGAAAACCTTCGCAGAATAAAGGATTTGTATCCTGAAGTTCCTGCTTCATTAATCGAATTACTCAGTTATGTTGACGGAACTTACTACAGAATGTATAAAGAAGAGGAGATCTGTTTGTATTTTCTCGGTTCCCGGTTGGAGGAATATCCTTATTATCTGCTATCTTCCGAAGAAATGATCGAAAATGAAAATCTGGCATCAGACTATTATTCTGATTATGTTAACAGGGAGTTTGACCCATCAGATGTATCCATAGATGACAAGATCATCGATGATTCTTCCCAAATGAGATGGCTGCATTTCTCGGATTGCATGAATAATGGAGGCACATCACAGTTGTTTATAGATTTTAAGCCTTCATCTACAGGTAAAGTTGGACAGGTTGTCATGTTTTTACATGACCCTGACTGCATAGAAGTAATAGCAGACAGTTTTGATGAATATTTGGAAAAGATGCTGAACACTGATTTGAGTTTTATCAATGAGGAGTTATTCTAAGCCAAGGGAATGAGTAATAGACAAGAAAATCAGCAGTTAATCATACAGGGGGAGTAACATAGTGATACCTGCAATAAGAAAACATTTTCAAGAAAAACTGGCAGATAGTGTACAATTAATCTGGCAGAGTTCTTGCTTTGTCGAGACTATTTTAATCTAGATTCCGACCAAGGAATTGTTTTTGGGGATAGAACTATGACTAATGAGCAGCGAGCTGAAAAGCTTGTTCAGGAATTGGGATTTGATTTTGATCAGATTTCTAAGGACTATATTATTTCTCTTCTCGAAGATGAGATATCGAACTTCCATGAGGGAAGTTCAGAATATGTTCGGCTTTTATGTGGCTACCTGTATTGTTTGGGTAATATATCTGATATTCCTCTCTTAAAAAAGGCTAAGTACGGTATTAATTTCGATGTTGGATGTATGGTTGATAGTGAATGGATCGATAGTCTTGAGAACGGCGGTGTTGAGGTCGATCTGGGCTATATTGTAAGATCTCGTGATGAAATCATTAGGGACATAGTTAATTACTACAAGGATTTCAAGGCAAGTGATCTGGACGATGAGTACTAATTATAAAGAGATTCGGGCTGTTTATAATGACAAAACCATACGGGTATATCAGGCCTATAATGCGCAGATAGCAAATGAAGCAGTCGCTATAGGAACTTTTGGCAGCCATTTCAGTTTGAACAGAATGAGCTGGATAAAGCCATCATTCCTTTGGATGATGTATCGTTGCGGTTGGTGTGAAAAAGAAAATCAGGAGCATGTTCTGGCTATTGATATTAAGAGAGATTGCTTTGACAGAGCTGTTAAGTCTGCCGTAATTTCAACTTATCATGAAGAGTTGGGCATTTCTAAAAATGAGTGGCAGAAACTCATCAAGGAATCTGATGTCAGAGTACAATGGGATCCTGAGAAAGATGTTAATGGTAATAATTTGTCTTATCGGTCTTTGCAACTTGGGCTGAGAGGACAGGCCCTGTATGAGTATGTTAATGATTGGATAGTCGGGCTGACAGATATCACGGATTATGTTAAGGAATTAAACACATATAGACTGGAGCAAAAGGATATAACAGATTTGCTTCCAAAGGAAAAGGTCTACTTGTTATAATCTTGGCGGGTAATATTATCAGTAAAAGAGACTTTACTGCTCTTATAGGTGATCATATGTGGAAAGATATCAAACTTAAGTACGACGGAAAAATAAGCAGACTTGCTGATGAATTCGAGATAACGATGCCTGATGTCCTGCCATACAACAAGATGAAGGTGAGGATCTATGAAGAAGCTAACGGCAGGTTTACGGGAAGAACTGATGTGATGATCGTTCGTAAAAACGGATCTCCCGAAAGCTCGTTTGGATACGGTGCGACAGTCGAAGAAGCATTGGGAGATACGATTAGATATTTTATCCAAATGGTTGAAGAAGATTATCTTATCGACGGAACGGTAAGACTATGCGCTTCAGATATCAGGTATGCCGAGAGCAGTGATTTCTAATCAGAATAGAAGATACTGAATTTACCGTACTAACAAAAATAGTAATTACATAAGGATTCTGACATTTAATACAACCGACTGTTGAAATGTTAATCGTCTACCCCCGCTCATTTAAGACTTTCTGTATCCTATCTTGTGCTATTTTGATTACAGCATCTAAGTCTTTTTGACCAAGGAAATACGCAGGCATTTCTTCAATCAAGATAATACTTATAGAAGCATCATCGGAACACGATCTTGAACAGCTGAGTATTATTCCTTCTACAAAATCAACATCCTCTATTGAAAACTGTCTTCCCAAACCGCCACTGCTTCCACCATTTCCGCCCGAAAAAGTACTGCCACCATTATTGTAATAATCAATAGCTGCGTCTCCTGCTTTTCTGAATGCCTCTCTATTGATTACAAAACAATCATTCATCGCTATGTCTGTCTGAACGTCTTCAGATAGCAGGATCTTAACAAATTCACCACAAGCATCAACATTATCAGCCTGAGCAGAAATAGCAACCGAGCAAACAGGCTTAAATCTTGGGCCTCTTCCGTCAATCGAAGGAATACCTGCTAAAGACACACCATTACCCCAAGGAGCTATGCTCATTGCTGCAGTATAATATCCGCCTATTCCATAACAGTATTCTGTATATTCAGCTCCCGGAGTTCTTTCAGTATACTGAGCATTCCAAGATGTCCCTTTTTCTCTGACATTGTCTTTGACATAATCAGCCAATTGTGCAAATTCAGCCCCTGACAGATCAACCTTCCCATTAATGATGAACTTATCATTCATACTGCCAAAAAGCTTAGAAAAGTAAGTTGCCTGCCCTAAAAATATCGGATCGCTTCCATTAGCAACCTCATCTACAAACTTTTCATATTCTTCAAGTGTGAAACCTTTTCCGGAACTCCCGACATTCTCCGTTTTAGTCAGTATTCCTTCCAGCGCAAAACTGATAGGAAGCTGATAAATTGCTCCGTCGGTTTTTGAGCCTTCAATTATGTTTTCATAGTACTTATCAATATCGTTTCTAACATACGGCGTAAGATCGGCAAGATAGTTCGAATTATTTAGTTGTCCATAACCACTGACATTCATCAAAATGTCAGGTCCTTCGTTATTCATAATATCTACAGCAAGTTGGTTACTAAACTCAGCACGACCGTTAATTCCTGCCAGTTCCCAAGTGTCATCGTTATTTTCATCGCCTGAAGAGTAATCAAAATAATCTCCCCGATTATAACGGTCAGTGACTTCTATGAAGTATTTACTATTGGTCTCATTAAACACAGAGATTGCCTTCCCGGTATTTACATCAACCCATCCGCCTTCCGGATCAAATAACTCAAGTACAGTTTTCCCGGCATTAGGATTTTTATCTGCTCTGTCAAGTTCAATTAAATGTATCTTATCTGCTTTCTTTCCGGAATATATATTTGATGAATCATATATACCGCAAAGAACAAAATGATTTTCTGAGCACTCAATCAAATCAAAATTGGGAACCACCACAAGACCTCTATTGAGTCCACACCAATCATAACTAAATACTTCCTCTAATGTTTTCGTCTCTGCATTTATTCTTGAAATCCCATGCTGAGTCGGATAATAAACCATCCCATCAGATCCCGGTTTGCACCAAGAGAATGCTACCTCTTCCATCCATGCATATTCTTTGGGATCTGCTTTAACCAATTCGTTAGTGGAAAGATCCAACTCATAATAAACGTTTTCATAATCATTAATCGTGGCCGGAAGCAACACCTTTGTATCATTAAGTTCCAGCACAGCATATACATATACATCCTTATACTCTTCTTTAATTTCAGTAGAATAGGTTTTTCCGTCAGGAGTTTTAACATTAATGTCGGCATGTTCCCGAAGATTTTGCGGCTGATACATTATTAACTCAACATCATATTCTCCAAACTTATAAAAGCTCGAAGAAAAGGCTTCAGTAGCTTCTCTTCTATCCCGTGTTTCCAAAAGTTTACCTGTTAATGGATCATAATCTCTTTCTTTGGAATTGGTATTTACAGTTATCTTTCCATCAGAATAATAAACATTATCAACATGTGATTCGATACTAATATCGGGAAAATCCTTCTTAACATCGATTATATTTATGGTTTTGTTAGTTTTACGGTCTACAACTGAAATCAGACGATATCCATACTTATCTTCTTGTTCTTCCCAGCTCAAACCTTCAAGCTCATCATTAGGAATCTCATATTTACCGCTTGAAAATATGATGTAATAATTCTCATCCGAACCGGCATAGTAAGAATTTGGCCAAATGGTATTTTTACCCGCTTCAACACCAGTATCAACCTCAATTATATTGGTGTTAAACCACGGATCATCTTCAGAGATAATCTTCGTACTCTTCTTGGGTTGCTGTCCGCACGATGCAATCGGAAGCAACAGTGAAAGAATCATTGCCACCGATACTGCTTTTCTAAAAAATTTATTGTCTTTCATTCAGCACTGTCCTCGCTCGGTTATTCATTATCTTGATAACTTCATCAAGGGATTTGTTTTCAGCTAAATAATGTTGTATTTATTCATAAATGATAATATCAAAATCTGCATCTGATTCTCAGCTGATCATCTTAAAATGCTTAAGTGCAGCAATTATCGCTTTCTCTTTTTCTGGCGGACATTTCAATTTCTTCGGGTTCTCGCATTTGGGAAGATTAAAGTTTTCTCTCAAATCCAAACCGAGTTTTCTTTTTGTCTGGGCAATATAAAGATTGGGCACATGTAACCCTGTAGTTTCTTTCACATAATCCCTGATCTCATCATATGTTGCCTTAGCTTCAGCCTCAGTAAGATCGAGTTCTGACGTGTTGATCTTGACTTCCAATTTAGGTGCACTTGAAAGTTTGGACAAAAGAACTACCGTCTCAACGTGCGCCGCATTAGGGAAAAGATCTGCAGGCGTTACTTCCCGGATCTCATATTCTCTCGTGAGCATCTTGAGATCCCTTGCAAGCGTAGCGGGATCGCATGAGATATAACAGACAGAAGGTGCGCCGAGCTCCATGATCTTCTTGACCACGCCGATGTCGAGACCTTTTCTGGGCGGGTCGACGATAACACAGTCCGGGGCCTTGATCTTGCCGCTCTTTATCAGTGAACCGAAGTCCGCTTTAAGAACGTCTTTGCAAATGAATTCGCACTCGGAGGCTTCGTCCTGCGAAAGCGCAAGAGAGCGGTTTATCTTCGCAGAAGCAACTGCTTCAGGTACTACTTCGATACCAAAAAGGCTCTGTCCCTTTTTCTTTACCGCAAGACCGAGCGTGCCGCATCCGCAGTAAAGATCGTAGATAACGGATGTTCCGCCGCATGCTTCGGATGCTTTGTTTGCAAGCTTTTCGGCCTGGCATGTATTTACCTGGAAGAACGATCCGGCCTTGATCCTGAACTTTCTGCCGCAGAAGATCTCGTCGTAGTAATCGACGCCTTCGATTATGGTCCTTACGCCGGTCCTGGTTCTTTTCGAGACCTTGTTGGGACTGATCCTGAGAAGAAGGCCGTTGAGATTAAAGCCGTCCTTTTCGCATGTTTTGCGGACCGCATCGTTAAGGCCAGTCGAAGCAATATACTGCTTCGCGTCCCTGATAACGACTTCGTGGGTCTGGCTAGATGAACTCGTAAGCTCAGCAAGGATCTCGTTGGTCCTCAGAGACCCTCTCAATACCAGACCGTCGAAAAGCCTTGTCGGCGCGCGCCCGAAGACCGCTTCCACGGTATCTTTTATCTTGCCGAAGATCTCATATTCGATGAGCTTTCCGTCGTAACTTCCTATCTCATCTGATTTGGCTACGATCAGGCCTATCCTGCCGTCTCTTATCGCGTACTGCATGTGATTTCTGTATCTTGAAGGATCGTCAGAAGCCAGGATGGGCTTCATGACACCGTCAACGAAGGCGGGATCAAAGCCTCCGATCCTTATCAGGCAGTCACGCACACGGGTCTGCTTGATCTTAAGCTGCGCTTCGTATGAAAGGCACGCGAAAGGCAGTCCGCCGGACACTTCATCTGAAGGAACAAATGGCGAGATCCTGTCGGGAGAAGCCTTGATGAGCTCTATAACTCCGGCCACGGCGTATTTGGATGTCTCGGATTCGATCTGAACCGTGCAGACCTCGCCCGGGAATACTCCTGGAACAAAACAGGTCTTGCCGGAAGGCAGGTTTCCTATGCCCTGTCCTTCGCTGCCAACGGCCGTAATCGTAAGCTCTGTGACCTCCAAAATGCTCCCGTCCCTTCTCTTTGCCTCACAATAGTCACTTAATTATAGATGAAATCGTGGTAAAATTGTCGTTGTACTATTAAAAGAAATATAAGAGGAGATGGTAATCTTGCCCTCGAATGTTGATAAAAAACAAAGATCTACAAGACCCGTAGCACCCGAGAACAGTGCTCTTGCCGACGAGCTTCGAAGCCAGCTCAAAGGCAAACCGACCAAATGCGGATTTAACAGAAGCCTCACTCACGAGATCGTCAGCTTCGTAGGCGACATCCTCAAGATCGGTATTGTTGCCGTATTATGCCTCTTCTTCACTTTAGGCGGATTCGGCGCAGGCATGCTCTTAGGCTACGCTTCCACTACAAAGCCGCTCTCCATCGGCGACCTCACATCAGCAGAAGAATCACAGACTTCATTCGTATATGACAGCGAAAACAACGTCATCGCAAAACTCACGGGTTCCGAAAACGTTGACCGTATTTACGTATCCTACAGCGAGATCAGAAACACTTACCTTGATGACGCGATCATAGCGATCGAGGATGAGCGTTTTCGCGAGCATTCCGGTATCGACATCAAGCGTATCGGCAGCGCACTCATCTCAGCAATCGCAAACGGCGGTTCAGCTACACACGGCGGTTCCACTATCACACAGCAGACGGTCAAGCTCATAAGCGGCCAGGACGAGCACTCCACTTCACGTAAGGTCCAGGAGTGGTTCTCCGCAATGCAGCTCGAGCAGAACCTTTCAAAGGACGAGATCTTGGAGCTCTATATCAACCTCGCGCCGATGGGCAACAACTATGTCGGCGTCCAGGCTGCCGCAATGAACTATTTCGGAAAGAACGCATCAGAACTTACACTCCCTGAGTGCGCTCTCATCGCAGGACTCCCCAAGAGCCCTTCTTACTACAATCCTTTGAGAGAATCAGGCAGAAGAAATGCCCAGAGAAGAATGAGAACTATCCTCGGCAAGATGTACGAACTCGGCATGATCACCGAGGAAGAGTACGAGGAAGCCCTCAACACCGAGCTCGAATTCAAGCAGAGAAGCACGGACCGCACATCAACGGTCAATTCATATTTCGTAGAGTACGCGATCTCCGAAGTAATCGGCGACATTGCCGTGCAGAGAGGCATTTCCCGAAGCCTGGCCGCATCACTCGTTTACAACAGGGGTTACCATATCTACACGACGCTTGAGCCAAGGCCCCAGGAGGTCTTAGACGATGCATTCAAAGACCGGGATCTTTTCCAGGAAGATCCGGACAGGATAGCCGACTACCCGGAAAAGCCAAACGCATCGATGGTCGTAATAAACAACGCGACGGGCGCGATAGCGGCGATGCAGGGCGGCTATGGCGAGAAAACCATGAACCTGTCTTTGAACCGTGCGGTATCCACGCACCGTAACCCAGGTTCTTCGATCAAGCCGCTTCTCGATTACGGACCGGCATTTGAGCTCGGCCTCATCGCTCCCGGTACCGTAGTCTGGGATGAACCAAAGCATTTGGATCCTACAAGGCCTGACGTTGACTGGCCTGTTAACTACGGCCGTACATACAGCGGAGAGATCACGATCAGAACGGCTCTCACATATTCACTCAACACGATCGCTGCAGAGCTCTGGACTGAAGTCGGAGGCGATACTGCTCTCTGGTACCTGAAGCAGGTCGGTATCGACAGAACTGCCGAAGGCGCATTCCCTTCACAGTCCGTCGGCGGCTTTACAAAGGGTATGACAACTCTCGAGATGGCTGCCGCTTACCACACATTCGCAACGGGCGGCACCTATGTCGAACCTTACGCATACACACAGGTTCTCGACTCCGAAGGCAACGTCATCGTTAAGTCCGACCCGATCAGCTACCGCGTATATTCCGAAGAAACATGCTTCTTCATCGCAGATATCCTTAAGGCAGTCGTCAACAACAATACTCCTTCCGACTGGGGTTCCGGCCAGATCGAGAATGAAGACGGCGAAGTCATCGACACCTGCGGCAAGACAGGTACGACATCAGATAACATCGATAAGTGGTTCTGCGGCTTCACGCCGTACTACACCGCTGCCGTATGGTACGGCTACGATAACAGGCTGAGGCAGACCGAGATTCCGCAGTGCGACTGGGACAGCGCCATCAAGATCTGGGTATGGTGCATGCAGCACATCCACCTTTATCTCCCGGGCGCCTCTTTCGAAAAGCCTGACTCCATCGTTACCGAATCCATATGCTCCTCAGGCTACTATCCGACGGATGCATGCCGTGCTGCAGAAGGAAACAAGGTTTACACGGATTACTTCGTCTCAGGCAGCTACCTCTGCCCGACGGACGATAAACCCTGTCCGGTACACGTAGCGGCAACTCCTACTCCGACACCTACTCTCCCGCCTCCGGGACCGGGCCAGGATCCGAACCAGGGTCAGCAGCCAGGACAGCCGGGGCCGGTATAAATCTTTCCTTGCAATTTATTAAGCAAGAGTTTATTCTTGTTTGGTCTGATTATTAGAAGATAAGGAGAATTACTTTGAGCAAATACAGCGGATCACGTACACCGGTCAACTTTGCGAAAAGAATAGTCGTTAAAGTCGGTACTTCGACTCTCACATACGACAACGGCAAAATGAACCTCGGCAACATCGACAGGCTCTGTCGTTCCATCTCCGATCTTATGAACCGTGGCAAGGAAGTACTCCTTGTAAGCTCCGGCGCCATCGGTGTCGGCATCGGCTACCTTGACCTCAAGGAACGTCCGACCACAACACGTGAGAAGCAGGCCATCGCTTCCGTTGGCCAGTGCGAGCTCATGAATGCTTACGCAAGAAGCTTTTCCGAGTATTCATACCGCTGCGGCCAGATCCTCCTCACAAAGGACGGCATCACAGACAAACTCACAAGAGCTAACGTTACAAACACCATCGAGACTCTGCTCGAGATGCGTATAATCCCCGTCATCAACGAGAACGACTCCGTATCCACAACGGAGATCATGCACAACGGCACATTCGGCGACAACGACACGCTTTCCGCTGACGTTGCAGTCCTCGCAAATGCCGACCTGCTCGTTATCCTCTCAGACGTTGACGGTCTTTACGATTCCAACCCGCGCGAGAACCCTAACGCAGTACGTATTTCCTACGTTGATAAGGTAACTGAAGACATGCTCGACTTCACCGCAGGCAAGGGTTCCTGGCTCGGCACAGGCGGCATGGCCACAAAGATCACAGCCATGAGCAAGGTCACCGAGAACGGCATCATGGGCGTCATCGCTGACGGTTCATCAGTCCAGACACTCGAGAAGATCATCGATCAGGACGACGTCGGCACATTCTTCGCGGCACAGTAAAAACCCTTGTAAATACGGCATTTAACACTGTTAAACCCGCTTTTCCGGAGCGGGTTTTATATTAGAATAACAACAGTTCCACAAAAGGAGGACGAAGTCATGAAGATCGGGATAATAGGTTATGGCAGCATGGGCAAGATGCTTCTTTGGAAGTTCTCATCCAATGGAAAGATCGCCAAGGAAGACCTTTATATTGCGAACAGGACCCGCGAAAAGGTTTTAGAAGCAGAAGAAATTGCTGTCGTTTGCGACAATCGCACTCTCGCTTCAGAATGCGACATCGTCTTCGTCTGCGTCCGCCCCGTCGACATGAAAGCCGTTCTGTCTGATATTGCTGCTTCACTCAAGGCTGATGCCCTGCTCGTTACCCTCAACGGCAGCATCACTTTCGACATGATCAAGAAAGTCGTTGATGTTAAGACAGCAAAGGTAATCCCCAGCCTCACCGCCGAAATCGACCGCTCACAGACCATCGTCTGCTATAACGATAAAGTCAGCGATGACGATAAGGCGGTTCTCCGCAAGTTGTTATCTTCCATCGGTGAGGTTATCGAACTTCCCGAAAACGAAGTCGGCATGGGCTCCGAACTCGTCAGCTGCATGCCCGGATTCATCGCTTCTATTTTCGATGTCATCTGCAACTCCGCAGAAGGCCACACCGACATTCCCAAGGAACAGATCGTCAAAATGGTCCTCAACACTATGAGTGCCACCGGCGACCTGATGCTCCAAAAAGACCTCTCTTTCAACGATGTCGTAACCCGCGTCGCAACCAAAGGCGGCATCACCGAAGAAGGCACCAAAGTCATCTACGACATGTTCCCTTCCGCCGCAGACGAGATGTTCAACAAGACTCTCGAGAAAAGAAGGCTGACTGCTGAAAAAGCCGCCGCTTCATTTGAAAAGTAAGCACTATCTGAAATGCGTTTCAGTGATCCTGTCCAGCGTCCTGATATCCAGCGGCGTCATATCTGACTCGAACGTATAGAAAAGCCTGTCACCCAGCACGATGCCGGCCTCGCTATAATCATTGGCCCTTTCGACCATATTCTCTTTATAGTCAGCATCATCCATCTTTCCACAATGCTCGTAATACAGGATCTTCCTGTCACTCATCCTCAAAATAGTGAAGTCCGGGTGTATGATCTTGTTCCCTATCTTAAGCGGGCATTCATATCTGTAAGGTATGCCCCGCGCAAAAAGCCTGTCAGCGATCATGGCCTCCGACTTCGACCTGACGCACTCACCCTTGAGTGTATAGAACTTCGGCATGCCCTTTTTGAACGGCTTGCGCTTATAGGGCGTGTTCATCCACTTTTGCGCAAACGCATCATCGCAGATATTTATAGGAGTTGCGTACTTTTTCCGCCCTTCAGAGAGACTGTCGTAGACGTCTTCGGCTACCGTTTCCGGGTATAGCTCAAGCATTTTCAAGATCGCTTTCTGCTCTGTTTTCGCGTCCTTCAGGACTTTATTCAAATAGTTCTTCTGGATCAGCTGTTCGATGAGGGCAGCGTCTTTCCGGGTAAGATACCTGTCTTTCGATTTGCCTCCGTCAAGATAGTAATATGACCTATGCTGATGAACCCTGACATTTATTCTGCCATCAGGAAATGTCTGGTTCTTTTTCTCTATATCCTCAATGCTTTTCGTAAGCAGATCTAATCGCGCATTCAATTCTTTTCGAAAATCAATAGCCATAAAGGATTACCCCGCAGTTCATGTGATAACTGCAGTGTATAGTGGTAAACCACTCTTGCGGGTGTAAATTGTTGCGAATTGATAATAAGGTCTCGAAAATGAGACTTTTTGAGGAAAATTGAGACTGGTCTCTGATTGTCATGGGTGTAATTTTCGATGATTTTCGTGGCGAAAATTACACAAAAACGCGATTTTGTGTAATTTTTGGCATTTTTTTAAAGGAAAATTACATGTCAGCGTCCATAGGGGGGCAATGGGCAGGGGGGCGAGGTCGGCCGCGCAAGAAAACAACAAAAAACAGGCCACCCCCATATGAGAGAGCGGCCTGCCTGATAAGGATTTACAAAACGCTTACGCGCTTGCTTTTACTGTGTTCCAAATCTCTGTGTATCTTTCTTCAAGAGCATCTGATGTGTAATAAACTTCCAATGAGCTGAAGACTTCCTCGTCGGGATAGTAGTACTTGTTGCCGGAAACTTCAGGGTCAAGCATGTCCTTGGCAGCTGTGTTAGGTGTTGAATAGCCTACGTATTCGCAGTTCTCAAGGGCGATGTCGGGATCGTACATGAAGTTGATGAATTCCATGGCGCCATCGTAATTCTTGCAGTTTGTGGGAACGCACATCATATCTACTGACCAGTTGGAGCCCTCAGGGAGAACGAACTGGAGGTCGATGTCGTTGTTTCCGAGTTCCTCAACTCTGTCGAGCATTACGATGTGGTCGCCGGACCATGCGATGGATGCTGCGAGCTCGCCTGCTGCCATCTTGTCCTTGAGGTTGTCTACACCATATGCAGGGTGAAGAGCGCTCTTCTGTGCAACGAGAAGATCGAGAGCCTTGTTAAGCTCATCATCATTCATGGAGTTGATGGAATAACCATAGTAGTTAAGTGCTGTACCGATGGACTCACGCATTGAATCGTACATGCCGATCGAGAGGCCGCTGTCTGTGTTGAAGAGAACGTCCCAGATAACTGCAGGGTCTGTTGTGCCTTCGGGAAGTGTAACCTTGTTGGCATCGTAAACGAGACCTACCGTGCAGTAGAGATAAGGTACTGCGTAATCGAGGACCTGGCTTGATACTTCTGCGTTGTCTGTGTATGTTACATCACGGAACATGGGGTCCATGTACTTTGTAACGTTGGGAAGCTTGTTCCAGTCGAGGGGCTGGATCCAGTCTTCTTCGATGAGACGGCATACCATGTACTCGGAAGGGATGATTACGTCGTAACCGTTTTCGAGGTTGGGGTACATTGTCTCGTTTGTCTCAAATGTTCTGTAAACTACATCGTACTGGGGATACTTTGCTTCGAACTTTGCGATCGTATCTTCTGCGATGTACTCGCCCCAGTTGTAGATGACGAGCTGCTGTTTCTTGGAGCAGCCGCAGGACAGGATCATGGAGCCTGCCATAACGAATGCTGTGGAAGAAGCAATTACTTTCCTTACGTTCTTGTTCATTTCTTTACACTCCTTTATGCTCATTAGCTTTGTTCATATTTTCGCGGGCCCATACCCTGCCCGGTGAAAAGGCTTGCGTTATTTATTTTTTGGCTTTCTTAAACGACGACAGATTGGACAATACCATGAGGATCAGCACTGCGCCGAACATCAGTGTCGTCAGGGCGTTCATCTTCGGATTGACGCCGAGCTTTGCCATTGAGTAGATCATCATGGGCAATGTCTGGATCGAGCTGTCGACGTTGAAGTTACTGATGAGGTAATCGTCGATAGAAAGCGTGAATGTAAGAAGAGCCGAAGAGAGGATTCCCGGCATGATCTCAGGGATTATAACCAGTCTTAAAGTCTGGAATCTTGTCGCGCCCAGATCCATTGCAGCTTCGGTAAGACTCTTGTCGAGCTGCTTGATCTTAGGGCTTATCGAGAGGATCGCAAAAGGCACGCAGAGTGCGATGTGCGACATGATCAAAGTGAACTCACTCTTCTGGACGCCGAGGAACGAGAACAGGAGCATGAACGAGATACCTGTAACGAGGTCAGGCATAACGTTCGGAACGTATGTCATCGTCATGGCGAGGTTCTGAAGTTTCTTGTTGAGATATGCAAGTCCCAAAGAACTTACGACGCCGAAAGCCGTTGATGCGACAGAGGCGATCGCTGCTACCTTGAGTGTCTCAATGAGTGATTCGAGAATGCCGCTTCCGTCGGAACCTTTGAAGAGGCTCCTGTAGTTATCGAGCGTGAAGCCGCCCCAGATGAAAGACTTGGGCAATGAGTTAAATGAGTACACGATCAGGATAACTATCGGAAGATAGATGAAGATCAGGAGGAGGCCCAAATAGATGTCGGGTACGATCTTTTTAATAAATCTCATAATGCCATACCTCCTCCGGCCTCTTTATCCTGGCCGCGCAGGATTCCCATTGTTATGAGAACGAATATGAGGAGGAGCAGTGACAGAACGTTGCCCGCCTGATTGTATGTCGTACTTTCATTTAAGATGAAGTTCTGGACGGTGTTGCCGATCGTCGTTTTCGAGCCCTCGTTAAGGATATCGGGGATCATGTAGAACGTCAGCGAAGGCATGAATACCATCTGGATACCTGAGATGACGCCCGGCAATGACAGAGGGAATGTGACCTTGAAGAACGTCTGGGTCTTGGTCGCGCCGAGGTCGTACGCCGCCTCCGATAAGCTGTCGTCGAGCTTAACGAGCACGGAATAAAGAGGCAGGATCATGAACGGCAGGAAGTCATTTGTCATGACGAGCTTCGTGATGATGTCTGCAAATACTTCGTTCTTAAGGAACATGATGGGCGCGTCGATAAGGCCGATCTGCTGGAAGACCGTGTTGAATACGCCGGTCTCACTGAAGAATGCACGCCACGCATAAGTCCTGAGCATCGTGTTCATCCACATCGGCAACACGAAAAGCATGAGAAGTCTGGAGCCGCTCTGTCTCTTGAGCTTGGATCTTCTCGCAAGGATATAGCTTGCCGGATAGCCCAGAAGGAGGCATCCGATCGTCGTCCAGACCGCATAATCGAGGCTTCTTAAGAAGATCGAAAAGTATTCCTGCAAAGTAACGTCAATGCCATAAAATCTGGTCGTGACGGTCTTGTTCTGGAAAAGGACCTGAAAGCCTGCCGTTGTGAATTCATATCCGCCGCCTGCTGCCTTCTTGAAGAAAGCTCTGAAGAGGATGAGGATCAAAGGCAGGATGGTAAATACAACGATCCATGCAATGTAAGGATATGCAAAGATCTTGTAGTTCATCTTTAGATTCAATGCGCCGTAAAGGCATGCAGCCGCACCGATGAAGAGCACGATTACCAAGAGGTTGCCTGCAAAAGACTGTGCGACATAAAGCCTCTGGGGTGTTAAGTCATTGCTGCTGATCATCTCTTCAGAGACCATCTTGGACAGCGTGATGACATGGCATGCAGCGCGTCCGATGAAGAGCACCAGAACGCTGAAATAACCGATCTTTCTCTTCTTGCTTGAGTTGTAGTAGAACGGATAGCTGAGAGAAAGCGTAAGCGCTGCAACTGCGAGCACGATCGTTATTACAAATGCCCATGCTGCAAAGCTCTGGAAATTAAGATCTACGGAGCCGCTCCTGATCCTGGTGAAGACCCTCGGATTTAAAAGGAGCGAGAAAAGTGAGTATGTACGGTAAGGCACATACTGCACGAATAATTCAAACATCGGGATGAAGATGCTTGCAAATGAGTAGAGGGCAGCGAAGATCATGACAAACGCATGAACCGGCATAACCTTTAATCTGGCTTTGAGTTCAGTCATTAGTCCTCTTTCTCAACCTCTGCACTTTCTTCAGCGTCTTCGTCTTTTTTGATATCTGCTTCCTCGACCACATTCTCGCCGATGCTGTTTGACTTTGCTTCCTTTGCCTCACTGCTCTCTTCAGCTGCCTGGTGCTTGATGCCGAAGCTGCCGAATTCAGGCGAGAGTTCTGATCTTCTCATGATCTGGATATCGTCGGGATCAACGTAAAGACCGACTCTGCTTCCTACTGCAGAAGGATCGACGTTCTGTACGAGCCACTCGATGCCGTCATCGGATCTAACGATCATCTCATAGTGAACGCCCTTGAATACGAGGGACTCAACCGTTCCGTTGATCCTGCCTTCAGCCTCTTCGTCTACATAGAAGTCCTCAGGTCTGATAACGACGTCGACAAGATTTGCGATGCCTTCCGTGAATTCCGGGAAAAGCGGGTCGACGCACTTGAACGTGATGCCGCTTGAAAGAACGACTTCATTGTCCTTCTTCATGGTGCCCGCAACGATATTGGATTCGCCGATAAAGTCAGCGACATATGCGTTCTTGGGTTCGTTGTAGATATCGATCGGTGTTCCGATCTGCTGGATGACGCCGTCCTTCATGACGATGATCGTGTCGGACATCGTGAGCGCCTCTTCCTGGTCGTGCGTAACGTAAACGAAAGTGATGCCGAGTTCTCTTTGCATCTCCTTAAGCTCGATCTGCATCTCCTTACGCATCTTGAGGTCCAGTGCTCCCAAAGGCTCGTCCAGAAGAAGGATCCTCGGGCGGTTAACGATGGCTCTTGCGATGGCAACTCTCTGCATCTGTCCGCCTGAGAGCTGGTCGATATATCTCTCGCCGTAGTTATCAAGTCCTACTGTTTCCAGCGCCTTGTTAACTCTCTGCTCGATCTCCTTTTTATTTACCTTCTTGATCTTGAGTCCGAATGCCACGTTATCGAAAACGTTGAGGTGCGGGAACAAAGCATATCTCTGGAATACGGTGTTGATGTTGCGCTTATTGGCAGGAACGCTCTTTAAGTCCTTGCCTTCGAAGTTCACGATGCCGGAATCGGCTGTCTCAAATCCTGCGATGATACGGAGCGTCGTGGACTTACCGCATCCGGAAGGGCCGAGAAGCGTAATGAATTCGTTGTTTCTTATATAGAAAGTAATATTCTTTAATACCTTGGTGCCGTCAAAACTCTTGCACAGATCTTTGATCTCAATGATGTGCTCACTGCCTGTATCGTCCGGAAGGATCTGGTTATATGCCATTTATCTTTACCCCTTTAGGAAATTCTGTCGGTGATCGTTTCTCAAAAACTCGGCGGCGAAGAGATCCATATTGCTTTCGCCTGACGGCCGGTGTTGTTCTCGAGGAAGTGGGGCTTGTCGCATTCAAGATAAAAGCTCTCGCCCTTCTTAACCTGATGTCTTTCTTCGTCAATGACCACGGTTACCGTGCCTTCCAACACATATCCGAACTCTTCGCCCTCGTGGGGATTATCCGGATAAGTCGAACCGCCGGGTTCGATAGTGACAAGGATCGGCTCCATCTCA
The DNA here is from genome assembly GCA_902787975.1 of Oscillospiraceae bacterium. Taxonomy (GTDB): domain Bacteria; phylum Bacillota; class Clostridia; order Saccharofermentanales; family Saccharofermentanaceae; genus Saccharofermentans. The sequence continues at coordinate 24,887 of CADAIP010000010.1, forward strand.
TTCTTCTGTGCGTTGGGGATGAGCCAGCAGATCTCGTTCTTTAATTCCTGATCCTGCTTTACCGAGAAATCTTCCTTGCCGAAAACGACTCTCTGGCCTGACTCTTCCCTGAAGAAGTGGGCGAAATCAGTTCCTACAGCATTAAGGATGTCCTCAAGGGTCGCCATTGAAGGAGATGTCTTATCGCTCTCTAAAAGCGAGATAAAACCCTTGGAAAGCTCGCATCTGTCTGCGAGTTCTTCCTGGGTGAGACCCTTTTGTAACCTGAGATTTTTGATCTTTGATCCGATTTCCATAGCCTTGCCTGTCCTAAACTAAGAGTTTACTGACACTAAACCAATAATGTGCGTGATTATACACTCCGCTAAACCCCGTGTAAAGTATTTCTAAACCGGAGAAGGGCCATTTTTGCAATTTGTACTAAAACTTTTCGAAAACTTGCCTATCTGCACAAAATTGTCCTCAAAAAACGCCGATTGATAAGTCAAAATGTCTTGAAAAAATTGACAAGCCACGTATAATAAATAAAGTAATGAGAATTAACAAAATCTTTACAAAAGCTTGACATTCGGGGGGCACAGGGATGGCAAACATTTTGGGTAACGTATTTAAGGGTAAAGACAGCATGAACGGCGGCCTTGCTACTCAGGGTGCCGGACATTCTAATGTTCAGCCGAACGTTAGATCTTCCGGTAATGTTGTTAACCTTCAGACATCCGGACGTTCGGGTAGCAGCAGCACACACACTGCATCCAATTCCGCTGCCGCTCAGCTCGCAAGAGAGCGTGCTGAGGCTGCTAAGGCTCAGATCGAGATGCGTAAAGCTGCAGAAGCAAGACGTAAGGAAGAGCAGAAAGGCGATTCCGATAAGAACGGAATTACTCCTGTCGGATTAAAACCTCCGATCAAGCGTCCTAAGTCTGCATCAGTTAACCATGCGCAGTACGTCGCAGAAGTCAAAGAGGCTGAAGCCGAGGGCAAGCCTGTTGTTGAGCGCGAGCGTGAGCGTGTAACACCTCAGCCGGCAAGAAGCGCTGCACAGTCAGCATTGGCACTCGCACAGTCTGTTGCTCTCAGAGCTCAGAACGAAGAGCGTCGCGCAAGCCAGAAGGCCAAGGCTGCTACAGCCAGAGTCGTTGAGTGCAGAAGCGCAGTAACCGCCGCTGAAGAAGCTCTCCTCACAGCACGTAAGGCGGAGGAAGCTACGATCTCCAAGGAAAACATCGCCAAGGAAGCAACACTTGCTGCAGTTAAGCGTGCTGAAGAAGCAAGACAGGCTGCAAACAAGGCTGAAGAACTCGCAAGAGCAGCTGTTGCTAAGGCTGAAGAAGAAGAGAAGGCTGCTGCCGCTCTCACAGCTGAAGAAGCTAAGATCACAGAGCGCAGAAAGGCTGACGAGAGAGCAAGAATCGAAGCTGAGAAGGTTGAGCAGGATTCCAAGGCTGCAGTTATCACTGCAACAAAGGAAGAAGAAGTTGCTTCCGCTGAATATGAAGCTGCTAAGCTTGCACTTGCTAAGGCTCAGGAAGATCTCGATTCTGCTAACCAGATGAAGAATGAGGAAGATGCACGTATCGCTGCAGAAAAGGCAGAGAAGGAAGCACGCCTCGCCGCAGAGAAGGCTATCGAAGAAGCAAGACTTGCTGCTGCAAAGGCTGAAGAAGCAAGACAGGCTGCTCTCCTCGCAGAAGAGAAGGCTAAGGCTGCTGCTGCTAAGGCTGAGGAAGAAGCACGTATCGCTGCAGCTAAGGCTGAAGAGATTGCTAAGCTCAGAGCTGCTGCAGGCATCGTTGATCCTGCACCTACAAAGCCTTTAGATACAACGATTAGTGAACCTGCTGTACCCGCAGTCAGTGAAGCACCCATGAGACCCGCTGCCGCTGTAAGACCGGGATCTGAGGCTGCTCCCACAAGACCTGCAGCAAAACCTGCAGTCTGATCTTAGATCACAATCGCAATTTTAACGGGGTGTCTCAAGCGAGGCACCCCGTATTATTTATATCTGCTTTTTTCGTGTGACAAAATCCGCAACAGTTTTCCGGGTGATCTTTCAGGCTGTCAGTGGGTTTTTCATCGCCCGGAAACATCATCCTCTCTCGTCCAGCACCTTCTGCACTCTGTCCTGTGCGATAGCAATCACATCTTCAAGGCTCTTCTGACCCATGAAGTATGCGGGCATCTCTTCGATCAGGATCAGGTTTATCGTTGCATCCGGTGCGTAGATCCTTGAGCAGTTCTGAATGTTGTTCTCCATGTCGGTTATGTTCTTATCACCGAATACCATTCCGTTGTTGGCAGGTCTTCCGGTAAGTTCATCGTAACCGAATATGTCATATCCGCCGTCGCCGTTATAGTATTCGACGGCTTTGGCCGCGCCCTGTCTGAATGCATCGCGGCTGAGCACGAAATCGTCGTTCATGGCAAGTTCAAGCTGGACTTCTTCTGATAAGAGGAGCTTTATGAATTCGCCGCATGCATCGATGTTTTCGGCCTGTGCAGAGACTGCGACCGATTTATCAAGGGTAAACATGGGGCCGCGTCCGTCAGCAGAAGGAAGGCCTAAGATAGCCGTGCAATCTTTTCCCGCTGCCAGTGTATAAATATAATCGGACATGCCGCCACAGGTGACGTAAGCTGCTATATCACTGCCGTCAACGACCCTGTCTCCCTTTACCGGTGCGACGGCAACAACATCCACTACAGGCGCAATCATGGGTTCGCTGCCGTATATATAAGCTTCGTTGTAGGCATCGTAGTAGCTGTTGCTCCAGGATCTGGCGCTCTCGGGAACGTTGTCCTTTACGAATCCGGCCAGAGCCGCAAACTCGGGTCCCGTGAAATCCGCCTTGCCGTCAGATATGAACTTGTCGCTCATGGAGCTGAATATCCTCGCGAAATAGTAAGCCTGTCCGACAGGTATTACATCATCCCCGTTCAGGACGTCGTAAAGGAAGTCCTCATATTCGGAAGTGGTAAATCCGGTGCCGGATGCACCCGCATATGAAGGTGATGTCTGGATGCCGTTGATCATATAACTTACGGGCAGCTGATAGAGCTTTCCGTCGACCCTGGCGCCGTCAATGATGTTCGTAAAATATCTTGAAGAATCAAGATCTGCCACATAAGGAGTGAGATCTGCAAGATAGTTCGGATTGTTGAGCTGGCCGTACTCACCGCAGTTCAACAGGATGTCGGGGCCTTCCCCGTTCATGATGTCGATCGCAAGGTCGTTGCTGAGCTTGGAGTTTCCGTTCAGATAATAGGATTCAAAGTCATCTTCACTGTCTATATATGATGAGAAGTCGTAGTAACTGTCGCTGTTATAACGGTCAGTGACTTCGATGAAATAATCCGGGCTGAGATCGTTATACTTAATGACCGCATCAGCAACAGGGTCGTCAACGTATCCATCGGGTGCATACAGTTCAAGGACCGTCTTTCCCGCATGGGGATTGGGCGCTTTAGTCAGCTCAACGACCTTGAACGTGTTGTTATCCGCACTCGAATAAAGTGTCCGGTTATAAGTCTCACCGCAAAGAAGGATCTTATCGTCGCTGTAATCTGCTATAACGAAATCACACAGATCGCTCCTTCTTACGCTGCACCAGCTGAAATTGAAACACATGCCGACAGACTTGTTATTCATGTCGATCGACTTGATGCCGGCATTTGTAAGATAGTATGCGGTGCCGTCATCTGCAAAGAAAAATGATTTAATGGTCTCTAACTCGAGCCATTCGTATTCCTGACCGTCGACGGCTGTAACATTGCCGCTCGTAAGGTCGACCTCGAAAAAAAGCCTTCCGGAATCGCCGCTTGCAGGTACGAGCACCGTTGTCTCATTTAAAGGAAGAATGATCGCTATGTCGTAAATGCCTTTTCCGGGATCTGTGATCTTCGCAACTTTCTGACTTCCGTCCGGAGCGTTGATCATGAGATTGTAATAGCTGACCTCATCCCACATGAGTTCGGTTTCTATTTTGTACGAGCCGATATTATATGTCTGCTCAATGCTGTGGCCCTCGACGTCACGGGCATCCAAAACGGAACCCGTAGCCGGATCAACGCTTACTTCCAAATATGACGCAACATCGGTTACCGGATCGTAGAACACGCCTAAAGCGGAGATCTTGCCATCCATGTATCTGACATAATCTATATAGTCCGCGCCTTTAAGAATATCATTCAGGTCGATCGTGTTGACTGTCTGCTTTGTTGCCCTGTCGAGCACTGTTGCCGTGTATATCGCAAAATCGCTGTTGTTGAAATTCTCCCAGTTGAAGTCATCCGGGATCTTATAGTATCCGTTGGTCATGACGACTATGTAATTGTCATCCGAGCCTGCACATTGTGAGTAGTACGACTCGATCTCCCTGTTCATGTTAATGGCAGGGATCACTTCCGTGACCTCATTTGAATACCACGGTGACTCTGAAGCTATCTTTTCTCCGCTGCGGCTTACCTCCTCACTGCCCGATTCATCGGCAGGTGTTTTCTTTGTGCATGATGCAAACGGCAGCGCCATCGATAGCACCACCAACGCCGCAACTGCTTTCCTGACCGAAGTCTTCATCCTATTCTCTCCTTTAACCCCATATATCTATAATCTTCTTTTCTCGAAAATGGCTGCCCGTAAATTGAGCAGCCATAACTTTTCGAGTCAGTTTGAAAGTATCAGCCTCTTTCGTCTAATACCTTCTGTGCTCTGTCCTGAGCGACCTTTGCAACTTCCTCAAGACTCTTCTGTCCTATGAAGTATGCGGGCATTTCCTCAACGAGGATGAGGTTGATCGCTGCATCAGCCGCGTTCGTGCAGGAGCAGCTTTCAATGATCTTTTCGAGCTCATTGATGTTCTGCTCAGAGAACTTAAGGCGGTTATCTTTAGGAAGGCCTGTCTCATAATCGTAGCCGAACATATACTCTCCGCCTTCGCCGTTGTAATATTCAACAGCTTTTTGTCCGCCTTCTCTGAAAGCCTCACGGCTGAGAACGAAGTTGTCATTCATCGCCAGGCTCTTCTGAACATCGTCAGAAAGAAGGAGCTTTACGAACTCTCCGCATGCATCGACATTCTGAGCCTGGGCAGAGACTGCAACTGAAACATAAGGTGAAACCATAGGTCCGCGTCCGTCAGTTGAAGGAATGCCGAGGATGGCAGTACCGCTGCCCTGAATGTTTGCCATGTTCATGAAGTAACCGCTGATACCATAGACCGGGCCGTAAATTGCAGGTGAAGTATTACCCGTGTCGCCCTTTACCGGAGCTGCAGCTGCGCCTACAGCGACTGTTGATGAGTAGTACATGTCATCGTTGTACATTTCATCCCAACTCTTGCTGGTTTCCTGAACGTTATTCTTAACATATTCTGCAAGCTCTGCAAACTCGGGAGCTGAGAAATCAGCCTTGCCGTTAGTGATGAACTTATCACTCTGGGCATTGAATACCTTTGTGAAATAAAGTGCCTGACCGTAAGGAACACAGTCTGTACCGTTCAAAGTCTCGTTAAGGAACTTCTCGTATTCTGCAGGTGTGAAACCAATGCCTGATGCGCCGGCATATTTAGCATCCGTCTGGATGCCTTCGATCATGTAGCTGACAGGAAGATGGAAAAGTTTTCCGTCAACCAGGGATGCATCGATAATGTTCGTAAAATACTTATCCGGATCAAGTGTACCGATATAAGGCGTAAGATCTGCAAGGTAGTTTGTGTCATTGAGCTGGCCCAGTTCACTTGCGTTCATGAGGATATCAGGGCCTTCGCCGTTCATGATGTCCATGGCAAGCTCATTACTCATTTTCGCGTTGACGTTAAGATTTGCATTAGCATAATCATCTTCGCTGTTAAGGTTGCTGTAATCGAGATCATCAACATGGGAGTAACGGTCTGTTACCTCGATGAAATAGTTGCTGCTGTTCTCGTTATACTTGATGATCGCATCACCGATCTTTTCTTCAACATATCCGTAAGAGCAGAACATCTCAAGGATAGTCTTTCCTGCATGAGGATTGGACTCTGCTTTTGTCAGATCAACGATTACGAACTCAGTCTGGTAATTCGAATCATAAGGACTTGAAGCATATTTTTCGCCACAGAGAACGATCTCGTCTTCAGTGCAGTCAACAATTGAAAGATAATTCAGAGTTGCTCTGTTAACTGTGCACCAGCTGTAGTTCATTACTGCCTCTGAAGTCTTCTTCTTCATGTCGATCCTGGAGATTCCGATAGGAGTTGAATAGTATGTGTAACCGTCTTTACCGCTGAATGTTGAGATAAGTGTATCGAGCTCAAGCCATGAGTAGTCTGCGCCGTCGATCTTTGTTGCTTTATTAGTCTTAAGATCCAGCTCATAATAGACTTCCGTCTTGTCGGTGGAAATGGGGATGAGTGCCTTGCCTTCGCCGATGGACAGGATAACGCGGATGTCATAATAGTTCATTCCGTTTTCCTTGAGCTCTATTCTTTCCTTGGAGCCGTCAGGTGCCGTTACATAAAGGGCATAGAAAGCGTTATCATTGTTGTCCCAGTTTACCTCTGTTTCGATTACATAATCTTCAACGTTGAATGAACGCTCAATGTATCCGTCGTTGCCGCTGTTGTCTGCCTCATATTCATCCAGGACTTTACCTGTTAAGAGGTCGAGTTCTTTAACTTTTGTTGACGTATTATATGTAACATCATCGTATGTTGTGATGTAAGCGGAAAGCTTACCGTCTCTGTAAGTTACGGTATCGACATAGCTGTTTGTGGTAAGACCTTCTGTAAGATCGATAGTGTTAACTGTCTCATATGTCTTTCTGTCGAGAACTGAGATCTGATTGATGGAATACTCGTTGTAATTGAAGTTTTCCCAATCAATGTCGTTGCCGTTAGGCATCTTATAGTAACCGTTTGTCTGAACTACAAGATAATCATCATCAACGCCTGAAAGATTGGAATAGCAGTACTCAAGCGGTTTGCTGTCATCAATGTCGGGCTTAAATGTCGTGATCTTTGAATTAAACCACGGTGTGCTGGCAGAAATCTTTTCGCCGCTGTGACTTGCTTCTCTGTCATCACCGCTGCCTCCTGACTTGCCACTTTTGCTGCATGCAGCAAAAGACAATGCCATGGATGCGGCCAGTACGACAGATGTTAACTTCGTAGCTGTGCTTTTCATTTTTATGTCTCCTTTATCCCCTTTTGGTTTGGTTTTGTTCTTAAGTCAGTATGATTGTAGAATCGCAAAATATCATATCTGCATCAAAAGTGTGGCAAAAGTTAGGTTACGGCATTTCAAACATGTTACATGAGCAAACCAACACGTTTTCGTTAATTTTTGAAGCACATATAATTCCATATTCATCCGGTTTTCGAATGTACGCACCTGACTAATTGCAAACACAAAGAAACAGGGTGTCCCAAATATGAGACACCCCGTTGAATTAACAGTTGTTAGTTCAGTTCTTATCGAATTACTCGATGATTGTAGAAACTGTACCAGCGCCTACTGTGTGACCACCCTCACGGATAGCGAACTTAAGACCCTGCTCCATAGCGATAGGAGTGATGAGGTCTGCTTCGATTGTTACGTGGGCCTGTAACGTCTGTTGTTCTGAAGTAGAACTGAGGACGATAACCAGTTACGAAGGGCTTATGACGGCCACCCTCTTCCTTTGTAAGAACGTAAACTTGGCCTGTGAACTTTGTGTGAGGAGTTGTTGTGCCGGGCTTAGCGATAACCTGACCTCTTTCAACTTCCTTACGGTCGATACCACGGAGGAGGCAGCCGATGTTGTCACCAGCCTCAGCCTGATCCATCTGCTTACGGAACATCTCGACACCTGTGATTGTTGTTGACTTAGGCTCGTCCTGGAGACCAACGATCTCTGCAGGATCACCAACCTTAACAACACCTCTCTCAAGACGGCCGGTAGCAACTGTACCACGTCCGGAGATTGTGAATACGTCCTCAACAGGCATAAGGAAAGGCTTGTCTACAGGACGCTCAGGTGTTGCGATGTACTCGTCAACAGCCTTCATGAGCTCAACGATAGGAGCATAAACCGGATCGTTAGGATCTGTAGATGTAGACTCGAGAGCTGCAAGAGCAGAACCACGGATGATAGGTGTATCATCACCAGGGAAATCATACTGGTTGAGGAGATCACGGATGTCCATGTCTACGAGCTCGAGGAGCTCTTCGTCGTCAACCTGATCGCACTTGTTCATGAATACTACGATATAAGGAACGCCTACCTGACGAGCGAGAAGGATGTGCTCACGTGTCTGGGGCATCGGGCCGTCGGCAGCAGAAACTACGAGGATAGCACCGTCCATCTGAGCAGCACCAGTGATCATGTTCTTGATGTAGTCAGCGTGGCCAGGGCAGTCAACGTGTGCATAGTGACGTGTCTCTGTCTCATACTCAACGTGTGCTGTGTTGATCGTGATACCACGAGCTCTCTCCTCCGGTGCGGAGTCGATGTTGCCGTAATCCTTGAACTCAGCTCCACCCTTCATAGCGAGTACCTTTGTGATAGCAGCTGTAAGAGTTGTCTTACCGTGGTCAACGTGACCAATGGTACCGATGTTTACGTGCGGCTTGCTACGTACAAACTTTTCTCTTGCCATTTTAATTTCCTCCTAAGAAATTATTATTTAACTTAATTATTTACTCGCCTTGATTCAACACAGCGGTAAACACCATTTTACAAAGTTTCTTAATTTCTTTCAAGTAAGAAACCTGAAATATGTGTGTTTCCGCGCCTTTGAATCAGGCGGTTTGGAGTCTTATTTCTTTAAGATGGACTCCATGATGCTCTTCGGCGTTTCCGCGAAGTGGCTTATCTGCATTACGAACGTACCACGTCCCTGTGTTGAGGAACGGAGGTCTGTTGCGTAACCGAACATGTTTGCGAGCGGAACCTCAGCATGTACCTGCTGTGAACCGTTCATAGGCTCGATCTCCTTGATAGCGCCACGGCGTGCATTGAGTCCGCCGATAACGTCGCCCAAGTACTCATCAGGAACCTCGACGTCTACCTTCATGATAGGCTCGAGGAGACAAGGATCGCCCTTCTGCATGCCGGCCTTGAATCCCATGGATCCTGCGATCTTGAAGGCCATTTCTGAAGAGTCGACATCGTGGTAAGAACCGTCATAAACGGTAACCTTAACGTCAACTACAGGATAGCCGCCCAAGATACCTGCCTGCATAGCTTCCTGAACACCTGCGTCGATAGGAGCGATGAACTGCTTCGGGATGCAGCCGCCGACTGTAGCGTCAACGAACTCGTAACCCTTACCGGGCTCCTGGGGCTCAAGTCTGAGCCAGCAGTCACCGTACTGACCGTGACCACCGGACTGACGAACGAACTTACCCTGAGCTTCAACAGTTCTTCTGATTGTTTCCTTATAAGAAACCTGAGGCGCACCTACGTTAGCCTCAACCTTGAACTCACGGAAAAGACGGTCAACGATGATATCGAGGTGAAGCTCACCCATACCTGCGATGATTGTCTGACCTGTTTCCTGGTTGGTGTATGTACGGAACGTCGGGTCTTCTTCTGCGAGCTTCTGGAGAGCGATAAGCATCTTCTCCTGTGAAGCACGGCTCTTAGGTTCGATAGCAACCTCGATAACCGGCTCAGGGAACTCCATGGACTCGAGGATGATAGGATGATCCTCGTCGCAGAGTGTATTACCTGTAGTTGTATCCTTCAGACCGATAGCAGCTGCGATGTCGCCGGAGAATACTTCTGTGATCTCCTTACGCTCGTTAGCGTGCATCTGAACGATACGTCCGATACGCTCCTTCTTGTTCTTAGATGAGTTAAGAACATAAGATCCTGCTTCCATAACACCGGAATAAACTCTGAAGAAGCAGAGCTTACCGACGAACGGGTCAGTAGCGATCTTGAATGCGAGAGCTGAGAAAGGCGCTTCATCAGAAGAAGGTCTCTCTTCTTCCTCGTCTGTCTCAGGGTTAACACCCTTGATTGCGGGAACGTCGAGAGGTGAGGGCATGTAGTCAACGATAGCGTCGAGCAACATCTGTACGCCCTTGTTTCTCAAAGAAGTACCGCAGCAAACGGGGATGAGCTTGCATGAGCAGCAAGCCTTACGGAGAGCAGCCTTGAGCTCTTCATTGGAGATCTCCTCACCTTCGAGGTACTTCTCTGTGAGCTCGTCGTCGGTCTCGCAGATAAGCTCGACCATCTCTTCTCTCTTAGCCTTAATGAGATCGACCATATCAGCAGGAACCTCGCGGTCCTCATACTGCATACCGTCTTCTGAAGTGTAAACCTCAGCACGGAGAGTAATAAGGTCGATAATGCCCTGGAAGTTGTCTTCCTTACCGATAGGGTACTGGATGGCAACAGGGACATTCTTAAGTCTGTCACGGATCATCTCGCAAACATGTTCGAAGTTTGCACCGATGATGTCCATCTTGTTGACGAAAACCATTCTCGGAACACCGTAGTGCTCAGCCTGTCTCCAAACTGTTTCCGTCTGCGGCTCAACGCCGCCTCTTGCAGACATAACCGTAACGGCACCGTCGAGTACACGGAGTGAACGCTCAACTTCTACTGTGAAGTCAACGTGTCCGGGAGTGTCGATGATGTTGATTCTGTGGCCCTTCCAGGGAGCTGTTGTAGCTGCGGAGGTAATTGTGATACCTCTCTCCTGCTCCTGAACCATCCAGTCCATGGTAGCAGCACCTTCGTGAACCTCACCCATCTTACGGTTAACACCTGAGTAATAAAGAATTCTCTCGGTTGTTGTTGTCTTACCGGCGTCGATGTGAGCCATAATACCGATGTTTCTGGTCTTCTCAAGCGGATATGCTCTTGTTGTAGCCATTAGTATTAATGTCCTTTCTTAACCGGTGATTAACGATTGAAATGTGCGAAAGCCTTGTTAGCTTCAGCCATTCTGTGCATTTCTTCTTTTCTCTTGAATGCTCCGCCAGTCTCGTTTGCTGCATCCATAAGTTCAGCAGCAAGACGCTCCTTCATGGTGCGCTCAGATCTGTTTCTCGAGTACTGAACTATCCAACGAAGTCCGAGTGTCTGTCTTCTCTCGGGCTTAACATCCATAGGGATCTGATAGTTAGCACCGCCTACACGGCGAGCCTTACACTCGAGGGTGGGCATTACGTTTGCAAGAGCCTTTCTGAATACTTCGAGGGGCTCTTCATTTGTGCGCTCTTTGATGATGTCGAAGGCGCCGTATGTAATTTTTTGAGCTACGCCCTTCTTGCCGTCCAGCATGATGTTGTTGATAAGCTTACTTACTACAACGTCATTGTAGACAGGATCAGGAAGAACCGTTCTCTTGGGTGTATTGCCTTTTCTTGGCACTTTGCTTCCCTCCTAACATGATTATCAAAATTTTACTTTCTAAAACTTGAAACCATAGGTACTCACGTTTCAGTTTGTTCTTGTGGACCGTGTTAAGTGTTTCAGTCAGGCAATGTCCATATATGAACAATGTACTGATCACTTATGTCCAACCCCAGCGCGAAAAATCTCACGCGGGATTACTTCTTAACCTTAGCAGCCTTCGGCTTCTTAGCGCCGTACTTAGATCTGCCCTGCTGGCGATCTGCGACACCTGCTGTATCAAGGGTACCTCTTACGATGTGGTAACGAACACCAGGGAGGTCCTTAACACGTCCGCCTCTGATGAGAACAACAGAGTGCTCCTGAAGGTTGTGTCCGATTCCCGGAATGTAGGCTGTAACCTCGTAGCCGTTTGTAAGTCTTACACGGGCAACCTTACGAAGCGCTGAGTTAGGCTTCTTAGGTGTTGTCGTCTTAACAACTGTGCAAACACCACGCTTTTGAGGTGAGTCTAAATCGGTCTGCTTGTTTCTGATCGTGTTCATAGAGAACTGCAGAGCCGGGCTGGCAGACTTGTATGTCTTGGACTGTCTGCCGGACTTAACCAATTGATTGAACGTTGGCATCAATACATCTCCTTTCTTAATTTTTCGCGCAAATAAGGGCACAAAGTCCCCTTTGCGAGCAATTAAGTATACACCCGTGTTTTTGGAATGTAAACCGCCAATTTAAAAGGCTTTCTCTGAAGCCGGAAGAACCTCTTTTCGCGAGGTCTCATAATTATACTGAAAAAGCATAAAAATTTGACTTGCAAACCCAAAATTTAATATTCACTTATTCGGGCAAACCCTTTATACTTACTAAGGTTATTTTTTAATTACAAGGAGTGTGACTTCAATGAAAGTAAAAATCACAGAAACCGTGCTGCGTGACTCTCAGCAGTCTCTCATCGCAACACGTATGCCTTTCTCGGATTTCGAGGGCATCCTTGAGACTTTGGACAATGCCGGCTACTACTCACTCGAGTGCTGGGGCGGCGCTACATTCGATTCATGTCTCAGATACTTGGACGAAGATCCGTGGGAAAGACTCAGAAAGATCAAGGCAGTCTGCAAAAAGACTCCTCTCCAGATGCTCATCCGCGGTCAGAACATCCTCGGATACAAGCACTATCCCGATGACGTCGTCAGACTCTTCTGCCGCAAGGCTGCAGAGAACGGTATGGATATCTTCCGTATCTTCGACGCCCTCAATGATTTCAGAAACATTGAAGTCTGCATTGACGAGGTAAAGAAGTGCGGTAAGCATGCACAGGGCTGCATCTGCTACACTACTTCACCTGTTCATACAATCGAGAAGTACGTTGAAATGTGCAAAGAGCTTGAGAGCATGGGCGTTGACTCCATCGCTATCAAGGACATGGCAGGTATCTGCTCTCCTAAGGAAGCTTACGATCTCGTAAAGGCTATCAAGGCCGCAAAGATCTCCGTACCTCTCTTCTTCCACACACACCACACAACAGGCATGGGCCCCATGACACTCATGAAGGCTATCGAAGCCGGCGTTGACGGTATTGACTGCGCTATCTCCACAATGGCAGGCGGCACATCACAGCCTGCAACAGAGACAATGGCTTACGCAATGGGCCAGTTCGGTTACGATTCAGGTCTCGATATGGACAAGCTCAAGGAGATCGCTGATTTCTTCGTACCCGTAAGAAAGAAGTTCCTCGACAACGGAACACTCAATCCTACAGTCATGGGCATCAAGGCTGACATCCTCAAGTATCAGGTTCCGGGCGGAATGCTCTCCAACATGATCGCTAACCTCAAGGATATGCACGCTCTCGACAAGTTCGACGAAGCTCTTGCTGAGATTCCTGCAGTACGTAAGGACATGGGTTATCCCCCGCTCGTTACACCTCTCTCACAGATGGTCGGTAACCAGGCAGTCCAGAACGTTCTCTTAGGCGAGAGATATAAGAACATCTCCAAGGAGATCAAGGCTTACCTCAGAGGCGAGTACGGCAGAGCACCGGGCGAAGTTAACCAGGAACTCATCGACAGATGCTGGAAGCCTGAAGAACTCGTTCAGGGCAGATATGCTGATTCACTTGAGCCCGTTTTCGAGAAGACAAAGAAAGAGCTTGGCGACAAGGCAAGATCCGACGAGGACGTCCTCTCCTACATTGCTTTCCCTCAGGTAGCAGAAAAGTTCTTTGCTGCACGCGAAGAGAAGGAATCCAACACAGTTAACTACACCATCGAGAAGAAGGAGGATTAATTATGAATCCTGTTATTCAGTTGACTGTTGAGCGTGGACAGCACCTCACTACTGCTGAGATGTTCATGAATGCCGGAATCGTTATTCTCGTAGTATTCGGCGTTCTCCTGCTGATGTACATCCTGATCTCGATTTCAGGTAAGATCATCCAGGCAATCACAAGTATCGGCAGTAAGAAAGAAAAGAAAGCTGAGCCCACTCCCGCAGCTGCTCCTGCAGCACCCGCTGCCGCTGCTCCTGTTTCCGGCGAAGAGTTCTCTTCCGGAGCATTGAAGCTCAAGAACTGCGACGAGAAGACAGCTGCCATGATCATGGCAATCGTTGCTGATGACACCGGAATCCCGCTCAATGAGCTCGTATTCAAGTCCATCAAGCTTGTCGAAAAGAAGTAAAGGAGAAAGTCCATGATTTATAACGTAACTATCAACGATAAAGTCTATGAGGTAGAGGTTGAGAAGGGCGTTGCCAATCTCGTTAAAACAACAGCTGTAGTAGCTGCTCCTGCTGCCGCACCCGCACCTGCTGCTGCACCCGCTGCAGCTCCCGCTCCCGCAGCTGCTCCTGCACCCGCTGCCGCTGCTGCCGCAGGCACAACACCTGTTAACTCACCTATGCCCGGTACGATCCTTGACGTTAAGGTTTCTGTCGGTCAGGCAGTTAAGGAAGGTGATCTCGTATGCATCCTCGAAGCTATGAAGATGGAAAACGAGATCTATGCTCCTTGCGCAGGTTCGATCGCTCAGGTCCTCGTAACAAAGGGTCAGTCAGTAGACACCGGCACTCCCTTGGTATCTATTTCTTAATCAGGGGGTATCAGGGTAATGTTAGAAGTATTAAAAAACTTATGGGAGACATCAGGTTTTGCCCAGTTCTTCCTTGATCCTGATGGATGGAAGAGCGGAATCATGATCCTTATCGCATTCGCTCTTTTGTACATGGCGATCAAGAAGCAGTTCGAACCTCTGCTCCTTCTCCCTATTGCATTCGGTATGCTCCTTACCAATCTCCCCTGGCCCGGCGGCGGAATCTTCCACCCCGAATGGTTTGAGGGTGATATCAACTGGGCTGCATTAGGCGGACAGTATCACGATGCTGCCGGCAACCACATCGATCCGGGTCTTTTCGACTTCCTGTACATCGGCGTTAAGATGGATATCTTCCCCTGCCTCATCTTCATGGCAGTAGGCGCTATGACAGACTTCGGACCCTTGATCTCAAGACCTTCGTCCTTCTTCATGGGCGCAGGCGCACAGTTCGGTATCTCTTTTGCTTTCGTAGTAGCTTGCCTCCTCGGATTCGATCCTCAGGGTGCTGCTTCCATCGGAATCATCGGCGGTGCTGACGGCCCGACAGCTATCTATCTCACATCCAAGCTCGCTCCTGAGCTTTTGGGCGCAATCGCTATCGCAGCTTACTCTTACATGGCTTTGATCCCTATGATCCAGCCGCCTGTAATGAAGCTGCTCACAACAAAGAAGATGCGTCAGGTAAAGATGGAGCAGACAAGACCCGTATCCAAGACAGAGAAGATCTGCTTCCCTATCATCGTTACAGTTGTCTGCGTTCTCATCCTTCCTTCAGTTGCACCTCTCCTTGGCTGCCTCATGCTCGGTAACCTCTTCAGAGAATCAGGTGTTACAGACCGTCTTTCCGACACAGCTCAGAATGCTATGTGCAACATCGTAACGATCATGCTCGGTACATCCGTTGGTGCTACTGCAGTCGGCGCAAGATTCCTTAAGCTTGAGACGATCATGATCATCGGTATCGGTCTTGCAGCATTCATCTTCGCTACAGTCGGCGGCCTCATCATCGGCGACATCATGTACTTCCTTTCAAAGGGAAAGATCAATCCTCTCATCGGCGCAGCAGGCGTTTCTGCCGTTCCTATGGCAGCACGTGTTGCTTCCAAGGTCGGTCAGAAGGAGAATCCTTCCAACTTCCTGCTCATGCACGCCATGGGTCCGAACGTTGCAGGCGTTATCGGTTCAGCAGTTGCTGCAGGTATCCTGCTCACACTCTTCGGTTAATAAGAGTTGTAATTAAATAACCTATAGAGGCTGTCTCATGTGAGGCAGCCTCTTTTGAGGCTGTCTCATGTGAGGCAGCCTCTTTTAGTTTCCGGGATGATGAGAACTGAATTGTTGGTAGAAATCCGTGCCGTTATGAAATAAACTTTATACATGGGGAAAAAAGGTTTTACAATTCTTATCATTACGGTGATCTATCTTTGCGCAGTGAGTGCAAGCCTGCTGCCGCTTTTTGGCGGGAACCGGATATCGGATGCCGCTATCAGAAACCGCAAGGCTAATATCGAATACATGTCGATCCGTATGAGCGGCGGTTTATCAGGACGTACAGACAAGACGATCGAAGTGTTCAGCGAAGGCGATAAGTACTATCTCGTAACGACGGCGTAAAACACGAGCTCACCAAGTTCGAGTACCTTTTGTGCACGGATATAGATTTCGACAGATTACGTGAACAGGAAGGCGTTAACGGCAGCGACCTTATATATGAGCATGTCGAATACAGACCCGTGGGCGGCGATATCGTCTCACTCCCCGCTAAGTCTTACTATAATTTCCCCGGTATGATCTATCTTTTCAACCGCATCCTGACAACTCCCGGTTACGAGATCACCCGCGCCGACGAACTTGCCATCGAACTCGGCAAATATGCTTATCTCCACGACTCGCCTGACATCATTTACATGAGCAGCCAGAATCTCGGCAACAACATCTACGGTCCATATACCTCTCTCTATTACGGAAACGGCGATCCTAAGCAGCAGTATGAATTCTGGCAGAAATGCAAAGACATTAAAAACGACGCCGGCAAGATAGTAAGCACATTTGTAAACGGAAGTGTTGACAGCGAGAAAAAGGACAAGATGCTGAAAGAATATAAGAGTATTCCTTCCCATCCCGACTCGGTCTACTACCGTGTCCAGACCACCGATGACATCGTACTGGTCGAAATGATCGACCTCGACACCTCCACGTTTTTCCTCACCTATGCTGATAAGTCCCGCCGTCAGGATATCGTCCGAATCATGACGGGCAACGAGTCCGGCCTCGCCGGAACCATTATTGCGCTGGCTATTGAGACCGTGGTGTTCGCTGGTGCGGTTGGTGCGGTTATGGTAATAGCAAAGAAAAAGAAGTCAGCAAACAGTCCTGCAGTTAAATCATCTTCAGAAACAGAGTGATCTCTATTAGAGAGGAAACTCTCCGTGCTAAACCGGACACAATTAATAATCGCACCATTGACGGGTAATTTTGATTGGGCCTTATTACTTGAGACACGCTAATTCATTGGCTATAATGTCATATATCTTTTACTATTCGGGATCATCATGAACAACAAGACTGAAGTCGGAAATACAGGACTTTTTTCCAAAAGAAACACCTGGAGGATCATCTTTGGTGTTCTGCTGATATTACTTGTTATCTGTACTGTACGCACAAGATTCGAAAACGATACTTTCTATATCATCAAGATCGGAGAACAATTCCTAAATAACGGCTTTGACTTCCAGGACCATTGGGCATGGTCTGCTGACATTGAGATCAATTATCCGCACTTTTTATTAAACGTTGCCCTTGCTCTCCTCTATAGAACCTTCGGTCTGACGGGCGTTTATGTTTTCGTGCTGGTAATGGGTTATTTACTGGCATTGAGCCTTTATTATGTGATTGAAAAGATCCATGACATGGCAGCAGGCGAATCAGATAACAGGCTGTATCCCCTGGTCGGTATATTTGTTTCCTTTTTAGTATTAAATATTTATCCGGTATTTGCAGTAGCCAGATCACATCTTCTTTCGTTTCTTATATGGTTATGGGAAATGTGGTTTATACTCCGCTTCCTCAAAACAGGATTAAAAAGATATGGAGTAGGAATTATCGTTCTTATATATCTTTGTTCTCTGGTACATGCAACTGCCTGGTATTTCTCATTTATACTGTTTATTCCGTTCTTTGCATCAATCTATATAACCAGGTTGGTAAATCATCTTTCATCCAAAGGAATCAGTTTCGGGAATGTATTGTCTTCAAATAAATTAATCCTTTCAAGCGATACCGAATGCCGTAATTCAAAAAAACTGTGGATCATCCTCCTGATCTCTTATGCTACCGGCCTTCTTACCCCATCAAGAATCTGCTATACCTCTGTATTCAGGATAAACAGCGGCAACCCGGTCAAATACATCAGGGAATTTGAACCTTTAACCTGGAACGATGCCAAATACGTTTTCATCGGAGTTATTCTGATGGTAGTTTTATTGGCTTTCTTCAAAACCAAATGCCGCCTGGATCTTTTGTTCCTGTTTGGCGGCTTATTCATGATGTCTTTAACAGCATACCGCCACCTGGCACTTCTGGTATTCGTAGGAAGTTTTGCATTCTTTTATGTTGTTTTCGATGCGCTTAGTTTGGTTCAATTTAAAAAGATAAAGGGAACCATCATATATACCGTTGTCCCTCTTCTTGCGGCAGTCCTTCTCACAGTCTGGGGTATCTCGAAAAACAGGTTTTCTTACTTTACCTATTTAAGTCCCATGTGGAGCTCGGAAGGCGCTTTAGACTACATCGAAGAAAACTACGACAAACAGAGCTTAAGACTTTTTAATGACTACTCTTTTGGCGCATACATGATATTCAGGGATGTTCCCGTTTTTATTGATTCCAGGGTAAACGAATACACCAGACAATTTGATCCGGATCTTGAAAGAGATGTTTTCGATGACTATATAGCCATTCACAGAATGGAAAACAACTGGCATGAAGTCATCGAGTATTATGATTTTGACGGCTACTATATCCCTACGGACGGACCGCTGTATCAATATATGTTAACTAACCCTGACGTAGAACTTGTCTGGGAAGACCCCTACACCGCAATCTTCATGACAATAAGAGAATAATAAAAGCCCCTCCGGAAAATCTTCCGAAGGGGCAGTTTTTAATCAGTTGTAGCAACTAATCACAGCTTGTAATTAAGCCTCTGTCGTCGGCGCGGTGGGTGCCTGAGGTGCTACAGGTGCTCCCGGAGCGACCGGAGCAGCCGGAGCTGTTGTGGCAGGAGCGCCGCTTACTGTCTCAATTGCATCGCCTGTGGATACATTCAGTGTCTGAAGTCCATCAAGGCCTGATACTGTGATGTTCTTGTTGACCTTTGCATCGTAGGTGTTAGCCTTCATGATCTCTCTGATGTCGATGCCGGTTGTTTCCTTTACGGACTCAATTGTCTGTGCAAGGACCGAAGGAACATAAGAGCCCATTGAGCCTACGCCTGTGTCGCCGCCATTGCCTGAATCGATAATTGTTACCTTGTCAATCGTAGACAGAGGCTTTGCGATCTCTGCTGCCATTTCAGGAAGTGCCTTAACGATCATTTCCATCATAGCTGCCTGGCCGTACTTCTTCATAGCTTCAGCCTTCTTCTCGAGAGCTTCAGCTTCTGCTAAACCCTTTGCAGCGATTGCTGCAGCTTCAGCT
This sequence comes from Oscillospiraceae bacterium, assembly GCA_902787975.1. Classification (GTDB taxonomy): domain Bacteria; phylum Bacillota; class Clostridia; order Saccharofermentanales; family Saccharofermentanaceae; genus Saccharofermentans. The sequence goes on from CADAIP010000010.1 coordinate 44,000, forward strand.
TCACCGACCTTGCGGATACCTTCAGCTTCCTGCTGCTTAGCAAAGAGGTCTGCCTCAGCCTGAACCTTACGAGCTTCTGCTGCCTTCTCGAGTTCGAACTTCTCAGCTTCTGCGTTTCTCTGTCTCTCATAGAGAGCAGCGTCTGCAGCCTGCTGCTTAGCAAACTTCTCAGCTTCTGCCTTCTTCTTGACTTCAGCATCGAGAGCCTGCTCTTTAACTTCAGCTTCCTTTCTCTTGAGGTCGACTTCCTTCTCCTGACGAGCGATGTCGGCATTGGTCTTTGTGACCTCGATTGTCTTACGCTGATTCTCTTTCTGAATCTCGTAAGCTGCGTCAGCTTCAGCCTGCTTTGTGTCCTCAATCGTCTTGAGTTCTGCTCTCTTGATGGAGAGTTCATTCTGCTTTACTGCGATCTCTGTATCAGCTGCGACCTTAGCGTCGTTTGCTTCCTTCTGAGCCTGAGCCTGAGCGATTGCTACGTCTCTGTCAGCCTGAGCCTTTGCGATGGAAGCATCCTTCTGGATCTTAGCCATGTTGTCCTGACCCAACGCATTGATGAGGTCTTTCTCATCTGTTACGTGCTGTACGTTGCAGGAGATGATCTCGATACCGAGACGCTTCATGTCTTCCTGAGCTTTCTGCTGAACCTCGTCACCGAACTTCTTTCTGTCGTTGCAGAGGTCCTTCAGTGTGATCGTACCGATGATCTCTCTCATGTTACCCTGGAGGGAGTCAACGAGGGAATCGCTGATCTGCTGCTCTTTCATGTTGAGGAAGTTCTTCATGGCGATCTTAACGCCTTCACCTTCACTCATTACTCTTACCTTTGCAACTGCGTCGATGTTAACACCGATGAAGTCTGCTGTAGGTACGTAACCGTCTGTCTTGATATCGATCGAGATCTGCTTTACGAGGAGCTCGTCCTTTCTCTCGAAGAAGGGCATCTTGAGTCCTGCTCTACCGATCAGGATCTTAGGATTCTTGCGAAGACCTGAGATGATATATGCTTTATCCGGCGGTGCCTTTACATAGCTGCAGATTATGATGATGATTACCACGATGGCAATAATAATTGCTGCAATGATAGGTCCTGTTAAAAATTCTGGCATTTTCCTAATCCTCCTATTTCTTAAAAAACCCCACACCGTGTTGACCGCGGTACGGGGACGCCATATGTTTATAAAGATATTTTACAATATGGGTACCCCCGGTCAAGAAAAATCGTATTCCGCAAAATCCGATTTGTATATTTGAATAATTTGGAATATCCCCTTTTATGCGGGTTTAATATTTTTCCACAATTTTGCATATCGAAAACGGCTCAAACGCAACTATAGGTGGAATCAGAGGGGTTGCAGAATAAAAAAGAGGATGCCCGGATCAGGCATCCTCTTCAAAAGATTATTCAGTTAATAAACGACTTAATAATCTGTTCCTACGAAATCAGGATTGAGTTCGCACAACTTGATCTCGCCGCCGGAGATCTCGTATCCGATGACCATGGATGAGTAGGTATCACCACGCTGGTCGTAGATGCCAGCCATAGCAAGATAGTAGCCGTTATCAAGAGGCTTCATCTCGATGCCTGAAGAAGTAGTAAGTGTAATCTTCTTACCTTCAGTCTCGTACTGCCGGCCATATACATCCGATGCCGGATAGATCGGTACGATCGTGTCCTTAGGCTTCAACTGGATAGTGTTTCTCTCATTGAGCGAGAAGTTGAACTGATCCTGAGAATATTCCGGGAACAAACGGATACCCTTAATCTCGAATTTCTCTGTATCACGGTCGAAAGAGAATACGAGATATGCGTCCTTACCGTTATAGAGAACGTGGGAACGGTACTCAACATTTGAAATGGTTTTCGATGTTATCTCGAGAGCCAAAGGCTGTCCGTCAAGAAATACCCACTGTCCGTCAAAATCACTGCAGAGATTTCCTTCGCCATCCAGATATACATATTCATCCTCACCGTAATATGTGAATTCACCGGAGTGGTCATCGTAGATGGCAATCTGGAATGTGTATTCCTGAGTCATATTCATCAGAGAATCAGAAACCGGAATATAGAAAGTGTTGCCATCGATAACAGGCGTTGTTTTCTCGAATGTTGAGAACTGGCCGAGATCAAGAACCTGAGGCTTTGCATCCGTCAGAGTCTTAACTGTTTCCTTCATCTCATCATTGAGACATCCGGAAATCTTGTAGTAATACAGTGCCTTTACATAAGGATCTTCACAAATGTTATATATGTAGTCCAGGAAATAGTGCAGACCCATATAAGATGAAATACATCCGGGGAGATAGACAGCTATGCCCTGCGTAGTTGCAAGACTGCCGCACTCACGGTGATAAATGATCGCTTCATTTATAAGATTCTTAATGTTTGAACATTCTTCAGGATAGTAATCTATCATGAGGTCAACATAACAGCCGAGATCTATCAGGTTGTAGATATCATAAGCACCTGATGCCACGTGAGGTACATTGTTGCTGCAGCGTCCGATCTCAGCCAATACGCTGATATCTTCTACGGCATCTTTCAGCTGATGTTTTGCGAGTTCAGAATATGCGTCATACAGTTCTTCTGCCTTTTCAGGATCAACTACCGCGAAAGTAACGTCATTGGTCATGTCGACATACTTCGACATATTTACATCTGACTGCGCGTAATAATCCATATAAGTATCGGCAATCGTACGGGCAACAGCCGCCGGACTCATTGACGGATTCGCACTCATCTCATTTAAGAACGATGTGTAATCCCATCCTTCTCCGGGTTCTGTTTCTTCGCTCAGTGCATAGAAAGATGCGAATCCGTACAGATTATGTGTAACCTCAAGACATGACATAAGACATGCGTCAAATCCGATGATATCAAATGCAGGATGCTCAGGATCGGCTGTATAAACATTTGAAAGTGCCTGTCTGACTTCCTTCATGCTCATGATCGTGTTGCCGAAAATGGTATCAACACCGTAACCGAAAGGTCCGCCACCATGATCCCAGAGGATAAGCATCGTATGATCAGCCGGGTAGTCCTCTTTGCAGAAGTTCAAAAAGTCTGACAGTGTATCCGGATCATTTGCACGCTGGAGAGGAAGGTTTGCTACTTCCTCAAAGGGATGTTCTTTGTCGATGACAAATCTCTGTGTCTTATTGGGATTAATAAATGTGTTATCCCATCTTGTAGCACCGCCTGTCTGAAGAACGATTGTAATGTTATCTGACAAGTCAGCCATCTGCATTTCAAGAATATCAGCAGATGCAGCGCCGCTTCCAACGGGTGCAACGATTGTCTCTTCTATTACATATTCAGTGCTTGCAACCGGCTTCTCGGGATAATACAGGTATTCAGGCAGAGGAAGATTATTACCGTCTAATTCATCAGAATACGTACGCAGACGATCAATGGCGCCGGAAGAATCTTCCCTGCGAAGTTTTGCTGCTTCTTCGCTGATCTGAATAGTTGTAGTATCAGACAAGTCATTTTCATCGTAGTCTTCAAGATCTGCTCCTACCATGTATACACAGATAGTCCATGTCTCATTGGGATCAATATCCGGATATTCGTCAATGCGCTTTATACCCTCTTCATCTAAAGGACAGTACTCATAGAGCTGTTCCTTGGTAACTTCATCATTCTGATGAAGGAATGCAAGACCGAGGTCAGCATACTCTGCTACCCGAATGCCTTGGACTATAAGGGAAATAACCAATGTTGCTACCAGACCCCAGAACAAAACCTTAACTGCCGGACGCAGAGCAAGGCGCGGGATACGGATAAACCACGGTGCATCCTTGTAATGCTCCTTGAGCTTTCTTCTGTCTTCCTTTTTGGTCTCTTTCCAGCGCTTCTTGCGTTCCTTCTTAGCAAGCTTCTTCTGGATCTTCTTCTCTTTCTTCTGAGCCTTTTTAAGCTGCTTCTTCTCTTTACGGCTGAGCTCCTGCACCACTTCAGGTGCTGCCTCAGAAGATACAGCTGCCTCAGCAACAGTCACGGAAGCTTCCGCAGTCTCTTCAACCTGCGTCCCGATCGCTTCTGTCTGATCAGTAACTTCATTTCCTGAAATCACAGAATCATCAGACTTCATGCTGTTTGTTGTCTCGTCCATCTTTCAACCCTCCTCATAAAGTTGTTTAGCGCAATCATATATTAACCATAAAATTTCAATATCAACTTTTTTTGTGGTGAATTGTAATATAAACGGGGTGAATTGATATTTCGCCTCGAAAATAAAAAGGATGCCGTTTTAAGGCATCCTTTTTGAATATAGAGAAATAAATTAATTAACCGAAGAAATATATAAATCCCAAAACGTGGAGGACAAGTCCTGCAAGGATGAAGAAGTGCCATACCATGTGGGAGAACTTGAATCTTCTCTTTGAAGGAGCGAAGAAGATACCTACTGTATAGACGATCGCGCCAGAGATAAGGAGCCAGAAGCAAAGGTGTGATACGTTGTTGTAGAACTCGATGATCCTGAAGATGATTGACCATCCCATTACCGCATAGATGAAGTATGTGAATCCCTTGCCGACCTTTGTGTGATAAGCAAGTGCGGTAACGAGTACGCCGGCGATCGCCATGAGAGCTTCAAGAGCCCAGAGTACTGAACCGGAAATGGGACCTAAAACATTTATGCAGATAGGTGTGTAAGCACCGAGGATCGCGAAGTAAGCTACGCTTCTGTTTACCTTGTTCATGATCCTCTTGTGAGGTGTGCCGTGCTTCATGAGGTGGTAGACCGTGGACATGAGCAGAGCGAGGATCAGAGTAATGATGAAAGCAGAGATGCCGATGACCGACATAATTACGTGAGCCTGTATCACGCCTGCTTCAGAAGAAGTGCTGATATAAGTATTAATTGCTGCGAAAGGAAGAAGTCCAAGGAGGTAAAGTGCGGGAACGCCGGCTGTAAGTGAGTTGCCGACTTCTTCGCCGAATGTCTCGTATGTCTTGTGGAGACCTCTCTGGACTGCGCGCTTGGAGCTCTCAAACCATGTAAGATCCTTCAGACCTTCTTCGAGAGGGTCTTCACCTGTCGTAGCGGCATGCTTCTTGTCATCGCTGCCAGCCAGCATGGTTTTCCAGTATCTTTTGTTTTTTGCCATTGATCTGAATCTCCGTCCTATTATTCAACCGATATATTTTACAAGGTGAACGGTATGTTTTCAACCACCGGAGCTTATCCCTGTAAGAAAACGGAATTACTCCTCTTTATCCCCTGTTTCTGTTGAAGGCGCTCCCAAAGGAATTGCCTCATCGGATTTCGGAGCGGGAGCTCCCAAAGGAATCGCTTCATCTGCCTTCGGTTTGGGTGCACCCATCGGTATGGCCTCGTCTGCCTTGGGCTTCGGAGCGCCCATTGGAATAACTTCTTCAGTCTTATTCTCTTTCTTGGGACCCGGTTTCAAAGCCTCGACCTTTTTCTGCTCGGGTGCGGCGACACCTACATGGACGGGTCTTACCGGTGCCCTGACGCCTGCACGTTTTGCTGAATGGCCTTCCTTCATGACAGGCTTTTCTTCCTTTTCTGAAGGCGGCATATCTATTACGTCGTTGGACTTTTCGACGGGCTGGTTCTTACGTGTGATATCGGCAGGTGTCTGGGCCGTAACAGGCGCGCTGATGACGGTACCAAGCACTTCCGGTTTCTCTGGTGCCTCTGGCGCCTTAGAAGGTGCGGGTGCAGCCTGGTCGGGAGTCATGGGGTTGAGCTGCTCGGAAAGATAAGCTCTTCTGTAGAAGCGCAGGATCCTGAAGACGACGGGCCAGACGATTGCAACCGGCAGGAGCCAGTAAACTACTGAAGATGCGGCATTGTTGCCGATGAGTGGTGAAAGCGCTGCAAAAGGTGCCTGCATTACGGCATAGATTGCTCTTAAACAGAGGGCTCCGAGGATGTGGCCCATGCTTGCGCCATCGCCCACGATGAGTTCGGGTGCGGGATAGAACCACAAAGGAAAATATGCGAGGAGGCCGTATGTGGCAAGACCCCAGTTGATCCATTCCTTTTTCTTGAATGCTGCAAAGAAGGGTAGGAAGAAAAGGAAGAACAATGTGTAGAGCACGCTCATGAGGCGCTCGAACGTGGTGAAGTCTCTGGGGATTATCTGGTTCCAGGTGAAATAGAGCGGCTTAAAACATACGAAAGTCAACGCTCCCGCGATAAGTCCCAAGAATACACATGTGAAGTAGTCTCTTCTCATATATCCCCTTACATAAAAAAGATGGGCTGTCCTGAAACCCAAAAACAACCAATCCTATTTTAATACAAAAGATAGGTAATATAAAATGCCTGAAGCTGAGACAATTTTTTACTCAGGATCCGAATATGTTCTCCTGATGATATTGAATCTGGGCCTGTTTTTTGTCTCCATGTAGATCTTTCCGACATATTCTCCAACCACACCGATACTTATCAGCTGTATTCCTCCGAGGAAACAGACGATACAGGTGCTGCTGGCCCAACCTTCAATGGTGTTTCCGGTAAAGCTCGCTACGATAGTCCAGATAACACCGATAAAACATAAGAACGTAACGAACATTCCGAAAGATATGATTATTCTAAGCGGTTTTATACTGAGGCTTGTTATTCCTTCCATGGCAAGATTAATCATCTTACCTAACGGATAATGAGTCTTCCCTGCAACTCTTTCTGTTCTGGAATAGTAAACCGACGAGGTCTTGTAACCTAACAAAGGGATCAACCCTCTTAAGTACATATTGACTTCGTGGTAGTTCATCAACTCCTTAACAACGGCATTAGACATAAGTCTGTAGTCCGCATGGTTATAGACAACCTTTGAACCCATCCAGGCCAGGAATTTATAGTAGAACTGTGCAGAATGTCTTTTAAAGAAAGTATCTGTTTTTCTGTCTTTCCTGACGCCGTAAACGATCTCGCTGCCATTCATGTATTCCTTGATCATCTCATCAACGGCATTGATATCGTCTTGTCCGTCACAGTCCATGGATATGGTGATGTCGCATTTGTCGACTGTCTCAGACAGACCTGCAAGAAGTGCATTCTGATGACCGTAGTTACGCGCAAGTGAAATGCCTATTACGCAGGAATTCTTCTCAGACTGCTCCCTTATGATTCCCCATGTATTATCCGTACTGCCGTCATTGATAAATAAAACTCTGCTGTCTTCGCTGATGGTTCCGGCTGCAGTCAGGGAATTTATCTTATCGATAAAAATACCAACCGTTAAAGGAAGTACGCTTTCTTCGTTATAGCAAGGCACTACGATGTATAAGCAAGGTTTCATTCCGGGGTTGCCTCCTGCTTATTTGCGGTTACATAATACTGTCCGCCCATAGGACACCAGTATAAACCTCTTTCCAAAGGAACCAGTTTTTCGAGTATTCCGACACGGGGAATAAAAATGGTATATCTGACTTTTGCACCGGCTAATCCGCAATCAGTCATAAGCCTCTTAAGATATTTGGATTTCATCAGTACCGCATCTTTATCAAAGGGACAGGTGTTTACCGCTTTCATTGTTACCGGATTATTGGGATTGTGCTCGAAAATAACGAGGCTTCCCTGATCCTTTAAAACACGCCTGCATTCGCTGACTATCTGCTTATGGTTATCGGATTTGATGTGGTGCATGACACAAGCAATAAAAACCAGATCAAACGAGTTGTCTTCAAACGGAATGTGCTCTCCGTCGTAAACTTCAAAGGAAACGTCGCCCAAAGAACTGTATTGTTTCTTTGCAACATCAACGCTTTCTTCGGATATATCTATTCCCGTATACGAACTGTTCTTGAATATGGATCTGAAAAACTTCGAACAGATTCCGTCGCCGCAGCCGAGATCCAATATCCTTATCTTCTTATCAGTATCAAAACGGCGGGAAAGTTCCACGATCTTATACTCAGAAAAATATTCACTGTCTTTGCCTGACAGCTTTTGAACGTTTTCGGTATGAACTTCTCTGTAATTGGCAGCGAATTCATCGAAATTATCGTTTTGGGCTTTCTGCATTTAAGATCATCTCCTATTGCCGATGAACAACAATATTAATGTTAACACAAAAAGCCGTCACAGACCTTGTAATCAATTCATTTTTGATAAAAGCCTGAAAAGCAAAAATACGGGAAAGTGCTTTCCCGTATTATTTGCAATCGTTTATTTCGGCTGTCTCTCTGTTCAGTCTAAAGGTCTTAAGTACTTAACCTTGAGTGAAGTGATCGTTACGCCGCCTGATGCGAAGTGCGTGCGGAAGACGCAGTTCTTGGCATACATCATGCATTCGCAGCTCTTTGTGACAGGCTCGCCGTTCGTGCCGTTCCATGTGATTACTGCGCAAGGAATGCTCGTGATGTAGACCGTCATGGGGATCTGCGCAAGCTCGCCTAAGTTGGAATAACCGGTGAACTCAAGTTCGTAGTAACCCTGTCTCTCGCATGTGATTCCGAATACGAAATCCTTGCCTCTTGATGTCTTCGTCTTGCACTCGATCGTGACCTCGTCGTCCATGGAATAGAAGACATCCGTATCGACTTCAACGTCATCGTCCTTGAAGGGGCTGTCGATGTGGTTGATAACAACTTCCTTGCCTTCGACTCTGTCCATTGCGGGAGTGTTCATGGCGAAGTTCAGGATGTTGATCGCATTTCTCTGAAGCTCGGCGCGTGTGATGAGAGAGCCGTCACCTTCGGTAAGTTCCTTATATGTGTCAGTCTCTAACAGGTTCTCCTTTTCGACGCTGGTGCAAACCATGTAGACATCGTTCTGGGATCTTGCCATTGCGGAATGGTCTTCGAGAGAATACTTCTCGGCGATCGTAACTTCCTTGTTGATATATGCCCACCAGTCGGTCATGACGAGACCCTTAAAGCCCCACTGCTCGCGGAGGATCATGGTGTTCTGGTCGTAGAGGCAAGCGCTGTAGACATCGTTGATGCGGTTGTAGGAAGTCATTAAGCATCTGCATCCGCCTTCTTTGATGGCGATCTCGAAAGCAGGGAGATAGATCTCGCGGAGCGCACGTGATGAAACAGTTGAACTCATCTCACGTCTGTTTGTCTCACGGTTGTTTGCGCAGAAGTGCTTGATGACGGGTGTGACGCCTGACTTCTCAAGAGCCTTCACCTGGGCAACTGCCATGAGGCCAGTAAGGAGCGGATCTTCGGAGAAGTACTCGAAGTTACGTCCGTTCAGCGGATGTCTGTGAATATTGATTCCGGGGCCTAAGAGAGCGTCGATCTTATTCGAGAGCATCTCGATACCGAGGTAAGAATACAGCTCTTCAACGAGATCAACGTTGAATGTTGAAGCAAGGCATGTTCCGTTAGGAAGAGAGAATGCCTTCTTGCCGGAGTCGAGTCTCATGCCTGAAGGACCGTCCGTGCAGCAGAGCGTAGGAATGCCCATTGCCTTGAGCTCTTTGGTGACACCTCCGAATGCGGCTGCGGTACCGATGGTAACCTTGGGGCTTCCCATTCCCTCACCTCTGATTATGAGTGAGAGATCCTCGTCTGTAAGCTGGGCAACGAATTCGTCCATCGTATTCTTGCCGTGCTTAACGTCAGTGAGCTTAATGCCCTTGTCGCCCGTCTGGGGGATCTCGGGTCTTACGCGCTCAAGGCGTGATTCGAGATAGTTAACTGTCGCAAGAGGTACGTCTTCTTCGCCCTTGCTGTATGTGCCGTCACCGTTGGGGATGGCTGTAAGACGCTTAAATGCCTTTGTGGGTGCGAGCGCAGTGCCGAGTTCTTCGAGAAGTCTGTTATCGGAAAGATCGAAGGATCCTACCGGAGAAGCGGAGATGAAATCGCTTCCGAGGAAGAACTCATATGTACCCTTCTCGAGTACGTAACCTGTCGTGCCGAAGCCCGTTCTGCAGTCATCATCAAAAGATGCGAATCTTCTGACGGGTGCAGTAATCGTAACGCGTTCTTCTTCGCCTGCGGGGATGTTACCTGTCTTTGCAAAGCCGGTCAATACTCTTGAAGGCTTTGAGAGTGCACCGTCAGGTGCCTTGCAGTAAACCATTACGGCCTTCTTGCCGGGAACGCTGCCGGTGTTCTTTACGGTAACGCTTACGGTTACGACGTCATCTTCGAACTTGAATTCCGGATCATTTAACTCGAATTCGGTATATGAGAGTCCTGCACCGAACGGATAGAGAACAACGTCATTTGCGAATGTCGAGAAATATCTGTAACCGACGAAAATATCGTCGTGATAAATATCTTCCTTAATGTCCTTGCAGAAGTATGCGTCAGAAGCGTAATCCTCAAGAGATCTGGCGATCGTATCAGGGAGACATCCGGAAGGATTTACCTTACCTGACATGACTCTTGCGACGCTGATGCCGCCGATCATGCCGGCCTGCCAGATATAGAGCACGCCCTTGATGTTGTACTTGGTTACGAATGACATGTCGATGATGTTGCCGACGTTCAGAAGAACGATGGTCTTGTCGAATGCCTTTGTGACGTTTTCGAGCATGCCTTCTTCACTGTCGCTGAGGAAATAAGCACCTTTCTCTGCAGAGTTGTCTCTGTCCTCGCCTGCTGTTCTTGCGATGATGATGACCGCAATGTCGTTGCGGGAAGCGAGCGTTCCTGCGAGCTCTTCTGATACAGGCATCTCGGCTTGTGACCATGCCTCCTTGCCCCAGCCGAGACCTGCATCGATGGGATTTTCTTCGTCCCATTTGTCATATATGTCCATGAGCTCGGCATCAAGCGTGATGTCCGGGCAGTCATTGAGACCTTCTCTGATGTCACTTACGTGATTAACATTTACCATACCGCCGGAGCCTGTTCCGGACTTGTAGTAGTGCGTCTGCATCCTTCCGAAAAGAGCGATACGTGAGCCTTTTTTTAAGGGCAGGACATTGTCTTTGTTCTCGAGCATGACAATGCCTTCTGCGGCCGTCTTGATCGCTGCTTCGGTATATTCATTCCAGTTAAGGGTTATCTCATTCATTGAAAAAATCCTCCGGTATTTTTGATTCTTTGTGATGCCGTTTTCGCGGGTTGTTAAAGACTATACAATATTTCGCAAACACCCGATTTTATTTTACTTGCATTTATTTTGTATTTCTTGCTCTCAGGTGCTTTTTAATGTAAACAAGCCGTTAACTTTGGGTAAAAGCAGCGGTTAAATTCCAGATATCGATAAAAATTGCAAAGTTTCTGATATTAAATATAAAATTGCAGTCTTATAATGTGCAGAATTCAAAGAACAGGAAGTATTACATGGCACCTAAAAGAACTGATACCGACATGACGAAGGGCTCCCCCTTTGCGATCATATTAAAGTTCACGATGACACTGCTTATCGGAAACATCGCCCAGCAGCTCTATAACATCGTGGATACCATTATCGTCGGCAGAAATGTTAATCCGCAGGCGCTTGCAGCCGTCGGATCTACCGGTACCATCGTTTTCCTCATCATCGGAACTTCAAACGGAATGGTCACGGGGTTCTCCGTTGTCACGAGCCAGAAGTACGGCGCCCTGGACAGCAAGGGCGTAAAAGCTTCAGTAACCAACGGATTCTATCTCAGTATGATCGTTGCCGCCGTTCTTACCACGGTAAGCCTTGCGGTGATGCGTCCGCTGCTCTTACTGATGAATACACCGGCCGATATTCTCGAATACGCGTATTCTTACATCACGACGATCTGCTGCGGCATCGTTTTCACGGTCATGTACAATTTCTGCTCATCCTTGATGAGGGCCATCGGCAACAGCAAAATGCCTTTGATCTTCCTTCTGTGTTCTGCTGTAACAAACGTCATCTTAGACCTTGCGTTCATCATAAAGCTCGGTCTCGGCACACGCGGCGCAGCCCTTGCAACCGTTATCTCACAGGCACTCGCGGTAATCCCGTGCGTCATCTACATATATGCGAAAATGCCAACCTTAAGGCCCGATAAGTCCGACTGGAAGATTGACCGCAGCATCATAAAGCAGCAGCTCCGCCTCGGCATCCCGATGGCGATCCAGTACAGCATTACCGCATCCGGAACCATGATCATGCAGAGCGCGTTCAACACCTTTGATTCCATCGCTGTAGGAGCCATCACCGCTGCAAGCAGGTTCCAGGGAATAATCACTCAGGGCATGTTCACGGTCGGCCAGACAATGGCTGCTTTCGTAGGCCAGAATTACGGTGCACACGACATGAAGAGGATCAGGAAAGGCGTAAGCAGCGCATTGAAGATCTACATCGTTTATTCGATCGCTGCGGCAGCCCTGGCCATCGTTGCGCTTCCGCACGTTCTCTGGATATTTTTCGATTCCGACGTGGATGTATCACTCTATCTCCCGTGGGCAAGAACATACATCATTGAGTGCGCCGTCTGCTACTTCTTCCTCTCTGCGATCTTCATTTACAGGAACACGATCCAGTCCGTTGGATATGCAGGCATTGCGACTGTCCTGGGCTTTGTTGAGCTCGGTGCCAGAATGATCACGTCCTTTTATTCTATCCACGTACATAACTACAACATCGCCGTTGCTTCCGATCCGTTCGCATGGGTCACGGCGGGAATCGCAGGCATGGTGATCACTTATGTCATCTTCAAAAAGATCGAGCGCCGCTGGAAATCAGAAAGCCCTGCCATCGGTCTGGGGCAAATACCCGTCAGCGCCAAGAGCAAGGCTTCTTAAAGTAGTTTCTTAATTTATTAAAGTATCAGGTCTCGTCTTCGGGAGCTTCCGTCTCAGCGGTCTCTTCGGTCTCAGTAACAGTGCCTGTGTATACTGTGTCAACCTGGACCAGATCAGCGGTGTTATAAACATCGAACTCCCAGCCGTAGATCGTTCCTGACTGCATGTCGTAAATGAAGAAGACATAGAAACCTGACGGGATATTCTCTTCCTGTGTATATGTAAGATGGATCTCTGTAGGATACCTGTCAATGATAGTGTCTGATGTGTAAAGCGGGGTCCAGTCGGGAGAAGTTTCCTCGGCAACACGGTACTTATACTGCCAGATGTAATTGCTGGCATTCTCATCCAGCTCGACTACGAACTCGAATGTATTGGTATCTGTGTAGCTCTCGGTAACGGGATCCCAGCCGGGACCTGTCATGTAGCTGTCTTTGACCGTATCGAAAAGGTTGTCCATGAACTCAAGCTCGGGAAGATCGTATTCATAAACCCCGGCGAGATCACGGCCGTTTGCAAGAAGGTACTGTCCGTCGTCTTCCTTGGTGAATTTGAGCGTCAGATCCAGATCGACAGTATCTTCAACTTCCGCAAGGAGCATGTTGAAATCGGCAAAGCCCAGGAATTTATCTCTCTGATCCAGAACGCTGCTGAAATCCTTATAAGAGAAGGTGACATCAACTGTGCACTCTTTTGCCCAGAGATTAGACTTGAAGCTGGATTTGTCGATCTCGTATGTGATCGTTGAAGCGATGGAGTTCTTTACGCGGAGCATTTCGCTCGGACTCTTTCTTATGTAAGTGTCACTGTAGTCGATCTCGTCAACTTCTTCGACAATGGGCATGACAGACTTGACCTCATACGGCGTGTATGTGCAGAGCTCGCAATAACTGTCGTAATCACATTCGGCAAGAGCCGTAGCGACCTTTTCTATGCAGTGATATATTCTGTCCTCAGCAACTTTATTGTTGCTGTCGTCATCTTCAGGTTCTTCGTCAGCAGCTTCTTCTGTTGATTTTCTGCTTCTTCCGGTAGTCTCGTCAGTATTTGAGGCTTGAGAACAGGAAGCCAACGTCATCAGGTTGGCAAGAATAAGTACAGCAGCGATAACCTTTTTACTCATCTTAAGTGTTCCTCCGGCATCCGTTATTATATATCAATACAATTAAAACATCGAAAATGTTGCACCCTGATAAAAAACCGCCCCCGGGAGTCCCAAGAGCGGTCAAATAAGTTACTTTATCAGTTAAGTCAGGATCAAGCCTTACCGTCTGAACCGAGAACGTACTTAATCTTGTGAGCAACCATGTCCTTAACTGCCTGACGAGCGGGCTTAAGGTACTGACGGGGATCGAAGTGATCAGGGTGCTCAGCGAAGTACTTACGGATGTTACCTGTCATAGCAAGACGGATATCGGAGTCGATGTTGATCTTGCAAACAGCGAGTGTAGCTGCCTTACGGAGCTGCTCCTCAGGGATACCAACTGCGTCAGGCATGTTTCCGCCGTACTCGTTAACCATCTTAACGAATTCCTGAGGTACAGAAGAAGAACCGTGAAGAACGATCGGGAAACCAGGGAGTCTCTTGATGCACTCTTCGAGAACGTCGAAACGGAGCGGGGGAGGTACAAGGATGCCGTCAGCATTTCTTGTGCACTGAGCTGCTGTGAACTTGTAAGCACCGTGTGATGTACCGATAGCGATAGCGAGTGAGTCGCATCCTGTTCTGGAAACGAATTCCTCAACCTCTTCAGGTCTTGTGTAGCTCTCGTGACCAGCCTCAACAACAACTTCATCCTCGATACCAGCGAGAGTACCAAGCTCAGCCTCAACAACTACGCCGTGATCGTGAGCATACTCAACAACCTGCTTTGTGAGTGCGATGTTGTCCTCGAAAGACTTTGAAGAAGCGTCGATCATGACAGATGTGAAACCGCCGTCGATGCATGACTTACAAAGCTCGAATGTATCACCGTGGTCAAGGTGAAGAGCGATCGGAATCTCAGGATTCTCAATAACTGCAGCCTCAACGAGCTTTACAAGGTATGTGTGGTTAGCATAAGCTCTTGCGCCCTTTGAAACCTGAAGAATAACAGGGCTCTTGAGCTCACCTGCTGCTTCTGTGATTCCCTGAACGATTTCCATGTTGTTTACGTTGAAAGCACCAACAGCATAACCGCCGTCATAAGCCTTCTTAAACATCTCAGTCGTTGTTACTAAAGACATATATATATCCTCCTGATATTTTTATTGACGCTATAATCTTACAATCTTTTTGTCAAAACTCAACCGCAAAATCGGTGAAAGTATGAGTAATTAACAGAAGATTTCCATATAAAAGCGGGTTTTTGGCCAAATGATTTTCGCAAGGCCCGAAAACGAGTTAATCGAGACTAATCGCAGAAACCAAATTCCGTATTATTAGGGCATTATTGATAAAATCTGTCAGAAAAGGTAGACTTTCTCACGTGCAACACTTTTCGGGAGGATATGGGATATGGAAAACCAGATCAGCGCAAACCAGACAGACAACAGAGTCGTGGTCCCTTACGACAAGGGCCGCAAGAACATCACTTTCTATGACACGTTTGTAGACATCAACGGAGACGTTATCAAGTACGATGACATCGCAGTAATCCAGTCTTCTGCCCTCAATTCTTCGTCTATGATCTACTTCTATTTTGACAGATCATTCAGATATGAATTCAACTTCACGACATACGACGGCAAAGTACACAAGTTCAAAAGACACGGTTATTCCGGCTACGGAATCGGCACATATAAGCGCATCAAGGCAGAGTTCGAGGTCGTAGCACCCCCGTTCTACCAGATCGTGGTAAGAAAGGTCGGCGAGCGTCTCATCGACAGGATTGCAAACGGCGCAACGGCAAACATCTGCGGCCTTGTCATCACTAAGGACAAGATCACATACACAAAGCGCAAGAAGGAATATGTCATCGACAGAAGCAACTTCGACCGTGCCGTAGTCAACAATGCTTACATGAGCAATATGGCCCAGATCTATATCAGGGACGAGAAGAAGCCTATCTTCAAGTGCTCTCTCAACGAACCCAACGCAAGACTCATCGTACCGATCGTAAATTACTTCTTCGAATACAGGGCAGACCCGGCTTCAGCACCTTCTGCTGCTGACCCCAACGTAAATCCTTACATGCCGCCCGTTGTTGAAGAGACTTCTTCAAAGTCAAAGCCCGCACAGGCAGAAGACGACGAGTAAAGATCCTGTTTGGAGTTCGGTTTTAAGCTGAATTTCCGGCCCCCAAAAACAACTTAAGACAGCAAAAATCCCGTTTATCTTTCAGTTTGGAACTGAGCTTTAAACGGGATTTTTTGATGTGTAATTAGTGATCGAAGGAATCAGTGAGGCAGGTAATCCATCGTCGGATTATCGCGCTTACGCTTTTCCTTCTTTGCAGTAACGATCGTCGAAATGATGCCGATGACAGGGATCATCATGACTCCGCCGCACAAAAGAATGTAGCTTGCGCGTGTCTTTGTGCAGTCAAGTAGGACATTGCGGACTACCCATCCGTCAGCCTCGCTGATCTCCAGGTATGTCAGAGCTTCCCTGTAATACTGTTTTGCTTCGGATTCCTGTGTCTTTACAGTTCCCAGGAACGTTCTGGGCTCCATCTCGATCATGTCTGTCTTGCCGTCAACATAGTCATATGTCGCATCTGTCAGCGCATCAAGATATTCCCTGTCTGCTTTCTTTGAAACTGAGAGCGGCATGACAGATCCGTCCACCATCCAGACCATGTAGTAATATTCATGACCGGTAGGAATGAAATTGTAGGACTCCGTTCCTTCTGCGTAGCATCCGAGGCATGCGATAACCTCATATGAGATCCACTGGTCGTTATATTCGCTGTAGTTCGGCTCGGCCTCTTCGTATGTTGCTTTGACGCCTCCGAAAATCAGGTTCCTCAAAAAGAACGTGCATGTTCCGAACAGGAGCAGGCAAAGAACCGATACGACGGCAAGTCTTACTGTACCCTTCATAATGTTAACCCCCAGATAAACTGTCCGTTATTGTATCATAACGGCGATGTTTTCGGGCAAGCCGGTGCTGTAAAGCACAAAAATGCAAAGTCGTAAAAAATAATTTATAATTCAAATTACAAATAAATCTTACAGGGGGTATCTATGAAAAACAGATTTTGGGCACTGATCGTCTCTATGGTGATCTTTATCGGCGCCATACCGGGACTGCCGGTATTTGCAGTGAATTACAATGTAACACTGAACGTAGGTTTTGGCGGTTTGGTTAACAGCTCCTTAAAGAGCGATGAAGAAGGTGTGTTCTATACTGATAAATCTTATGTGGAACCCGGCGAAACGGTAACCTGGACAGTTGAAACATTTGATGATTATTACTTCATCGGTTGGTCAACAAGTCCTTCTGCGGAAGATGTCTTTAGCAAAGAACTCAGCTATGAGCTTACACCCGCAGATGGCGAGACATATAATATCTATGCACTGTTCGAAGAATACATAACCGTAAAATTCCATTTCGGTACCATTGAAGATCCTGATGTAATAGAGCCTGTCGAAATCAAAGGAACTGTCGGATCACATCACGGCGAGTTTAGAGCATCGGATGAGTATCAGGCTGCAGAAAGTAAATTAATGGCTGAATTTGGACTCAAAACCGCTTATTTCGAAAATCCCAGAACCAAATCATTAAAAGAGATTGTCGAAGAAGAGGCTTACGATTCTTATTTCTTAGATGTTGACGATAGAATTTATATAACTTCAGATGTATATGAAACAATGCTTCTTCCTATCACTGACGTTACTGTGACGGTTAAACCGCCGGTTGCCGGCAAAACAAATGAGACCGTGCCTGTAATAACAGTTCCTGAAGATGCTCATTATTCACAGGCACCTGTTATAGACGATTTGTCTACAGCATATTGGTTTAATCCAGAGACCACTGATGAACCCTATGATGTTACATTCGAATGTGATAATACCTACTATGCAAGATTCTGTTTGGAAGCAGATCCCGGGTACTGTTTTAATCTGACAAATGACTCCGTAGAGATCAGCGGCGGCGAACTCTATAAGGTTGATGAAGAAGGTCTTATTTACTGGTGGATCGAAGCTTCAGTTACGCTTGAGCATAACTGGAGCGAATGGGAACCCACAACACAGGCTACTGCTACAGAACCCGGTGTTTTGACAAGAACATGTTCCGTATGTGGTGCCACGGAAGAAAAAGAATACACTTTAGAAACTGCTGCCACGGACAATGATGCTGCGGTACAACCTGCTGAAGGACAAACCGGTACAGTACAAGTACCAGATATAAACGAGCCTTCATCAAAAGATACAGAAGAGCTTGCAGTAAGTCATAGCCATACTGAATCATTAGATAGCACTGACAGCAGATATAACACATTAGACTCTTTTGCCACCGTTAGAGTAGTCGATGGAATATTAGAAGGTTGGAATGGCCAAGAATGGGTTAACTGTGGTTCTGCCAGCCAAAATGGTTTTGCTCACATAGAAGGTGTTGATGGCTTTGATCCATATACCGAACTTATCGGTGCAACAATAATCAACAACGCAACTCAAATGAGAAATGAATTAGCAAGAAATGGTGATAGTCTTATGCTCAAAAGTGATTATAGCAGAGGAGTCGCCGGCGTCAGGAAAGGAAGCTTGATCATCGATCTTTATCCGGAATACGTTCAAACACTTGAAGCCGGAGATTATACATTTACCGCATATTTTATCAATGGAGGATCTATTTCCATCAATTTCAAGGTCGAAGACAAGGCTGCTACGAGTGTTCCTGCAACAGGCGAAGCTGTAAGCTCCACAATGATCTGGGGCGCGGTCCTCGTAAGCATCGCCGTTATCGGTGCAGGCATTGTATTTAATAAAAAAAGGCTTAGCAAAAAGAATCTTAAGTAAACTTCTGACTGACACTAAAAATTTACGGGCTGACTCGATGTGAGACAGCCCGTTTTTATTCCCCATATTGCGGCCGTTATTTCGTGCTTATCTTTGCTTCGAAAACCCCGTCCTTAAGTTCTGTCGTAAGCTTCAGCCTGTGCTGCTCAAGTATCCTTCCGGCGATGGCGATGCCCGTTCCGGGAGTGAACTTGCCGGCTGTTGTTTTATTCCTGATGGTGATCGATTTAGATGTAATGGCCGCCTCGATCTTTGCGTCTTCGTTTCCATATTTAGCGGCATTATCGACAAGGCAGAAAAGCGCTGTGTTAAAGTACTCCTTTTCGATCTTATATTCAGCATCGCCCTTGATGTCGAGGCCGGCACCTGCTTTGGAAGCGACTTCTTCGAGACACATGCGGATGGAAGTTTTCGAGAGCTTCAACGACGTCTTGTCGGCAGTCTTTAATAACGCTTCGATGTCCTTGTTCATGCCGGAAGCAGTGGCAAGGATCTCGTCGGCATAACGGTTCTTGTCAGCTTCGTTCGTGGTGTCTTTAAGGTTCTCGGCATAACCTCCGAGAATTTGCAGAGGCGTCTTCAGATTGTGTGCCAGTGAATCGATCAGGTTGTTCTTGAAGCGGTTGTTCTCGTATGCCATCTTGTACTGCGAATAAGGCTTTATCGCGGAAAGGCACGGAATGCCGATGCAGAGGACAAGGAGGAATACCGCAAGTATTACGAAGAAGGGCCTGAGGAATACCGAATAAGGCAAAGTCTCCATGACATACTCAACCATGTACCACTGGCCGTTGATATTTGTAAGGATCAGTTTGCCCTGGATAAACGATCCGTCAGAGCCGGACGGGTACGCCACATAGTATTCGCGGGTAATATCGTTGTTAACTATTAATCTTGAATCTTCGTTTTGAACTGCGCGTTCAAGCTCACCGACACTTCCGGAAAGGAAGATATCCGCATTGTCATTCAGGAATCCGTCAGGTCTTTCTGCAACCTGGTAGATACATGTATTTACATCAATACCGTCGTATTCAACATCAGTGTATCTGTCGGCATTTCCGGGTTCGGTAAAATCCCATTTAGCGCCGCCAGCCCGCTCGTTGAGGTAACCGTCTACTTCGGAGACTTTTCCTAAATGCAGGGTGTCTCCTTCGATATAAAAAGATCGGACCATGGGCTGGGAATACTGAATGATTCCGCAAAGCTCGGTTGATGCACGGAAAACCTCGTTTCCATAAAAGTATGCACTCGATAAAGCAGTTGTATTCCAGCTGTTCGATAAGGCAGGATCCATTACACGTTCTACACCCCATAACTCATCGCACTTTTTGTATTCGATGGTCCAGTCTCTTCCGTTTACGTTGTCGGTTCTTTTTCCCAGTGCGAGCAGATCCTCATCTTTGGTCACGTATACCCAGTTATGGATGTCCGTCATCTCTACAGGAATAACGTTGTAATCAGATTCATAGATCGTTTCAAAACTGCCGTCTTCACCGACCTTTGCAAACTTTACGTAGTCAGATGCATACATGTTCGTAAGGATGTCTGTAAAGGTGATGCCATATTTCCCATCATCGATGCCTTCCAGAATCTTCAAGTATTTATTGCCGATCTCAGAGAAACCGTCTGTTACGGAATGGTCGTAAATATTCTTCATGTATGCTGCCGAAGCCGCGAAAACGATCACTCCAATAAGAAGTCCTGCGACGAGTCTTCCACACAAAAAACTGAAATAACTCTTTTTCTTCATGCTGCTGTCTCCCCCATTATCTCTTAGCTCAGTCGAAGCGGTATCCGACCCCGATGAGCGTCTTGATGCGCGATCCTTCTTTTCTAAGGATCTTACGGAGGTTCTTCACGCGGTTATCGATGACTCTTTCAGAGATAAAGTCATCTCCGCCCCAGGCGACCGCAAGCAGAAGTCTTCTCGTGATCGCAACTCCCGGATGCTCCATCATGTACTTGAGGATCTGATATTCCTTGGGCGGCATGTCGACCACTTCGTCAGAAACCTTCACTTCGAATCTCTCAGGATCAAGAGTGATCTGGCCGCTTGTCAGGATCTTATGCCTGACAACGTCCTGCGCTGACCGCTCGAGCAGTGCCAGCAGCTTGCTGTACAGTATCGCGAGCGAAAAGGGCTTCACGATGTAATCGTCGGCGCCCAGCTCGTAGCCGTACAAAACATCCTCTTCCCTGACCTTGCCCGTAAGGAAAACCACCGGCACGTCAGATCTCTTCCTGATGATCTTGCAAAGTTCAAATCCGTCAAGACCGGGCATCATGATATCGAGTACGATAAGGTCGTAGGATTCATTTAAGATCTTCGAGAGACCGGCGTTTCCGTCCTCGGCAAAGTCGAGCGTGATCTTTTCGCGCCTTCCGAAATAGTCTCCGATGACCTCTCTTATCTGACTGTCGTCTTCGACGAGCAAAACTCTGTACATGAGTACCTCCGTCTGAGAGTATGTTACAGGTTCAGTGTATCGTTAGTGTATCGATTTGCAAAATCAACGCTTTTACGTCCAAAATTGAGAAAAATTATCAAATTTGTCGAAAATGATAATCAGTTTCATATTGACACTCTGAAGGGGCGCTCATATAATAGCCTTCCAAACCAACATGTTTTATATAAAGAAAGACGGGAAATGGCTATTAAGGACTTTATCAGAAAATCCATATCACTTATGCTTGCAGGGCTCATGACAGCCTCCATGTGCGCATGTACGGCAAACACTTCCAAGTCCGGCAAGCTCAACATCGTAACTACCATTTTCCCTGAATACGACTGGGTCAGGAACATCGCCGGCGACAATATAAACAACATCGACCTGACGCTCCTTTGCGACAACGGCGTTGACATGCACAGCTTCCAGCCGACGGCAAGCGACATCGTAAAGATCTCTTCTTGTGATGTTTTCGTTTATGTCGGAGGCGAGTCTGACGAATGGGTCGAAGATGTCCTCAAGGAAGCAGTAAATGAAAAAATGCAGGTCGTAAAACTCATGGACGTTATTGGTGAATCCGCCGTTGAGGAAGAGATCGTCGAAGGCATGCAGGCTGAAGACGATGAGGACGAAGGCGATGGCGGCACCGAATATGACGAGCACATCTGGCTCTCGCTTAAGAATGCGCAGAAATGCGTGCTGGCCATATCCGCTGCAATGGGTGCAGTTGACCCTTCCAACAATAAGAATTATTACATGAATTCGGTCAGCTATAACAACACGCTGGATGAACTCGACAAGAAGTACGCAGAAGCCGTTAATAACGCTGGCAGGGACACGATCCTTTTCGCCGACAGGTTCCCTTTCAGATATCTGACTGATGACTATAACCTCAATTACTATGCGGCTTTCGCAGGATGCTCTGCCGAGACTGAGGCAAGCTTCGACACGGTAGTGTTCCTTGCGGGCAAAGTTGACGAATTAGGACTTAACGCAGTCATCACCATCGACAGCGGTGACCAGTCGATCGCGAAAACAATTATAGAGAACACTTCATCCAAGGATCAGGAGATCCTTGTGATGGATTCAATGCAGAGCACGAAGACCTCCGATAACAGGTCTTATGTGGAGATAATGGAAAGCAATCTCGTAGTTTTGGAGAAGGCACTCGGATAATGGAACAGCTCGTTTGCAAAAATCTTAAACTCGGTTACGAGAACATCACCCTCGCTGAAGACTTGAGCTTCAGTGTCGAAAAGGGCGACTATCTCTGCATCGTAGGCGAGAATGGCGCGGGCAAATCCACTCTCATGAGAACGATATTAAGACTCCAGAAGCCTTTAGCAGGCACCATCGAATATAACGATGATCTCACCGCTTCAAAGATCGGCTATCTCCCTCAGCAGACTGTTGTCCAGAAGGACTTCCCTGCTTCTGTTTACGAAGTCGTCCTGTCCGGATGCCAGAACAGCCTGGGCTTTAATATTTTCTATTCAAAGGAAGCAAAGAAGAGAGCTCACGACAATATGGAGCGCCTTGGAATAAGCGACCTTGCGAAGTGGAGCTACCGTGACCTTTCTGGCGGTCAGCAGCAGAGAGTACTTCTTGCAAGAGCGCTCTGCGCAACAGAGAAGATGCTGCTTCTGGACGAACCCGTATCAGGCCTTGACCCGATGGTAACTTTGGAGATGTATGACCTTATCGACAAGCTCAACGATGAGGGCATCACGATAATAATGATCTCACACGACATTGCATGCTCCGTTAAATATGCGAAGCACGTTCTCCATATCGGAAATAATTTCTTCTTCGGAACCGTTGATGACTACAAGACATCAGCTGCCGGCGCGAAGTATCTGGAGGGAGGTCATCACCATCATTAATACGTTGATCTCATACTTCTCATATCCGTTCGTAAGATACGCGCTCATAGTAGGCGTGCTGATCGCACTGTGCTCATCACTGCTCGGCGTAATCCTCGTATTGAAGCGATTCTCATATATCGGAGACGGTCTTTCACATGTCGCATTCGGTGCGATGGCCATAGCAGCAGTAGTGGGCCTTACAGACCGCATGATCCTAACTCTGCCCATCACGATAGTCTGCGCGATCCTTCTTTTGTGGACAGGCCAGAATACAAAGATAAAAGGTGACGCGGCAATCGCCATGATATCCGTCGGAGCGCTTGCAGTAGGTTATCTCCTGATGAACCTCTTCCCGACTTCTTCTAATATCTCAGGCGACGTCTGCACAACGCTTTTCGGTTCCATGAAGATCCTTACGCTTACCAAATCTGAGGTAATCCTCAGTATCGTTCTGTCGGTCGTAGTGGTAATTCTTTTCGTGGCTTTCTACAACAGATTCTTTGCGGTGACTTTCGACGAGAGCTTCGCGAAAGCAGTCGGCACGAAGACCAATCTTCTGAACCTTCTCATCGCGACCATAATCGCGGTGATCATCGTTCTTGCAATGAACCTCGTAGGCTCACTCCTCGTATCCGCGCTGGTCATCTTCCCTGCGCTGTCTGCAATGAGAGTCTTCAAGAGCTTCCGCTCGGTAACCATCTGTGCGGCTGTTATATCTGTCGTCTGCGCACTTATCGGAATCATAGTCTCGATCCTGATGGACACACCGGTTGGATCGACGATAGTCATAACAGACATCGCCGCTTTCCTCGTGTGCACTATCATCGGTAAGATCAAAGGCTGATCAGATATCAGGATCTACGTTGGAACGTATTTTGTCATAGACCTCTTCTTCGTTTAAGCCTTTCCTTCCTTAAACATCTTCATCATCTCGTTTGTAAGGCTGTATTCATCGGGCTGGAGCTCGATGTCTTCCCTTGAACGCCACTCGGCAACTTTGAGCTCGCCTTCATCCATCTTAATGGTGTCGTCGCCGTCAACGTCGCAGTAGAAACCGACGAGGATATCGTCAACGATTCCCCACGGCTGTGATTTGTAGTAACGGATATTCTTGACCTTAAGACCCGTCTCTTCCATCGCTTCACGCGCGACAGTCTCTTCCAATGTCTCGCCTATCTCGGTAAAACCCGCGACGAGAGCAAAGTGTGCAAAGCCTGTCCTGTATTTGGTCACAAGGATCTTATCGCCGTTCGTGATGCCGACTATGACTGCGGGAACCACGCGCGGGTAGAGCACGTTGCCGCATTCACACCTTAACGCGCGCTCCTTGCTGTCTATATAAGTTTCTTTTCCGCATATGCCGCAGTATCTGTTTCCGCGGTACCAGTTCGCGAGCTGGAGCGCCGTGAAAGCAAGGAAAACATTCTCCTTCCCTGCTATGCCGGAACGTCTGAAAGACTTTACGTTCACGAATTCATATCCGTCAGGAATACCGGTTCCTTCCCTTGCATCAAGGAAGAAATAATAATCTTCGTCGAGCGCGAAAAGATAGACCAGCTTGTCTTTAAGCTCTTCATCAAGCTCACTTACGCGCGGGAATGCTTCGCCCCTGACCAGGATATCCTGGTGTCTGAAGGCCATAACAAAACTGCCTGAAGCAGGCTTTCTGTCCGGATAATAATGGTTATCCAGCTTATGCGGGTAAATGTCCTGTATCATGGTTTTCACGTCTTTCGCGGTTTTTCAAGATTTTAGCAATAGTGCCGTGAGATTTAAAGATTGCTTAAAGATAATTCCTTAACTCAGCGATACTATATGCTTATAAAATGCAGTGAGGTGCCATTCATGAAATACCAGCTTAACAACAAAACACTTACATCAGGACTTGTCGGCACATGGTCCTGGGGCAAAGGAAACAACGGCTCGAAAATGATCTTCGGCCAGAATTTCACTAAAGAACAGCTTAAGGAAGTTTTCGAGAAGGCGTACGCATCGGGTTTCAACGCGTGGGACACCGCCGAAGTTTACGGCATGGGAACTGCTGAAACTCTCATAGGAGAATTCATCAAGGACAAGCCGGACGTGTTTATCTCGACCAAGCATTTTCCGGGCAAGAGATACAAAGACGGCGAGACACGCGCTGCGCTCGAAGCAAGCCTTAAGCGCCTCGGATTATCCAAGGCCGACCTGTATTTTCTGCACTCGCCCAAGAATATCGAGAGCAACATGAAAGAGATGGCCGAACTCTACAAAGAAGGCCTGATTGGCAGCATCGGCCTGTCCAACGGCAACCCGGAGCAGATTGCTCTGGCGTGTAAGATCCTTGAGGAAAACGGCGCGCATCTTGATGCCATACAGAACCACTACAGTCTTTTCGCGATGGAAAGAGAAGCATCCACACTTGCCTTCTGCAAAGAGCACGGTATTTTGTTCTTCGGCTACATGCTTCTCGAGCAGGGTGCTTTGTCAGGCCATTACAACAAAGACCACCACTTTGAGACTTTCTCAATGAGAGGCCTGATGTTCGGAAAATCAAAGTTTAAGAAGTCCGATGCACTGATCAGCTACATCTGCGGGCTGGGCGAAAAATATTCCATCGATTCATCACAGATCGCTATCGCCTGGGGCGTGTCAAAAGGCATAATTCCGATTGTCGGCATTAACAAGCCCCGTCACGTGGAACCTCTCGCAAAGGGCCTTAATCTGGAGCTTGCAGACGAGGAGATCTCACGCCTTGAAGAACTTGCGCTCGCAACGGGAATCAAGCAGAAAGGCACGTGGGAATAAAAATGAGAATACCGTCCCAAAGACGATTTCTTGAGTTGGGACGGTATAGCGGAGTTGAATTTGTAAGACAACATACCGTCCCAAATGTTATTTTGCCGTTTGGGACGGTATCTTTTTGCCTCAAAGCGATCTCAAATTGAAATCTGACACCGTCCCAAATGCGTTTTTCTAAATTGGGACGGTATGCGTGAGTAATTCGGATGATGTTATGAAGAAAAAATACCGTCCCATTGGCTCTTTTCGCGTTTGGGACGGTAAATCAAATAACAAATTAATATCAATGAAATGATATCAGAACGTGAACTCTTCCGGTGCAGCCGTGAATGAGCTGAATGTGGCTGTTGCATCCTTGAAGAAGAGGACCTGTGTGTTGTCGTCATCAGGGTTATACATTCCCTTAAGATCAGGATACTTCTCGAGCATGGCAACCTTAACGTCTCTTGAATCATCGTTGATGAGTTCGCCTGATACGCGGAGCCATGTTCCTGTCTGTCCGTCAAAAGCGCAGATCTCAGCCTTCGGATTTGCAGCGAGCTGCTTTGAAACGGGCTTAACCTTGCCTGTCTGAATATAAAGCTTTCCGTCATAAACGAGTACTGTTCCGAAAGGTCTTACTCTCGGCTGGTCACCGTCAACTGTTGCGAGGTAATAAGTTCTTGTCTTGTCCAAAAATTCAGATACTTTCTCGATGTTTGACATGGTAGTTATCTCCTTTTATTTGCTTTTAAAATTTTACTCTTTAACTTCGTAATCAAAGCTGCTTCTTATCTTCACGTACGGTCTTACCTTCGTGTTGGCAACTTCAACATGCAGAGGATTGGAAGAATAGTTCTTCAGAGCTTCCTCGTTTTCGAAAAGTGAATCGAGCATTGCATCGCCGCTTGAACTTGCAAGCTTATCTGTGTTTACTTTTATCTCAACAAGACCCGGGATCTTGCCTTGAAGGCCCTCAAGACCTTCCTTGATGCCTGCCTTTATCTGTTCTTTCTCACTGTCTGAATATTCGTCTTTAAGTGTCCAGACTATAACGTGTCTTACCATAAAACCTCCTGTTATTTCAGCATGTCTGCAGTGTAGTATCCGCTGTCGATGAGGATCTCTACGTAGTTGTTGCTGTCAACAAAGATGGGATCACAGAGATAGGAATTTACGTAATCGTATCCGTTGTGGAAAGTGATTGTATCGTTGATCTCAATTGTCTGTCCTTCAGCGATCTGCTTGACCATCTTAACGGTCCTGTCGACAAGGGTTCTGGTGTCCTTAAATACCGACATCGACTGCTTGCCGTTAATGATGTTCTTAACGTTTGCGATGTCGCAGTCCTGGCCGGTGATGATGGGATAAGTGCCCTTGTAATATGTCTCGAGCGCCTGGGTAACGCCCAACGCTGTTGAATCGTTGGAACAGAGCCATGCATCGATCGTCTCGCCATCCATATAGAACGCTCCAATGATGTTCTCTGCCCTGACCTGTGCTTTTTCAGTGGACCAGACATCCGTGGAAACATCATTAAAATATACCTGGCCTGACTGGACCTTCAGAACACCCCTATCAATATACGGCTGGAGGACATCCATTGCGCCGCTGTAGAAGAACTGGGCATTCATGTCGGAAGGATCGCCTGCCGTGATCTCAATGTTATAGGTCGTGCCTGCAGGTGCACTGTCGAGACCCAGCTGGTTAACAATGTACTCGGCCTGAAGCTCTCCGACTGCATAATTATCGAAAGTTACATAGTAATCGATCTGAGCATTCATAATAATGCGGTCGTAACAGATAACCGTAACGCCTTTATTGTGAGCTTCTTCCACAACCTTACTCAAACTTTCAGGGGAGATTGCCGCGATGATCAGGACTTTGCAGCCCTGGTTTATCTGGTTCTCGATCTGCGATATCTGGGTGTTGATGTCATTGGAAGCATACTGGAGATCAACGTTAAAACCCTGTGACTCCAGCTGGCTCTTAAGCATATTTCCGTCGCTATTCCATCTCATGAGATCTTTTGTAGGCATTGAGATGCCGATCTTGTTCTCAGCAAGAGGATCTGCGACCACACCAGGATCCGGGACCGGGTCTGAACTGCCACCGCCGTTGTAGGGCTCAAGCTCAATGTTTGCAACCAGAGATTCAAGCGTTTCCTTGAACTTCTTGTCTGACTTTTTGGTGACGAGCCAATCGTCGTCTTTGAGTACGAAATCGATCGTTATCTTCTTAGTCTTGTTTGGTTTTACTTCACGGATCTCATCAAGATATTCATCAAATTCAATATCGAAATATGATTCAGAGATCTCTTCTGCGTCAGGATACTTAAGCTCGATCGTGACAGTTCCTTCTTTGTATTTCACATCGACTTCGGATTCGGTGATCTCAAATTTGGAACAGTCCAAAACGGTTGAGAGGATCTCTGCACGTTCGTTAAAAAATGTGAAAGCCGTCTCTTCCTTTGCATCAACATATTTGGATGCATCCTTGCCTGCAAGGACCTTCGACACATAGGAGTCAAGCGCATCCTCCATGGCAGCCTTCTGCTTGGCCTTGGAAGAGGTGCATCCGGTCGAAGTCAGAAAAAGACCGGCTGCCATAAATGCCGCGATTACTTTTGAAGCTTTCATATTCCACCTCCCGGGTAACGGGTTCATCCCCTTTTTGAATCCATGCCTGACGGTATGTCATTTCTTCGCTCGCTCCATAATTATATCAGTTGCAGCGTACAAATAAATGTGATATCTTTGTTATTGAACGCGTTCAATAACTGGAGGCAGACCATGCAAAAAGACGAAAAACTCAACATAACAAAAGAGAAACTGCTCGATGCCACTTTCGCACTGATGGAAGAAACAGACGATCCGCTTAACGTCACTTCGCGCCAGATAGCAGAACGCGCAGGCGCCAAGCCCTCCATGATCAATTACTGCTTCGGTTCAAGAGAGAACCTTATCTATCAGACTTTTCAAAAGCAGTACCTGAATTTCCTGGAAGATAAAGAAATTGCGAAGCTTATCACTTCAGATATTACTCCCGGGGAACTGCTTAAAAAGCTTCACTTTATTGTCGCAAAATGCCTTGTCGAAAACCCGAAATTCACAAAAGCAATAACCCCTTACGTTCTCTTCAACAGGGACCTCTCACAGGATTCTTTTAGCTTTACGTACGTGAAGAAACATTATGCCGGCCGCAAGACCGACAAAGAGTGCAAACTCATCGCGTATGAGATGTCTTCAATGATGCAGCTGATCATATGCAGAAAAGAAGACATCAAGAAAGATTTCGGCATCGACCTGAACAAAGAAAAAGAGCTCAAAAAATACATCGACATGCGCATAGATCTTCTTCTCGGAGAATGACATGAAATACATATTTGACTTAAGAACGATACCCGAAGAAAAGCTCAGTGTATCAGGCGGAAAGGCAGCATCCTTATCGCTCATGATGAAGAACCTGAAGATGAATATTCCTATGGGATATGTCATCACCGCGGAAGGTTTCCGCGATGGAAAACTGACAGATGAAGCATCCGAAGAATTGAACGGGATTATAGCCAAACTAGACAGGCTTAAGACTTATGCCGTCAGGTCATCTGCGATAGGCGAAGACGGCGAGAATAACTCATTTGCAGGTCAGTATGAGACCTTAACTGACGTTATCGTGCCGGAGATCAGGAATGCCGTAAAACACGTGGCGGATTCGGCAAAGAGCGAA
The DNA here is from genome assembly GCA_902787975.1 of Oscillospiraceae bacterium. Lineage (GTDB taxonomy): Bacteria > Bacillota > Clostridia > Saccharofermentanales > Saccharofermentanaceae > Saccharofermentans. The sequence continues at coordinate 73,390 of CADAIP010000010.1, forward strand.
CGGGTTGAAGAATACAAAAGCCGCAATGACGTCTCTGGCGAAGGCATCGGCATCGTTATACAGGAGTTCGTAAAACCTGAGTTTGCAGGCGTTATCTTCACCTCCGACATCATCACGGGAAAAGACGATAAGATCGTCGGCAATTACGTTCACGGTGAAGGTGAGAAACTCGTATCAGGAAGCGAGAATGCAGAAGAGTTCAGAATAGGCGCTTTAAAACTTTCTTACGAAGGCAATCCCGAGCTGGCGAGGTTTTCTAAGACGCTTCGCAGATATTCACTCGCGATCCGCTCATTTTACGGTGTCCCGATGGATATCGAGTGGGCTGTATCAGGCGGCAGAGTCTATATCCTGCAGGCACGTCCCATCACGACTTTGAAAAGGATCTCCGTAAAAGATTACGATGTCAACGGAACACGCTCAGGCTATAAGCTTCTTACCAAGACCAACGTCGGCGAGATCTTCACAAAGCCAGTAAGTCCCATGACTTTCAGCGTTCTGGAGAAGATCAATGAGTTCCTGGGGCTCCCCGAATGGCTGGACAACATCAACGGCCAGGCATACATGAACATATCTGTAATGTGTTCTCTGATGGTGGCTTTCGGCAAGACTCCCGAAAAAGCTTACGATACCGTAAAAGACCTTGTCGGCGGGATCCCTTCGGGCGTTGAGATCCCCATATCGCCCTTTGACAAGAAGGCCTTCAAACGCAATCTTTGGAATCTTCTTTTCCCGAAGAACAAATCGAAGCTTTCCAAAAAGGAAAAGCACGATATGGTGCTTCATTTAGATGACATATCGGAAGAACTTATAGCTGAGATCAGAAAGATAGAAGATAACGCTTCACTCATGAAATACTGGGACGATGTGTTGATTCCAAAGCTTAACGACGGACTTGCATCGATCCTGACAGAGAGCGGAATGTCACTGGTGCCTCTTTTCGGAACGCGCAAAAAGATCTCGAAGATCGCAGGCGAAGACATGGCAAACCGCCTTTTAACAGGCTGCGTTGGTGTGCTCGCATCGATGAAGCCGGTACTTTTGTTGGAAGATGTCGCCGAAGGAAAAATGACGCGTGAAGAATACATAAAGATCTGCGGCCACCGCTCCGTCAACGAGATGGAGCTCATGGAGCCCAGACCTTATGAAGACTCCTCCTTCCCCGACAACCTTCTGAATGACAGAAAAGATGGCGGCTTGAGCCTCCGGTCGGTCCTTGCAAACCAGGAAGCTTCATTCAAGGAAGCACTGGCTGAATTCAAGTCGAAATATCCTTCAAAGAGCAAGTGGATCGACAAGGAGATCGCCAAGTTCATTCACGCAAATGATTTCCGGGAAGACATCAGGAGCAAGGGCGTAAGGATCTTCTGCGTATTCAGGGAATACTGCCTTAAGGCAGGCACATTAAACGGTCTGGGAGACGACATCTTCATGCTCGGATATAAGGAAATGTTCTCACTTTTGAAGGGCGATACTTCCGTCCTGTCATATATTCCCGCCCGTAAACAGACTTTTGAAAAGTATTGCTCCTACCCTGCTTTCCCGAACCTTGTAATCGGCCGCTTTGACGCAGATCTATGGCTGGGCGATCCGGACAGAAGGAACGATGTTTACATCAGCGGCAGAAGTTCAAACGAAGCCGTGTCTTCGGACGTCAAAGGCTTTGCCGGCGCAGCAGGTGTCGTCACCGGAACTGTGCGCGTAATTGAAGATATCGATCACATCGGTGAACTCGCAGATGGCGAGATCCTCGTAACCCGTGTAACCAACATCGGCTGGACTGTCGCATTCCATAAGGTATCCGCAATCGTCACTGACATCGGCGCTCCATTATCCCATGCGGCGATCGTTGCGCGTGAATTCGGCATCCCCGCAGTTGTAGGCTGCCGCAATGCGACGACCGTTCTGAAGACAGGCGATACCGTTACCGTTGACGGCGGATGCGGCACGGTGACGGTCATCAAACCCGGATAAGCCGTCATAAGAAAACTCTTTTTCTCCGAAATCGACTGATCAGTTTTTTGCCTATGTTTTTGGGCTCAAAAAGCTGTTCAAAAACCTGTTTTTTCCGAGAATCCACTTTTTTGCTCATGTTTTCGGGAGGATTCAGATAGGCAAAAAACTGATCAATAATTCAATTTGTTGTCTGTTCCCGAAAATCCGCATTGCAACATCTCTCCTGATAAAACTGTATTAAGATTGAGTGCTGTAACGGTATCGTCAATAAAAAATTTCTTACTTTATGTTAATATTAAGCGAGGAATAACGACAGGAGAGGGTAGCTCCATGATAGATTTTTATAATGCTTTCATTTCGTACAGACATGCTGATCTCGACTCTAAGATCGCCGAACACGTACAAAAGCAGCTCGAGCATTTCCATGTGCCTCACAAGCTCAAGAAAAAGCTAAAGCACGAGAAGATCACGCGTATTTTCAGGGATAAGGACGAACTCCCTATCACAAGCGACCTGACCGAGACGATCACCAACGCTCTCGAAAAGGCCGAGTACCTCATCGTAATCTGCTCCACAAACACCAAGGAGTCGATGTGGGTAAAAAGAGAGATCAAGACCTTCCTTCAGACACATACGATGGACAAGGTCCTGACGGTTCTTTGCAACGGCGAACCTTATGAGGTTATCCCCGAGGAATTGCTCACTACCACAAAGGAATATGTTGATGAGACAGGCATGACTCATACGGTCGAAGTTCCGATCGAGCCTTTGTCATGCGATTACAGACTCCCGAAGTCGACTGCCGACAAGGAAGAGCTTCCCCGTCTGGCCTCCGCCCTCCTGGGATGCTCTTACGACGAACTTCAGAGAAGAAGAAGACAGTACAGGATCAGACGCGCGACATCCATCATTGCCGCAGTATTTGCAGTGCTTATCGCTTTGGGCGCCTACCTCGGATATACGACCAAGAAGATCAACGACAGCTACATGGATTCATTAAGGAGCAGATCCAAGTATCTTGCAAATGAAGCTGAGCAGCTTTTGGCTGAGGGCAAGAGAACCGATGCTCTCCAGGTCGCCCTTGCCGCACTTCCGAATGATTCACAGAAAAACATGCCCGTAACGGCTGAAGCAATGTACGCGATCACAGAGACTACGGCTGCTTACGAATCAAGGATGGGCATAACTAACTACTATGCTCTTTGGAATTATAAGACTGCAAAACCGATAAAAAAGACAGTGCTTTCAGTAGACGAGAAATATCTTGCGGCACACGATGAGGCCGGTCATGTTTACTGTTGGAACGCGCAGACAAACAAACTGCTTTTCGACAGGGACTGCATACAGAAACCGGTAGATATCATTTTTATGGATGAAGGCCAGCTCCTGATAGTATTCAGCGATCATATTGAGTCATATCATGTGGAAAGCGGCGATCGCGTGTGGGAATTCCAGGTCGAATCCTCTTCCGAAATCTTTGCTGGCAAGATTATATATGCTAACCATTCCGTATATTTCGATAACGGCGAAGGCACGGTCGCCAGGCTCTCCGGAAGAGACGGAAGCATATTAGACACTTACAAGGTTCTTGAAGGCGGAATCTTCACATATGTCAGAAATCTGGCTGTTTCTCCTGACGGAAAGTTACTCGGATTCGTTGATGATACGACGAATTACGGTACATCAACCATATATCTTTACAATACGGAAACAGGTAAAGAATATTCTGCAGACATAGAATCTACTATCGTTACAAAACTGGTGTTTGCCGGCAACGACCATCTGTTCTTTATGACAGATTCCGGTACTCTCAGCTCATCCACCACATACAACAATGAAATTACATTTATTGAAGTCGCAACTATGCATTTCTATTGTTTTGACCCTACGATGAAGCTGCTTTGGACCAAAGATCTACAATACAACGATATGGCCGTCTGTATGGGAGTATTGGATCTCCCTTCCCGCGATTCCGTTATGCTTTATGTCGGCAACGCTGCAGTAATTGCCAATAAGAATTCCGGAGAGACGACAAATGAATATAGAATCAGCAGTTCCATCGTAACTGTAGCCGACTTCAACAATAACGATCTTCCGGAATTCATCTGCAGACACGGAGAACTGGTTTTCGCGCTTAATGAAGAAACTAACAGAATGTACTCTTATAACGTTCTGGGTCAAAATGTATCTCATGGTATTATAGGCGATAAAATCTATAGCGTGGAAAGCGGCGGAACGGATATCATTTGCTACTTCCGTTACATGGAAGATGACGAGTGGACAGGGATAGATGCCTACGGCGGATTCACCACAGGTACGGATTATCAGAAATTCTGCGATGACGGAGAATATCTCGTTATAGCTTCTAAGATTACCGAGACCACCCTTATCAGAGTAAGCGTTATCGATATGGATACCGCAAAACTTGTTTTCTCCGAAGACGTGGATACCGGAGAATCATACTTACAGCATTTTGATGTTCAATTAGTCGACGGTGAATTCTACGGTATTTTCCATAATAACATCTATTCGATCGACATTAAGAAAGAAAAAGTTAAAGATCTTGGTGTTGAACTGGCTGCAACAGATGAAGTTACTAACGGAAAGATCATCAATGCCATATCAGTGGGAGGTGAATTAACCGTAAATGTATGGGACCTCGATGGAAGTAATCATATCGAGTTCAAACCATATATCTTAGATGATTATTCACTCATACCCGGTGATCCCACATATATCGAGTGTTTGGACAAGGTCTTTATTCCCGTGGAAAACTCAATGCTTGTTGCAGACCTCAAGACTTCAAAGATCAAGGAAATGGACACTCCGGATAACTGGTTTGTCAAATCTATCTATTCCTGTTACATAACAATATCCGAAGACGGATCTAAAGTCCTGTTTTCTGACGATAACATCATATATGTAACCGATGATTCATTAAAGGAACTGTATACCATCCATTGCATAAGCACAGACCGCCTCGGCGCCATTTTCAAGGATAACACTTTGTACGTTATCGCCGACGACTACCTCATGATATACAACGCCGATACCGGAGAACAGATAAGCAAGATCTCGATTACTCTTTTCGGAACAGGAATAGCCGAATTGAGCTTTAACGATAAAGCCCACGAGCTTTTTATCAAAACAGGCGATCAGATCAATATCCTTGATACGGAAACCTGGACAGAGATCACGAGCATCGAGACTGTTTACTGCTATCATCCGGGCACCGATCGTTTCTTCGTATACGCGTACCAGACAAGCTATGAATGCATGCCAGGCTACATTAAGCACTACACGCTGGACGACCTGATCGAAAAGGCCCTCCGGTATCTGGACGGCGCAGAAGTCCCTGCCGAGCTTAAGGATAAGTACGGCATCTGAGTTTAATAAGGTTTTCGAAAATGCTGGGCGTCTCCTTACGGGGGCGCCCTTTTTGCGGGTAAGGACGGGTACAGGACACGTTTTTGAGCGAAAACGTGTCCTTTTCGAACACTGTCACATACAAACAAAAAGGATGCCTCGCAGCATCCTCTTTATAATCACATTTCTTATCTGTTCGTCCTGGGCTTGTAGAACTTGTCGAAAAGCTCGCCCTTTACGATGTAGATATCGTGCTCGTCATCCGCTCTGACGGTCAGGTAATCGCCGATGTCGCCTGAGTAGTACTTATCCTCAGTCCATGCCGTGAAGAGCTTTACAGGCTGCTCCAGGGGCTTTGCAAATACGACGGAATTGGTGACTGTTCTTACCGTCTTGGCAAAAGGCATGACCTTCTTGACCTCGCCGGTGGCTCTGTTCTTGATCCTCGGCTCGTATTCGAAGTCTCTCGTGAAGACGAAGTTTGTAAGCTGATAGCTGCTTAAGAGCTTCTTTTCCTTGATGGGATAGATCTCGCCTTCAACACCGATCATGAGATATGCCTCATCGTCGATGACTGTATCAACGTCGCCTTCGAGAGTTCTGATGTTGATGGGCGTACCGCTCGGGAAAACATCAGTAAGTCTGATGCAGCCCAGAGTCTGGGAGACTTTGTCGTAAGCCTTCCATTTAGAAGTGTTGAGCTTCGTATTCTTGGCATAGATAACGAGATATCTGTCGTAATACCACTGGAGGCGCTCTTCGATGGTCTCCTTGGCAGACTTGGTCAGGAAGTCGGGCATCATGGTGCCGCCGGCCTTGAGCATGTGACCGCCGCCACCGCCGCCTAAGCCTTCTGCGAGGAATGCCGCAAGCTCATCTGCATGAACTTCCTTGGAGCAGCTCCTGACGGAAAATTTGACCTCATACTGGCTCTCGTAGAACGCAACGCATACGTTAACGTTTTCGGTCTCAAGGGCAAAGTCGCTAATGACACCCAAGATGCAGGGGTCACAGGCCTCAGCTTCGATGACCAAATATCTGTTGCTCTCGTGGAACTCGTAGTTCATGATGGCCTTGCCTGTGATCTGGAGTTCATCGAGAGAGATGTTGGAGTTGATCATCTCTGTGACTGTGGCTTTGTTTATGACCAGCTGGTCAAGCATATCGCGGTCTAACGGGTGTGATACCTCCGACAGTCTGTTGGTATCGGAGAAAAGTCCGTAGTAAAGTGCCGTTGAAAGCATTCTGTTGTCATTCGGGTTAAAGCCTTCGTTACGGATAAGGTTCCAGCAAAGTGTCGAGCAGCTGCCGACATCACTTCTGATATAGCTGATAGCCGTTGCAGGAATTTCTGATTTCTGATGATGATCGATGATACCGATCCTCTTTGATTTCGTGGTCGTGACGTTCTTCTGTCCGTACTGACAGTCAACGTAAATGACGAGCTCGGGCTCCTCGGCAAAGAACGGTTCGTACTCAACGGGAACGTCAAGTTCCTTGCACATGATCATGAGATTGCTCTTCTTGATCTCGTTGCGGCCTCTGTAGATAAACCTAGCCTTCTTATTGTTCTGTTGGAAATACCACATCAGTGCGTATCCTGAGGCTAGTGCGTCAGCGTCCGGATTATCGTGGCACTGAATAACGATATTCTTGTACTTCAAAAACTCTTTTAATTCCATAACAACTACCCGAATTTACAAAGTTGCTCCACCATTGTACCAAAAAGATAGGAATAACGCACTTATAAATGGGTGGCATTTTGGTGACATCTCGAAAAAGTTATCTCAACCGCAAGGCTTCAGCGGGTGGAAAGCCCCAGTTTCCTTCTGTTTGTGACCAGGAGCACAATTGCCGTTATGGGCACTGCGAAAACATAAATTGCGGCATATGCGAGCAGGAACACCGGCTTATCCATGGGCCAGACAGCGGTAAGGATCCCGCAGTAGAGGTTGCTCAATGAGTGAAGGATCATGCAGGGCCAGATCTTCTTTGTCCTTGCCGCAACGAAGCCAAACGAGAGTCCTAATACGAACGTGTAGAAGAACTGTGCAGGACCCTGTGAGATTATGTGAGGCAGCGCAAAGAAAAGTGCTGACAGCAGTATCGCGGGCTTTGTTCCCAATACCATGAGCCTGTCGAAAAAGATCTTTCTGAAAAGGATCTCTTCCATTACCGGCGCGAAGACCAGGAGCAGAAATCCATAGAACAGTGGCTGCGCGAGGATATCTTCAGCCGTAGTCGCAGGCGTGCTGATATTTAGGATCTTGATCAGGACCGCAATGGGGAACTGTGCAAGAAAGGAAAATCCTGACTGGATCAGGAATATCTTTCCCATGTTTGCAAAAGAGGGCTTCATCAGAGGCGTGTCGCTTTTCGAGACGGGCATACCAAGCAAAACAAGATATGCCAGAGGCATCGCGACCGCATAGGGGATCACCGTCGCGCAGAGAAGCTGCCTTGCTATTTGAGGCATGCTGCCGAACAGATATGTATCACCGAGATAAACGAGTCCTTTGTAAATTCCAAACCAAATGACGAGAGACAAAATGACTCTAATTACCGTCAACCATTTCTTCTTCGTATCCATCTTCCTGATGCTCCTTATGAAATTCATTCAAAGCATCGTTCATTTTGTCGGTACGGGCTTTCTTGACGAAATACGTAATGGTCTGGGCTATCGTGAACGTAATGACAAACATCACAGCAAAGAGCAGCAGATCTTCCGGTTTGAGAAAGCTGCTTCTTGTATAAAGACCCAGCATCGCAAAACCAAAGTACAGCGGCGCAAACATAATGTTGACGAGCACGTACGGCTTGTTTTGTGCCCACTTTGTTCCGATAAGATACGTCCTTACTACTGTCAGAACAAACAGCATGGTGTAGACCAGGAACAGCCTTAAGATGATCTCAGGATTTATGAGCCATCCGAAGTAAGCCATGATACCGGCAAGCAGAACAACGCTTGCGGAGAAAACCGTCGTCACGATGATGAATGCTTTTTTACATGACTGCTTAAGTCTTTTAACATCCATGTTAAGCATCTCCTTTCATGCCGATGGTCTTCTTGAGATCTCCGACGTAACCACGTGAGACAATGACTGTCTCGCCGTTTGCGAGAAGGAGCCTTAGCTTTCTTCCCTCGTCAGGAGATATCTTTCGGACGGCATTTACGTTTACGATCTGAGCCTTTGAGATGCGCACAAAACTTCTCGTTCTGCACATTTCTTCGAGTTCATAAAGAGTGTTTCTGACCTTGTAAACTGACGCTGAAGTGTATGCGAAAACATATCTGTCCACTGCCTCGAAATACAGTATCTGCGAGAAGGATACGGGTACGCTGTCGCCGTTGTCTTTGATCCCGATCAGCCTGTCATGTGCACTTTTGACTGCGCTTATCAGGTTCTCAACTTCAGCATCCATTTCCTGAAATCTGATCTCGACTTCAGTCTCTTTAATGTCCTTTTTCTCTTTAAGGATCAAACGCACTTTAATGCCTCCGTCAGGCCCACTATCCTCTATATGTTTCCGCGCTTCAAGAACATCCTGCATAAGATGTACTTTTGCGTGAATAAGTTGCCACGTAAAACTATTATACCCATTCTCACAGCGCGTCGAAAATGCAATTGACAACACCCTCACCTGCAAGTAAGATGAATGTGCAACAGATCAATTAGTTATTCGCGTTCTGCTGCCGCGACGCTTTTTATAAGCGGGGTTAATAATGATAAGAACCTTGGAATCTCATCATGAATGACAAATAAGTGCGCTTAACATAGCGCGAAGTTTTGCTGTTCGTGAAAGGAGGTTCTTTTTTATGCTTCACGACAAAGATTTTGAATATTACGAGAAGATCGCTCACTGGAGTTTTGACGAGTACGACTGTCACACAGAGAGCCTGACGGACTGGGATCTTTATGAGATCTTAAAGTCTGTCGCAACACCGGATTCGCACGTGCTGGATCTCGGCACCGGCGGCGGCGAGAAACTGCTTGCAAATTATCCTGACTGCGCGGAAATCGTGGGCACGGATTACTCGCCCAACATGGTCGCCACAGCCCTCGAAAACCTTGCAAAGAGCGGCCGCAAAAACATCACGTTCAGGGTGATGGACAACCTTCACATGGATGTCCCTGACGGACATTTTGACGTGGTCGTCGCGCGCCACACCTGCATTGATGCAGAGCAGATCATGCGCTGCCTTAAACCCGAAGGGTTTCTTCTGATCAGAGGCGTCGACAAGTACGACTGCTGGGATCTGAAGAAGACCGTGGGTTACGGACAGGGTTTTGACGATCCGGTTCCGATAAGCATCGTCGACTATGAGAATGTTCTGGCTGCAGGTTTTCGCGACGTGGAACTGGTACCTATCCACGAACGCGAATTCTACAAAGACGCAGCGACATTCAAGGCATTCCTCGAAGTCGTACCGATCCTTGACCACATGCCGGAAGATGAAGTCCTTGACGGTTACATCGCAAGGAACACCTACTCCGGAAGGGTCAGGCTCATACGACGCTACTACGGGATAACCGCGAGAAAGTGATCAGAGTATATCGATATACTCGCCTGCGAGGGCTTTATTCATGCTCCTGACTGCGCAGAACTTGCCGCACATGGAGCATGTATCCTCGTGCTCGGGTGCCCTGTCATCGCGGATTGCTTTGGCGGTCTCAGGGTCAATGGCGCATGCCCACTGGCCTTCCCAGTCGAACTTTCTTCTGGCCTTTGCCATCTTGTTGTCTTCGTCCATCGCGTGAGGGATCTTTTTCGCGATGTCGGCAGCATGTGCAGCGATCTTGGATGCGATGATACCCTGCTTAACGTCGTCAACGTTGGGAAGAGCGAGGTGCTCGGCAGGAGTTACGTAGCAAAGGAAAGCGGCGCCTGAAGCGGCTGCAATCGCACCTCCTATTGCGGAAGTGATGTGATCGTATCCGGGTGCGATGTCAGTTACGAGGGGTCCTAAAACGTAGAAAGGAGCGCCCATGCAAATGCTCTGCTGGATCTTCATGTTTGCTTCGATCTGGTCCATCGGCATGTGGCCGGGGCCTTCTACCATGACCTGCACGTCCTTCTCCCACGCGCGCTTTGTGAGCTCGCCGAGTCTTACAAGTTCTTCTATCTGGCAAACGTCACTTGCGTCAGCAAGGCATCCCGGACGGCAAGCGTCACCAAGAGAGATCGTTACATCGTATTCCCTGCAGATGTCGAGGATCTCGTCATAGTATTCGTAGAATGGATTCTCGTTACCCGTCATGCACATCCATGCAAAGATCAGTGAGCCGCCTCTGGATACGATGTTCATCTCTCTTTTGTGCTTCTTGATCTGGTCAATCGTGTGTCTTGTGATGCCGCAGTGAAGCGTTACGAAATCAACGCCGTCTTCAGCATGAAGCCTTACAACGTCGATGAGATCTTTTGCAGTAAGTGTCGCAAGATCTCTCTGATAGTGGATTACCGCATCGTAAACAGGGACCGTGCCGATCATGGCAGGACACTCTGAAGTAAGCTTACGTCTGAAAGGGATCGTGTCGCCATGTGATGAGAGGTCCATGATGGCATCCGCGCCCATCTCGACAGCGGCGTTAACCTTCTGCATCTCGATGTTGTAATCCTTGCAGTCGCGCGATACGCCGAGATTAACATTTATCTTTGTCTTGAGCATTGAGCCGACACCCTCGGGATCGATGCACTTGTGATTCTTGTTTGCACAGATCGCGACCTTGCCTTCTGCTACCCAGTTACGGATCTCTTCTTCTGTTCTGTATTCCTTCGCAGCAACGATCTTCATCTCGGGTGTAACGATGCCTTTTCTTGCTGCTTCCATCTGTGTCTTGTAAGTTCTTTCCATATGTATTCTCCTCATATTTTGTATTTGGTTTTTAAGTCGTGTCCATGATCTAACGGTCCTCTTCCGTGACCCAGATCAAGGCCTGCTGCTATTGCTTCCGTGATATATTCTTTCGCGCGTGTTACTGCCTGCGGAACATCCATTCCCTTTGCAAGATTGCACGCGATAGCGCTTGATAAAGTGCACCCCGTTCCGTGCGTGTTTTCGTTATCTATCTTCTGCATCGCGAAAACACAAACTTCACCGTCGTGATACAAAACATCATTTGCGTTTTCTTCCGAATGACCGCCCTTGATGAGCACCGAACATCCGCATTCTTTATTTATCTTTTCTGCGGCATTTTTCATGTCATCTTCTGCATTTATCTTCATGCCTGAGAGCACTTCTGCTTCCGGCACGTTCGGAGTAACAAGCGCTGCTAACGGAATGAGTTTTTCTTTTAACGCTTTCACGCTCTCACTGTTAGACAGATCAGCTTCGCTCGTTGCAACCATGACAGGATCGACAACAAGTTTTTTCACGTTATAAAACTTCATTCTTTCAGCAATGATCTCCACCATTTCTTTGCTTGGTATCATGCCTGTTTTTACCGCATCGGGAACGATGTCTTCAAACACAGAATCAATCTGGTCTTTAAGGAAGTCACCTGTGGCGTTTTGTATTGATCTGACACCGGTTGTATTCTGCGCAGTAAGCGAAGTGATAACTGACATTCCGTACACGCCGTTTGCGAGCATCGTCTTAAGATCTGCCTGTATTCCGGCGCCGCCCGAGCAGTCGCTTCCGGCAATGGTCAAAACCTTTTTCATCGGCTCCTCCTTAAGTCTTCAAATGCATCTTTAAGTTCTTCAGCGGCCAGCTTCGGGTCTGCTGCTTTCATGATCGCCGACACCGCACAGATGCCTGCAATATCAATGCCTTTGAGCACACCGAGATTCGTGCTGTTAAGTCCGCCGATCGCATTTACCGGGATCGGCACGGCCTTTGTGATCGCATCCAGAGTTTCAGTTGAAGTAAGAACCGTTTTGACTTTGGTCGTAGTCGGATATATCGCTCCGACACCAAGATAATCAGCACCGTCTTCGTATGCTTTCAGAGCTGCTTCAACAGTCTTTGCGGTGGCACCAAGAATCCTGTTGTTCCCGATTAACTTTCTTGCTTGTTTTACAGGCATATCCTCAGCTCCGACATGCACGCCTTCAGCGCCTGATGCGAGCATGACATCTACCCTGTCATCTATTATCAGAGGCACGTTGTATTCGCTTGTAAGTGCATGGACTTTCTTTGCAAGATCGATGTAGTCACGTGTTGATCTGTTTTTCTCGCGAAGCTGGATCAAAGTGACTCCGCCTTCCAAAGCAGACTTCACTCTTGCAAGAAATTCGTCTTCTTCATATAAAGTGCTGTCGGTGATGAAATACATCGTGGGATCGAAGCTGATTTTCTTTTCACTCATTGCATCTAAAAGTTTCACCATAAATGTTCCTGTTCCGTCTGCTGTGCGCGCTGCTTCTTCACCGCACATCTTGAAAAATCCGCACGCATCAACAACGCTCTGGAAAGTGTTTTCGCGCGCAAGATAAGTCGCGATCACAGCGCCTAAAATGCATCCTGTTCCGGTAACGGAAGAAAGCATTTCAGTGCCGCCGTTAACTTCTGTAACCGATCCGTCAAAACCTATGAAATCAGTCTTTCCGGTGGCAAGAACAATTGCGTTTGTATCTGCAGAAATCTTCAGGATCGTGCTGCGCACGGACTCTTCATCAATGCCTGTTTTCGCATCGACACCGATGTCTTTATATGCATCATTTCCTATCGCTAAGATCTCGGAATAGTTTCCCTTAATGACTGCAAATCTGCCTTCGGAAATAAGGTCTTTTACGAAGCTTTTTCGAAGTTCGGAACACGCGCTACCTACTGCATCGAGAACGACCGGAATCCCCTTGTCATTTGCGGCTTTGAGCGAGAGCTTCATGGACGTCATCCTGACATCTGAGATGTTGCCGAGATTTATGAGCAAAGCAGACGCGGTCTTTGTTATCTCCTCAACTTCCAAAGGGTGCTCAGCCATTATCGGCTTGGCACCCAGAGCAAGAACAGCATTAGCTGTCTGATTGATCGAGATCGGATTGGTTATGCAGTGGATCAGGCAGGTTTGTGCTCTGTCTGCTTTTTCCATAAGGCACCTCCTGCAATGATCTTATGCTGCATCTTCTTAAGCACTCCGACATGCTGGAGCCTGTACAAAAGGATTGCCGCGATGCTTCCGCCGATCAGGGTGCCGCACGTAAAAGACGGCACGTAGAAAAACCATCCGAGTCCTTCTCTTCCGCAGATGTAAGTCATGACCGGATAAGATACGATCGCACCTATTATTCCCGTTCCGACGATCTCGCCCAAAACGGCAGCCCAGATCTTACCCTTGGTAACCTTATAAAGTATTCCAGACAAGAGCGCGCCGAACACCGCACCCGTAAGCGCGAGCGGCGGAATGCCCATCACGCACATCCTGATGATGCCTATAAGAAGCGCAACAAGAAACGCATCAACTGGGCCCAATAAAACTGCAGCGGTGATGTTGATCAGATGCGCCATCGGGCACATTCCCTCGATTCTCAAAAGCGGCGAGATCACAACTCCGATCGCGATCAGAAGCGCCATTACCGACAGTCTCAACACATTGTATCTTTTCATTTTTGTCTCCTTCCGGACACGAAAAAAGGGAGCTGCCTGATCACTGACAACTCCCTTCAAAACACTCTGTGTTAAGCATCCCTACGTTGGCATTATCCAAATCAGGTTCTCGGTCGAAGGTCGCACCTTCCTCTCAGCCTGTATACAAGCTCCCGTTTCCGTATTCAATTTTCGAAAAGAAGATTACACTAACATATCTATAAGTTCAAGAGGTTTTTGAAATTATTTGCGTATCTGGACTCCAGATATAAACGCAAATAAAAACCTCACCCAAGACCACGAATCCTGAAGTGAGGTAATATTTTTCCTACTTCGGAAGCAACCGTCTCTGCAGACCGTGCTATCCTGAAGTAATTCTAACATCGAGTATAAAAGCAGTCAACGAATGTCTTCTAAATTGTCCTTATAATCAAGCTTGCCTTCAGATTTGCACTGAATCATAAAAAATGTACAATGTTGTTCGTGTAAGTCAAAAGAACAGGGGATAGATCAATGTCATTTAAAAAAGTTATATCTGTTGTAGTAATTATCGCCATCGTAGCAGGTGCGCTTTGTTCCTGCACTTCGAAAAAACGTGTACACATTCCGCACCGTTTTGCATCTGCTGAAGAAGGTCGCGAGCTGATGCTCTCCAACGAGGATAACTACTATAGTCACTTCTCACAGAATGATCTTGATTACAAGATGCAGAAGACCGGCGCGACAATGGAAGAATATAAAGCATTTGCTGCAGAGCAGGTGCAGGACTTCACCGCTGTCGAAAAATCTTTCATCAACCGTCGAATCAAGAACATCGAGAAGACACTTGAAAAGAATGGTTATGAACTGCCTGAACTTGATGAGATCGTTTTCATCAAGACCACTATGGAAGAAGAGCTCGGTGCCAGCGGTTATACACACGGAACCCAGATCTATCTGAACGCTACGGTCATCTCCGCCTATTCTTTAATGAGCGTCTTCCCTGAGACCGCGCAGCTGGCTGATGAGCTGATCTGTCACGAGATCTTCCACTGCCTTACAAGAAACAATCCCGAATTTAGGGAAGACATGTATTCGATAATTAACTTCACGGTTGCAGATTCCGATTTTGAGATCCCCGCAAGCGTTTTCGAGTATCACATCACAAATCCGGACGTTGAGCATCACGACTCATATGCGACTTTCATCATCGACGGCGAAGAAGTCCCGTGCTTTACGGACTTCATTACGACAATGCACTTCGAAGAATCCCAGTCTACATTCTTCTCCTGCAGCGAGACCGCACTCATTCCGATCGACGGCAGGGACACCTACTACACACCTGCCCAGACTTCCAATTTCTATGAGATCTTCGGTGAGAACACCGGCTATGTCGTAGACCCTGAAGAGTGCATGGCAGACAACTTCGCATATGCGATCGTCTACGGTATCGAAGGGCGCGATAATCAGGGCTATCCGAGTTCTGAGATCATCCAGGCCGTTATAGATTACCTGAAGAAATAATTAAAGTTCCACGTGGAACGGTAAAAGGGGTGCCTCGTATGAGGGGGCGCCCCTATTTTATTGCCCTTTTGGGGATTCCACCTTTTATTCCACCTAAAAGTGGTCAAACAGGTGGAAGATCAGGTGGAATTCGGGCATTTTCCACCTGTTTTTCCATGTTTTTTGTCTCGAAAAGGTGGAAAAAAAGTGGAATGCGTTTCCGCTGCCGCCCTGGGCAATAAATAGGATGCCGCAAGACATCCTTTTGAAGTTTATTTTCCCAACCTGTACTTAAAGTCCTTATACCCGAAGTCTGTCAGCTTCTCGAAAACACCGTCAGCCTTCAGTCCGTAGATATCCGGCAGCGGCATGCCGTTAAATGTGTTGTTCTTGCATGTCGTATAGATCGCCATGTCGCCGAAAACGAGCATGTCGCCAGGATTAAGTTCGCGCTCAAAACCATATTCGCCGATAACGTCGCCCGACAGACACGTGGGGCCTGCAAGGCGGTAAATAAAAGGCTTTTTGCAGTCACTGTCAGCGTCCAGAAGCGGTGGCGTATAGGGCATCTCAATGACATCAGGCATGTGGCATGCTGCACTCGCATCTAAGATCGCGATCTTAACGCCGTTGTTTTCGACCACGTCGAGTACGTGAGTTAAAAAGTATCCTGCATTTAATGCAACTGCTTCGCCGGGCTCAAGATAGACCTGGACATCCCATTTGTCACGCGCATATACGAGAAGCTTCTCGAGTCTTGCAACATCGTAATCAGCTTTTGTGATGTGATGTCCGCCGCCCATGTTGAGCCATTGCATACGTGAAAGAACGTCGCCGAACTTCTCTTCAACCGCCTTCAAAGTAATCTCCAGCGCATCGGAATCCTGCTCGCAGAGAGTGTGGAAATGAAGACCGTCTAAAAGCTCCAGCAGTTCAGGAGTCATGTCCTTATCCCAGACAGCCCTGGTGACACCCAGACGGCTCCCTAAAGCGCACGGGTCATATATCTCGTGGCCTTCCTGCGTGGAGCATTCAGGGTTGATACGAAGGCCTACGCTCTTGCCGTTCAGCTTTGCAGTCACACCGAACTTTTTAAGCTGGTTGATCGAGTTGAAAACGATGTGGTCAGCGTACTTTAAAAGCTCATCGAATTCGTCATCCCTGTATGCAGCGCAGAAGACATGAACCTCGCCTTCGGGCATCTCTTCTTTGCCAAGGCGCGCTTCATATAAACCGCTTGCTTCGGTGCCTGAAAGACACTTTGAAAGAAGCGGATAGAAATCGTAATTCGAGAATGCTTTCTGCGCAAGAAGGATCCTGCATCCGGTGTGTGACATAACCGAAGAGAGCACCTCAGCGTTGTGCAGAAGTTTCTTCTCATCGATAACATAACAAGGTGTTTTCAAAGCCTTGATACCGTCACCGTTTATAACATTTTCGATCCCGAAAAAGATCTCGTTCATGGCCATCATTCAACCAGTACGGGTGCGTGAGATTCGCGCTTGGGAAGGCCGTACTTATCGAGTGCTTCGATGAACGGATCGGGATCGAATTCTTCTACTGTGTGAACGCCCTTCTCTGTCCATTTGCCAGTGAGGAGCATCATGGCACCGCACATTGCAGGAACGCCTGTTGTATAGCTGATCGCCTGGCTCTCGACTTCCTTGTAGCACTCCTGGTGATCGCAAACATTGTAGATGTAATAAGTCTTGTCCTGTCCGTCCTTCTTGCCTGTGAAGATGCAGCCGATATTTGTCTTTCCGTGTGTGCGGGGGCCGAGGCTTGCAGGGTCAGGGAGAAGCGCCTTCAGGAACTTGATCGGGACAATCTCGTGGCCTTCAAAGTTGATCGGTGTTGTTGAGAGCATGCCGACGTTTTCGAGACACTTCATATGTGTAAGATAGCTCTGGCCGAAAGTCATGAAGAAGCGGATACGCTTAACTTCAGGGATGTTTACGGCGAGAGACTCAAGCTCTTCGTGGTGGAGAAGATACATGTCCTTCATGCCGACGGAATCAAAATCGTATTCTCTCTTGATGCTCATCGCAGGGATCTCTACCCACTTGCCGTTTTCGATGTAGCTGCCCGGAGCGGATACTTCGCGGAGATTGACTTCAGGGTTGAAGTTTGTAGCGAAAGCATAGCCGTGGTCGCCGCCGTTGCAGTCTAAGATATCGATGGTGTCGATAGTATCGAACTCATGCTTTTTAGCGTATGCGCAGTAAGCCTGTGTAACGCCGGGATCGAAGCCGCAGCCAAGAAGCGCAGTAAGACCTGCCTGCTCGAACTTCTCTTTATATGCCCACTGCCAGCTGTAATCGAAGTAAGCAGAAAATCCCTTTTCTTCGCATCTCTTCTCGTAGATCTTGCGCCACTCCGGATCATCTGTATCCTCAGGCTCATAGTTTGCAGTATCCATGTAGTTAACGCCGCAGATGAGGCATGCATCCATGATGGTAAGATCCTGGTAAGGAAGCGCGATGTTCATTACGAGATCAGGCTTGTATGAGTTGATAAGGTTAACAAGTTCGTCTACTTTGTCAGCATCTACCTGCGCAGTCGTAACTACAGTCTTTGTCTTGCCCTTCAATGCTTCTGCAAGCGCGTCGCACTTTGACTTGGTACGGCTTGCGATGCAAAGCTCCGTGAAAACGTCATCTGCCTGACAGCATTTTCTGATCGCAACATTTGCAACTCCGCCACATCCGATTACTAATACTCTGCTCATTTATCGTTCTCCTTTTTATGTATTTATGGAAAGGATCAATTCCCTTAAAACCTTGCATGCCACAGCGGTCGAAGCGCCACTGATGTCGAGCATGGGCGCGAGTTCGTTCAAATCCGCGCCGACTATGTTCGTCTTGCTTACTTCAAGGATCGCATTAAGCAGTTCCTTGAAGTTCACGCCGCCTGCTTCGGGTGTTCCGGTGCCGCAGAAAACGGACGGATCGAGGCAGTCCAGATCGATCGTGAAATAGACTGGAAGATTATCTGACTTAAGTTCGGTGGCGAGTTCTGTAAGACCGTCGAAATCAAACTTGTGCATGTCCGTGTGCTCGTCTGCAAAACGAAATTCCTCGCGGTCACCACTCCTGATGCAGAACTGGTGGATCCTGCCGTCGCCGACAAGCTCATAGCATCTTCTGATGACGCACGCGTGGCTTAATTTAGCGCCGAGATAATCGTCTCTCAGATCCGCATGCGCATCAAAATGGATGATGTGCATTTTCGGATACTTCTCGAAAACAGCTTTTACCGCTGCAAAAGTAACAAGATGTTCTCCTCCGAGCATGATGGGCAGCTTGCCGTCATTTACGATCTTACGAGCCTGCTCTTCAATGTCCTTAAGCGCATCTTCAGGAGAGCCGAAGCAGAGCTCCAGGTCGCCGCAGTCGAAGACATTAAGATCTGTCAGGTCCTTGTCCTGATAAGGGCTGTAAGTCTCTATTCCAAAGCTCTCGTGACGGATGGCGGAACTTCCGAATCTCGCGCCCGGCCTGAAGCTCGTCGTGGAATCAAAAGGCGCGCCGAACAGGACGATCTTCGATTCTTCGTAATCGCTGTCGCAGCCAATAAATGTCTCTACATTTTTGTTCACGCTTCCACCTCCATCAGCATTTTCTCAAGGTAAGCCGGCAGATAGAACGAGCCTATGTGCAGCTTTGTCGTATAGTACTTCGTGCTCAGATGCAGGCTCTTCCAGCGCTCCTCATCGAAGTCGTTGATCGGGTGATACTTCTTGCTCGCAAAACCGAAAAGCCAGTAGCCTGCAGCGTATGTCGGGATATGCGCCTGATACACACGGCTGATCGGGAACGTGTTTACGATCCTCTTGTGGCTTCTCTGCATCGCTTCAGCGTCGTGCTTATAGAACGGGCTTCCCTGCTGGTTGACCATAATGCCGTCGCTTCTTAACGCGTTATAGCAGATGCCGTAAAACTCTCTCGTGAAGTAACCTTCGGAAGGTCCGAACGGATCGTTGGAGTCAACGATGATGAGGTCGTACTCGTCCGTCGAACGTCTTATGAATCTAAGCGCGTTATCAAAATAAATATGCACGCGTGAATCGTCCAGCTTACATGCGTTCTCGGGAAGGTATGTGCGGCATGCTTCGATAACCTGCGGATCCATCTCAACCAGGTCGATGCGCTTAACGCTCTCGTATCTTGTGAGCTCCTTAACAACGCCGCCGTCACCCGCGCCGATAACGAGAATGTCCTGGACATTGGGATGAACGGACATCGGGATGTGCGTGATCATCTCGTTGTAAATGAATTCATCGCGCTCTGTCAGCATTACGTCTCCGTCGAGTGCCAGAACCTTGCCGAATTCCGGCGTGTCGAAAATATCGATCTGCTGATAATCGCTCTTGCTTGAATAAAGATGCCTTGTGACACGCAGACTGTGTCTTACGTCAGGTGCATGATATTCGCTGAACCACAAATTCAAAGCCCATTCCTCCTTATACCAAAACGTTAATGTTATTAATATCCGGATCTTCCGAACCTGTCATGGAACATCCCTTCGCCTTTGCGTACTGGATGTAATTGATTATATCTTCAGTGATCCTCTCACCAGGTGCAAGGATCGGGATTCCCGGCGGGTAGCACATAACGAACTCGCTGCAGACAAAGCCCGAACTCTCGTTGATCGGAATACTCTTCTTCTGTGAATAGAAAGCTTCCTGGGGACTGCAGACAACTTCGGGATCGATGTATTCCTGACTCAAAAGTCCGTCCGGATCTTTCTTGTATCTTCTCTTGATCTCAGCCAGTGCGCTGACGAGTCTTTCGAGCTCCTGCATTCTGTCGCCGATCGAGAGATATGCGAGGATATTTCCGATGTCGCCGAACTCGATCTGGATGTCGTATTCATCTCTTAAGATGTCATAAACTTCGATGCCAGCAAGGCCGATGTCTCTTGTATGTACACTGAGTTTTGTAGGGTCAAAATCGAAAATCGAATCGCCGTTGATAAGCTCCCTGCCGTAAGCATAATAACCTCCGACAGCATTGATCTCTTCTCTGGCATACTCAGCCATCTCGACGACTTTGCGGAAAACTTCCTTACCGCGGAGTGCCAGATTTCTTCTGCTGATATCAAGGCTCGACATGAGAAGATAGCTGCCTGACGTTGTCTGCGTAAGGTTTATGATCTGTCTTACGTGTCTCTCGCTTACGTTTTCGCCGATGAGCAAAAGGCTTGACTGCGTAAGGCTTCCGCCGCTCTTATGCATTGAGACCGCAGCCATGTCGGCACCTGCCTTCATTGCGGAAACAGGCATGTTATCACCGAAATAAAAGTGCGTTCCGTGAGCTTCGTCTGCGAGGCAGAGCATGCCCGCTTCGTGAGCCATCTTTACGATCGCGCGTATATCGCTGCAGATACCGTAATAAGTCGGGTTGTTGACCAGTACTGCAACCGCATCGGGATTCTCTTCAATGGCCTTCTTGACCTGGTCGCGGCTCATGCCGAGAGAGATACCCAGACGGCAGTCAACTTCCGGATTAACATATACCGGGATCGCGCCGCAAAGGACAAGGGAATTGATAACGCTTCTATGCACATTTCTCGGCAGGATGATCTTATCGCCGTGCTTACAGCATGACAGCACCATGCTCTGTACAGAGCTCGTCGTACCGCCAACCATAAGGAACGCATGGCTTGCGCCAAACGCATCTGCAGCAAGGATCTCAGCTTCGCGGATAACCGATATCGGATGACAAAGGTTATCCAAAGGCTTCATGCTGTTAACGTCGACGCCTACGCACTTCTCACCAAGAAACGCCGTAAGCTCCGGGTTGCCCTTACCATGCTTATGTCCCGGCACGTCGAAAGGAACAACGCGCATTTCACGAAATCTCTCAAGCGCCTCATAGATCGGGGCACGTGTCTGATCAATTTCAGGTCTTTCCATAGTCCACCTCAAACAAAAAACGCAAGCTGTGTAATTACACAACTTGCGTCCGATTTACAATATTACCTTCGTTTATCCCCATACAGGTGTCCTTGGGCACCGGCATGAAGAATATCAGGCAGAGTCTATATAGCAATACTACTTTTACTACTCTTATTGACCATTTCACAAGTTTGCGTAAGTCACGCATTCGGTTATAAAGTAACCAACTTATAAAACTGAGCTTTTAACTCAATCAATAGATCGGAATTCCGATCATCGGCAGTGGACCCGGCTGTCCGTATGGCCTTAACTCCATCATGGAGTGGTCCGTAAAATCACCTAAGACTCTGATTAACTTCGTCTATGCTTGATATTTTATGTCTCCATAAAACTCGGTCATTATACAAGGTGTGGCTATAAACGTCAATAAATTCGGGGCTTTCTCAACGATTTTTGTGTGCGGGCGGCATTACGCACGGCTTCACTTCGGCATCAGACCATATGCCGCTTTTTCTCATTTTCAGGGCGAAAATTGCACAAAAACGCCAATTTATGCAATTTTTGGACACTTTTGAGCAAAAGCTGCATACGGGGTTTGGGGTATGTCTTCGAAAACAGATTGTCTGTAATTGTTTCTCATTTTTCAGGGCAACAATTACAGAAAAACGCTGATTTCTGTAATTGTCGGCCGTTTTTTGATCAAACAATTACAGATGAGACTTTAAGCACGGCCTCTCTGACGCCAATTAAAAAGCCTTTCTCAACTAGTTGCGCGAAAATTCTGGCTCTTGACGCCAATTAAAATGGCTTTTGCAACTAGTTAATTTGCCGAAGGCAAATTACTGTCCGTACGTTGCAAAAGCCATATTACATTGGCGCTCCAAGCAGGAATTGAACCCGCATCTGCGGTACCGGAAACCGCCATTCTATCCATTAGACTATTGGAGCATTCAAACTCTGAGTATTATACCTTATCAGATTCGGGCTTGTCTTCAGGTGTCCGGTTCTCATCAAGGATCCGGAGAAGGCCGATGATCTCAGTTACCGTCTTGTCCTGTTTTACGGAAGACGGCTTGAAAAGCATGTAGGGCATGCTTCCTGTCGCGTTGATCGTTACTCTAGCGCCATAGAAATGATCTCTCATCAAAGCACCCAGCGCCTGCATGTCTATCTGAAGGTTCGGGTTGAGATAAAGCCTTACGCCGGCGTTCTTTATGGATGCTTTGGTAAAGCCCAACGTGCCTGCAAGAGATCTCATGAGAGAGACACCCGAGAGGATATAGACTTCTGAAGGTGCATCGCCGTAACGGTCGGTGACTTCGTCGATAAAGTCGCTGTAAGATTCGAAGCTTGAGATGTCGCCGATACGCCTGTAGCAGCTCATCCTGGCCGCCTCATCCTGGATGTAGGAAGAAGGAATGTATGCGTCATAATCGACTTCAACCGTAAAGCCTTTTTCGGAGCTCTCTGAATGGCCAGTAAGCACATCAGTATCAAGAACTTCGTCTTTGCCGGACTTGAGAAGCCGGACTTCCTCATCAAGAAGTCTGCAGTAGAGCTCATAACCGATGACGTCCATCTGGCCGTGCTGCTCGGCGCCCAAAAGGCTGCCTGCGCCTCTTACCTCAAGGTCACGCATGGCAATCCTGACACCTGAACCGAGTTCGGTGAATTCACGGAGGGCATTGAGTCTTTTCGAGGCTTCCTCGTTAAGGGGAGCGTCGGCATTATATGTGATGTAAGCATATGCCTGTCTGTCTGAACGGCCGACACGGCCCTTGATCTGGTAGAGCTGCGAAAGGCCGAAGCGGTCGGCGTTCTCGACGATCAGGGTGTTTACGTTCGGCATGTCGACGCCGTTTTCGATGATGGTCGTGCAGACGAGGATGTCGTACTTGCCTTCGACGAAGTCTGTGACTACTGCCTCAAGGCCGTTTTCGGGCATCTGGCCGTGTGCATAAGTGACGCGCACGCCGGGCATCGCTTTCGCGAGGTTGTCGGCAACCTTATCAATGTCTGATGTCCTGTTGTAAAGATAGAAGATCTGGCCGCCTCTTGCGATCTCACGCATGCACGCCTGGACGATGATCTGCTCGTCGTAGCCAAGCACGTATGTCTGTACCGCGCGTCTGTTGAAAGGCGCTTCCTCAAGGACAGAGATGTCCCTGATGCCTGAAAGCGACATGTGGAGCGTTCTCGGGATAGGAGTTGCTGACAGAGAAAGCACGTCGACGTCGGTTTTCATGGACTTGATCTTCTCTTTGTGGTTGACGCCGAATCTCTGTTCCTCGTCGATTACGAGAAGGCCCAGATGCGGCGGTTTTACGTCATTTGAAAGCGCCCTGTGGGTGCCGATGATGATGTCGATCTTGCCGCTCTCGATATCAATGAGATTCTGCTTTATCTGCGCCTGTGAGACGAATCTTGAGAGCATGCAGACGTTTACCGGGAAGTCCTTTAATCTGCGGGATAAGTTCTCGTAGTGCTGCTGCGCAAGGAGTGTCGTCGGCGCGAGCATAATTACCTGTCTGCCGTTCATGACCGCCTTGAACATTGCCCTGAATGCGACTTCCGTCTTGCCGAATCCGACGTCTCCGCAAAGGAGTCTGTCCATCGGTCTCTCGGATTCCATGTCTGTCTTTATCTCATGTGCCGCGCGGAGCTGATCGTCAGTCTCAACGAACGGGAATTTGGCTTCGAAAAGTTTCTGCTGCTCATCGTCAGGCGCGCACGCAAAGCCCTTGTTTACGCTTCTTGCGGCATAGATCTTCAAAAGGTCGTATGCAACTTTCTTGATCGCATCCCTTGCGCGCGATACTGACTTCTTCCACTCGTCGCCGCCAAGCCTTGAGAGCTTCGGTTCTTTCTCGCCCGGGCCGACATATTTCTGAAGCGAATCCAGATTCTCAGGAAGGATATAAAGCGTCTCACCCTTTGCATAAGTCAGCTTCAGGTAGTCCTTGCGGATCTCGCCGACCCTCATGTTGACGAGGCCTTCATATCGGCCGACACCGTGCTTGTCGTGAACTACGTAGTCGCCCGGATTGATCTCGCTGAAGAACTGGATCCTGTTGCCGCCCTTCTTCTTTTCGGGGCGCTTCTGCTCAGTTCCATATAACTCCTGCTCGCCCAGGATAGTGATTCCCAGAAGCGGATAGTTAAAGCCCGCCGGGAGCGGTGCATCGATTATCTCTGTGAAGCAGTCGTATTCAGCCAGACGTTCCTTAAGCTGCTCCCAGCGCCTTCCGTGGTGGGCAACAAGATAAACGTTCTTATTCTCCTTGAGGAGTGCGGAAAGTTCCTGTGCACGGCCCGAAAAGTTATCTGCCGGGAAGCCTGAAACCGTATGAAGCACTCCGCCCGGCAAACCATTGCCGGAAGACTGGAACATGGACAATGTAACAATGTTATCCAGGCCGTCCAATGCCCTCATGAGCTTCGAAATGTTCACCATGGCAGACGGAGCACACGTCGGCGCGATACCTATCTCAAAAGAGTCGCGGCAGCGTTGCACATATTCGCCCGCATAAGCGTTCATGCGCGCATCGATGTCGACCATCTCGTCGGCAAAGAAGACAACGTCGCTGCCGTTCACGTAATTTATTATGGTCTGATAGTCCTTTAGGATGATCCCAAGCCATCTTGCGATGCCCGAAGGCTCGATTCCGTTGCTGATCTTCTCAGCGTCGCCCGTTGCCGTTCTGGACAAAAGCTCTGCCGCACGCCTTACTTCCCTCGTCGCCGTGTTCATCTTGGCGAGGTCTTCCTGCACGCGCTCCTTAATGAGCGATGCTATCTCATCGCGCTTATCTTCAGGGAAAGCATATGCGGATGCAGGGACTGCGGCAGTCTCTTCGAGCTGGCCCGTCGATCTCTGCGTCTCCCTGTCGAATGTCTTTATCTGGTCTATCTCGGTATCGAAAAAGCTGACTCTCACGGGTTCCGTATAAGACGGCGAATAGATGTCGACAATGTCGCCTCTTACTGAGAATTCGCCCTTTTCCATTACCTGCGGGACGTTTTCGTAGCCGTTTAAAAGGAGCTTTTCGACAAGTTCGTCACGCTCCATTTCCATGCCGACCTTAAGATCGATTATCCTCTTGCGGAAAACTTCTTTGGGTTCAAGTTTGTTAAGTAGCGCACCTGCCGTTATTACGGCAGCCCCGTATTCGCCTCTGGCAAGCTCTGAGAGCGCCGCTGAACGGTTAAGCTCTAATTCTCTGGAAGAAGCCTCCGCGCTCACGAGAGACAACTCTGAAGGCGACAGAAGGGTAACCGGCTCGTCGGTGAATGCCGCACAGTAAGATGCGGTCACGCGCGCCCTTGCGCTGTCTGGTTCGATGAATACAGCCTTGCGGCCGTTAAGGCGGGCCAGAGCCATAGCAACATAGACCTTCTGCTCGTTGCACAGGCCCGTGATGTTAAGATGCTTCCCCGTTTTCAGACTTGTGGAAAAGTCAGCGGCGAGCTCTTTGTCGGATGCGATCCTTCCAAGGAGTTCGGTGAGGCTTTTATCCATTAGAGATGATCTCCTCTACTGCCTCACACGCTTTAACGAATGCGTCGTTCATGAGTGACCGGTCATCTGCGGGCACTTCGGAAAGAACATAATTTACGAGATCCCAGTGTTCAGGTACCGGACCCGTGCCGATCCTGACACGCGGAAACTCCTGTGTTCCAAGGAGCTGGATCACGGATCTCATGCCGTTATGCGTGCCGGCACTGCCCTTGGGTCTTACCCTGATGGTACCCTTGGCAATGTCGATATCGTCGTAAACAGTGATGATGTTTTTCGGCGGGACCTTATAGAAATTACTGATCTCAACCAGGCACTCGCCTGAGTTGTTCATGTAAGTCGTTGGCTTGATGATGATGACGTCCTGTCCTGCAATCTTGCCCTTGCCCCAGAGGCCCTTGTACTTTTCCTTGCCGAGAAAAATGCCATGTTTATCCGCGAGCATATCTACAGCGAGATAGCCCATGTTGTGCCATGTATAGATATACTGTTTTCCCGGATTACCGAGTCCGGCCACTATCCACATAAAGATCCTTCCGGAAGATCAGACCTCTGAACGTCTGTCGTCGAGTCTGATATAATTCTCGCCTCTCATACGGCTCTTGTCTGCAACCCAGTTATCCTTGTTGAGCTGCTTTGATCTTCCGATACCGAGCGAAAGCGCCGGAACGTCGGATGTGATCGTTGAGCCTGCGGCAATGTAGCAGTCCTTGCCGAGAACGACAGAGGATACGATATTGGAGTTGCCTCCGATGAATACGTTGTCCTCGATCGTGCAGCCGACCTTGTCCTGACCATCGAAGTTACATGTAACGGTACCGCATCCGAAGTTAACGTTGCGGCCTACCTTTGAGTCACCGATGTATGTAAGGTGACGTGCTCTCGTATACTCGCCGATGTCAGAACCCTTGACCTCAACGTATGCACCGAGTGTTACGTGATCGTCGATCTTGGATTCAGGTCTGATGTGCGTATAAGGTCCGATACGGCAGTCCTTGCCGATCGTGCTTGAAGAAACGATCGAGTTATCAACAACCGTGCCGTCGCCGATATCAGAGCAGTCGATTCTTGTATTCTCGCCGATGATGCAGTCCTCACCGATGTTTGTGTTGCCGATGAGCGTCGTACCAGGCAGGATAACAGTATCCTGGCCAATCTCTACTGCGTGGTGGATCCATGTAGCATTGGGATCAACGATCTCGACACCGTTCTTCATGTGGCGGTCGAGGATCCTGTGGTTCATGATGTCTCTTACCTGGGCGAGCTGCTTTCTGTCGTTAACTCCCCTTGTGTCATCGAAATCGCAGACAACCGCGCCAACCGTGTAGCCGTCACCGATAAGGATTCCGATGGTATCTGTAAGGTAATATTCCTTCTGGGCGTTGTTCGCGCCGATCCTGCCCAAAGCAGAGATAAGGAGAGGTGTCTTGAAAACATACATTGAAGAGTTGATCTCTTTGCACTTGAGCTCTTCGGGTGTGCAGTCTTTGTGCTCTACGATCTTGAGAACGTTGCCGTCCTCGCCTCTGATGATCCTTCCGTAACCTGTCGGATCGTCTGCCTCAGCAGTGATGAGGATCGCTGCGCAATTGGAAGCAGCTGAATCGAAAGCATCGAGTGCCTTCTTGATCGTGTCTGCAGATACCATCGGGCAGTCGCCGGGAAGAACGATCGTAAGTCCGTCTCTGCCCTCAAGGAAAGGTGCAGCCTGCATTACGGCGTGGCCTGTTCCTCTCTGTTCTTCCTGAAGTACGTATGCGACATTCTCGCCCAATACGCTTCTGATCTCAGCCTGTGCTTCACCTACTATATATACCTGGTCCTGGCAGCCTGCTTCCTGAAGAGCATCAGCTACCCATTGAATGATCGGTTTGCCCGACACCTGGAACACAACTTTAGAATGCTTTGACTTCATTCTCGTGCTCTTACCTGCCGCCATAACAACCGCACTGATTTCCATAAATTAACCTCTTAAGTTAGTTATTTGGGATTTTACCCCCGACATTATAGCAAATTCTTACTTCTTATTAAATGAAAAGCCCTGCACTTATTGGGACAAGTGCAGGACTTGGGATTATTTCTTTTCGCGCCCGAAAACAAAGGCGCATCAAGTATCCGCCCTATCAGAGGCCCTCTACGGAAGCGATAGCCTCACGCATATTTGCCTCAGATTTCTTGAGGAGCTCGTACTCTTCGTCTGTAAGACGCATGTCAATGATCTTATCAACGCCGTTAGCACCGATGAGTGCAGGAACGTCGAGAGTAACTCCGGAGATGCCGTACTCGCCGTTGAGTCTTGTGGATACTGTTCTGATAGTGTGCTCGTCTTCTGTGATGCTTCTGAGGAGAGTAGCAGCACTTACGGCGATACCGTTGAATGTAGCGCCCTTGAGCTTGATGATCTCAGCGCCTGCAGACTTTGTCTTCTGAGCGATCTCAGCCTTAACATCCTCTCCGAAAGGTACGCCGATTGCATCTGCGTACTCGTCGATGGACATACCTGCAACGTGAGTGTGGCTCCATGCAGGGAACTGTGTCTCACCGTGCTCGCCGAGGATATAACCGTGAACGTTTCTAACGTCAACGCCAAGCTTTCTGGAAATGAGGACTCTGAAACGTGCAGAGTCAAGGTTCGTACCTGAACCGATGATCTTGTTTGAAGGAAGTCCGGACCACTCCGCAACCTTATATGTAACGAGGTCGCAAGGGTTGGAGATTACCATGATGACACCCTTGTTGTAGTGCTCCATGATGCTGTCTGTAATGGCATGAGCGAGCTTGACGTTCTTCTTTGCAAGGTCAAGTCTTGTCTCGCCTTCTTTTCTGGGGATACCTGCCGTGATGATGATGCAGTCAGCATCCTTAACGTCAGAATAGTCGCCTGCGTGAATGTACATATCGCCGATGAACGGAAGTCCGTGGCTGATATCAAGTGCCTCACCCAGAGCCTTTTCCTTATTGACATCAATAAGAACGAGCTCAGAGCAGAGCTGCTGCATTGCGATTGCGAAAGCGGTTGTAGATCCTACCGCGCCTGCGCCGATAATGGCGACTTTTGTTCCTTCTTGTTTATACATGTCTCATATGCCCCCTTTTGTAGCAGTATGAATGATATCAAGAATGAATATTCAAATAAAGTCATTATTCGTTGCAAATTTTACCTAAAAAATGCACTTACAAACTGCCGTGCAAGTGTAATTTGATAATTTGATAATCAAAGTTTTTGCCCTGTTTTATGGGGTTTCAGGCCTGTTTTAGTCCCCAAAACCGAATTGACGGTTAAAAATGAAGCGGATATAATGAATTCATAGATGAGGCATTACGCAATAGACGGTTGTCCTCAGAAATTGGTTTGGAACGCCGCCCCAGTTCTTCAGGCTACGGGCGGCTTATTTCTTTGTATTTAAACAAAGAGCAATGATTGAAACTATTAATACGCCAATCGTGAGTATCACGATCAACATTTCGTAATCACTCATGCTGCACCTCCTTTCACCATGAACGAGGTCATGGGTTTACAGGAGGACGACCGCCTAAACACCTAGGTGTTACGATTACCGTTTAGGGTAATGCCTCATAAACAGTCTATATGGCAACGATCACAATGTCATTGCTTTAAAGGGACTTACGCTATCTTTTCAAGATAAATATACATATATTGTCCCCTTATCAGGATTTAATCGAAAATCGCATGAAAAACGGCGCAGGACTTTTGTCCCACGCCGCCTGTTATTTGTTTTGTCTGAGCGAAGATCAGATCTCCTGAGGGAGCTCCAATGTTCTTTCTGCATTGAGCTTTTTGCAGAGTTCAACAAACTTGTCGAGAGCAACGCCCTGGAGCTGCTTGTTGGAGCCTCTTACGTTAACAGATACTGTGTTCTCAGCAGCTTCCTTGTCGCCTACAACGAGGATATAAGGATCCTTCATCTGCTTGAACTTCTTGATCTTGTCTCTCATGTTAACGTCTGTTAAGTCGGACTCGACTCTTACGCCGGCCTTTGTGAGAGCATCAGCAACCTTCTGTGCATACTCATTGTGCTCAGGTCTGATAGGTACGACTGCAACCTGATAAGGATTGAGCCAGAACGGGAAAGCGCCCTTGAAGTGCTCTGTGATGATGCCGATGAAACGCTCGAAAGAACCGAAGATGGCTCTGTGGATAACGATAGGCATCTTCTGTGCGCCGTCCTTGTCGACGAATGTGAGCTCGAAGTTATGAGGAAGCTGGAAGTCGAGCTGGACTGTACCGCACTGCCACTCACGTCCAAGAGCGTCCTTGATCTGAAGGTCGATCTTCGGGCCGTAGAATGCGCCGTCGCCTTCGTTGATCTCGTAGTTGCCGTCACCATACTTCTCGTCGAGGATAGCCTTGAGAGAAGCCTCAGCAGAGTTCCATGACTCGATATCGCCCATGAAGTCGTCAGGTCTTGTTGAGAACTCGGCTCTGTATGTGATACCGAATGTCTTGTAGATCTCGTCTGCAATAGCGATTACGTCCTTGATCTCGTCCTTGATCTGGTCAGGTGTAACGAATGTATGGTCGTCGTCCTGACGGAACTCCTGAACTCTGAAAAGACCGTTCATCTGGCCGGACTTCTCCTTACGGTGGAGTACATCGTACTCACTGTAACGGATAGGAAGTTCCTTATACGAGTGCATTGTGCGCTTGTAGGACATCATGGCGTTAGGGCAGTTCATAGGCTTAGCTGCCATTGTATCCTCAGCATCAACGGCGTACTGCTCGGGAGCCTCTTCGCCCTGAACAGCGTCAGTAGCATTAACGCCCTTTGTGATACCGGGAACGATGAACATGTTGTTCTGATAGTGTGCCCAGTGACCGGAAATGAGCCAGAGCTTCTTATTGTTGATAAGAGGTGCGGAGATCTCCGTGTAGCCGTGTGCGCCCTGGATCTCACGTGAATACTTCATGAGTTCCTGATAGAGGATCCATCCCCTGGGGAGCCAGTAAGCCATACCGGGAGCTGTCTCACGGAACATAAAGAGGTCAAGCGCCGTACCTATCTTCTTGTGGTCTCTCTCCTGAGCTTCCTTAAGCCATGCAAGGTGAGCCTTGAGCTCGTCCTTTGAAGGGAACGCGAAAAGATAGATTCTCTGGAGCTGGTCTCTCTTCTCATCGCCTCTCCAGTAAGCACCGGAAACGTTCTTGATCTTGAAAGCAGCGCTGAAAAGCTCCTGTGAATTGTCTACGTGAGGTCCACGGCAAAGATCTACATAATCGTCGCCTGTGTAATATATGGATATTGTCTCGTCTGCAGGCAGATCGACAATAAGCTCATGCTTAAACTTCTGATCCTTGAAGAGTTCCAAAGCCTCATCACGGGAGATGACCTTACGTGTCCAGTCTTCCCTTCTCTTGATGATCTCATGCATCTTGTCTTCGATTGTCTGGAAATCTTCCTCTGTGACTGTTCTCGGAAGGACAAAATCGTAATAGCAGCCGTCCTCGATCTCAGGTCCGATCGCGTACTGTACCTCTTTGCCATATAACTCGATTACAGCCTTTGCAAGGATGTGTGCCAAAGAGTGACGGTACACCTTCAATACTTCTTCTTTTTCCATTTGTAAATTCCTCCTCTAGAGTTTTATGCACAGAACCGCTGTGCAGATAGAAGAAGATTGTACCACATATTAATTAAAAATGTTGATTTTAAGGGCTTTTCTGATAATTCCCTCATAAATATGCCCGAAAACATGGCATAAAGCCATTTAAAAGAACGTTTGTTCTCAATTGAAAAGCCCTTCCGAAATTGGAAGGGCTTTAAGTTCTTTGGCGGAGCCGCAGGGATTCGAACCCTGGTGCCCGTGAAGGCAAACGGTTTTCAAGAGGCACTTAAGTATACATAATCCGAAAGACTTTTTCAAGTAGCTGTCTGAAAAGCTTCTCTTATATATAAATATAGTACCTTAAAGATATAACATCAGTTGCAGAGATACTCGATAAGTCTGTCGAGATCCATGTTGTCCTTATAGTCGATAACGATACGGCCGCGGCCTGTGGAGTTATCAAGGACCTTGATCTTGACCTTTGCGCCAAGCTGCTTCTTAAGTTTTGTCTCAACTTCCTTCGTGCTCAGAGTGAACTGGATGTCAGGGAGCTCTACTGCCTTCTTGCCGGAAGGATTATTCTGGGCTTCGATATACTTCTTAACGAAAACCTCAGCCTGTCTTACGTTCATCTCGCGTGCCATGATAACATCAGCTACCTTGCGCTGGTCTTCTTTATCCTTAAGAGCGAGGATAGCCTTGGCGTGACCTTCTGAGAGATCTCCCCTGCTTACGAATTCCTGGAGGGATTCATCAAGATTAAGGATACGGAGAGTATTAGCGATAGTAGCTCTGGGCTTGCCGAGCTTCTTAGCAAGCTGTTCCTGTGTAAGCTTGTGGGTCTTAAGGAGGTTATCCATTGCAGAAGCTTCTTCAATGGGATTCAAGTCTTCTCTCTGGATATTCTCGATGAGAGCCTGTGCCATTGTCTCCTTATCGGAAAGATCTCTTACGATCGCAGGGATTACGGAAAGTCCTGCAATCCTTGCTGCTCTCCAGCGGCGCTCGCCTGCTACGATCCTGTAGCCTTCACCTTTGCGCTGAACGATGATGGGCTGGATAACGCCGTTTTCTTCAATTGATGAAGCGAGTTCATTAAGAGCATCGTCGTTGAAGTTCTTTCTGGGCTGGCCGTTATTAGGGGAGATGTCGTTGATCTTGAGATCTACAACGGAATCTCTCTTGTTCTCAGGAATACCGTCAGATGAAAGAAGAGCACCGAGACCTCTACCCATAGCCTTGCTCTCTGAGATCGTCTTAACAGCTGTCTTCTTTGCAGGAGCTGCCTTAGGCGAAGATGATTTAACGGCAGCCGTCTTCTTAACGGGGACGGATTTCTTGGCAGGAGCCTTTGCAACGGGTTTCTTTGTTGCTGTTTTCTTTGCAGGTGCTGCCTTCTTAGCCGGAGTCTTCTTAGCTGCTGCAGGCTTCTTTGATGCAGTCTTGGCAGCTGTCTTTTTGGCAGCAGGCTTTGCTGCTACAACCTTCTTCTTAGGTGCTGATTTGGGTCCTTTTCCTAATCCTCTGGTAGCCATTTCTATTCTCCTTTATGATCTCTTGATTACTTCTTTTGCCAGTGCCTCATATGCTCTGGCTCCCTTGGAATTCTTGTCATAGTCACAGATGGCAAGGCCGTGGCTCGGAGCCTCTGCAAGCCTTACGTTTCTTGGTATTACGGTCTTAAAGACCTTACTGCCGAAGTACTTGTCTGTCTCTTCTTTTACCTGTCTTGAGAGCTGTGTTCTCAGGTTAAACATCGTGAGGACAACGCCCAGGATCTCGAGCTCGGGATTGAGCTTTTTCTTTACGATATTGATCGTATCCATAAGCTGTGAGAGTCCTTCAAGAGCGTAGTACTCGCCCTGGATCGGGATGATCAGTCTGTCAGATGCAGTGAGAGCATTGATCGTGAGAAGCCCGAGTGAAGGAGGGCAGTCCAGGATTACATAATCGTATGTATCACTTACGGGAGCGATAGCATTCTTAAGGATCTGCTCTCTGGAGATTACCGTAACAAGTTCGACTTCTGCACCGGCCAGATTAATGTTTGTAGGGCAGATGTCGACGTTCTCGGCATTTGTCTCATAGATTACGTCTGTAATGGGTGTGTCATTGATGAGAACATCATAAACCGTCTGTTCAAGCTCACGCTTGTCGATTCCTAGTCCGCTCGTGGCATTAGCCTGCGGATCTATATCTATCAGAAGGACTTTTTTCTTTTTCTTTCCGAGAAAAGCAGCCAGATTTACGGCTGTTGTGGTCTTTCCGACACCGCCTTTTTGATTTACAAGAGCAATTACTGTTGCCATTTTTTACTCCTTTTCAAACTTTCAGCTATGTAGTAAACTCATTCTATCATTTATATATGAAATAATATATGTCATCTTTAATACAAAAGTGCCAATGTTCCACGTGGAACATTTTCGATTTTGACGGATTTCAGTTTTTGTTTATAACCCGATTGTTCCACGTGGAACAATTTACCTGAATGTATAAAAACGGGCGCTGCCCGGCCGGCAACACCCGTTTTATGTTCATAAGTATGTTCCTGAAGAAAATATCAGTTGTCGATATTTGCAAGCTTTGCGTTAACCTGGATGAATTCCTTACGGGGTTCAACCTGATCACCCATGAGGAGTGTGAATGTCTCATCTGCTTCCTGGGCATCTGCAAGAGTTACTCTCAAAAGCTTACGTGTAACAGGATTCATTGTTGTATCCCAGAGCTGCTCTGAACTCATCTCACCGAGACCCTTGAATCGCTGGATAAGAGGATTCTCCCACTTGTGAGTTGCCTTGATCTCTTCGATCTCCTTATCGTCATAAGCATAATATGCTTCGTCACCTTTATAGACCTTGTAGAGCGGCGGGCAGGCAATATATACATATCCGCCTTCAACAAGAGGTCTTAAGTATCTGAAGAAGAATGTGAGAAGGAGAGTTCTGATGTGTGAGCCGTCGACATCGGCATCGGCCATGATGATGACCTTGTGATATCTGAGCTTTGTCTCATCGAACTCATCTCCTATACCTGCACCCAAAGCCATAACTACCGGCTGGAGCTTCTCATTGGAATAGACCTTATCGATTCTTGCCTTCTCTACGTTGAGCATCTTACCCCAGAGAGGAAGGATAGCCTGATATTTACGCTCTCTGCCCTGCTTTGCGGATCCGCCTGCGGAGTCTCCCTCTACGATGAAGATCTCACAGAACTCTGCCTCATCACTCTGGCAGTCAGCAAGCTTACCGGGAAGTGCGTTATTCTCAAATACAGTCTTTCTTCTTGTGAGTTCTCTTGCTCTCTTTGCGGCATCTCTAGCTCTTGAAGCAGAGAGGCACTTATCCATGATGAGCTTTGCGATATCAGGATGCTCTTCAAGATAGATCTCAAGCTTCTCATATACCGCACTGTCAACCATAGGTCTGATCTCTGCATTACCGAGCTTACTCTTTGTCTGTCCTTCGAACTGGGGATCAGGAAGCTTTACAGAGATAATAGCTGCAAGACCTTCTCTTGTATCTTCACCCTGAAGCTTAACATCGCCGTCCTTGATGAACTTATACTTCTTTGCATAATCATTGATAGCTCTTGTCATTGCTGCACGGAAGCCTACAAGGTGCGTACCGCCTTCAGGTGTAGCGATGTTATTAGCGTATGTATAAACAGTCTCCTGATAAGAGTCATTGTACTGCAGAGCGATCTCTACGAAGTTATCTCCCTGCTTTGTAGCAAAGTAAATAGGAGGTGTGTTGATTGCTTCCTTATGACGGTTCAGATATTCAACAAATGAGATGATACCGCCCTCATAATGGAGATGCTTCTTAACAGGTTCAGAGCCTCTGTCATCCGTGAGATCGATTGTAACTTCCTTATTGAGGAAAGCCATTTCACGGTAACGTGTGATCATTGAATCAAAGTCGAAAACGATGTCAGGGAAGATGGAATTATCAGGAATAAAGTTTGTCTTCGTACCTGTATCATTCTTATCACAATTACCTACAATGTGAAGAGGAACCGTTGTTTTACCCTTCTCAAATTCAATCTCATAGATATTGCCTTCACGGCGTACCTGGACCTTCATATGATCAGACAAAGCGTTAACTACAGACGCACCTACGCCGTGCAGACCACCCGAAATGCTGTAAGCTCCGCCGCCGAATTTACCGCCTGCGTGAAGCACTGTGTGAACGACTTCAACTGTAGGAATTCCAAGTTTGGGATGATTACCTACAGGAATACCGGAACCGTTATCTGTTACTGTAACAGAACCGTCCTTTTCGAGTACTACATCGATCGTATCGCAGCGTCCGGCAAGAGCTTCGTCTACGGAGTTTGCAACGATCTCATAGATAAGATGGTGAAGACCTCTTAATGTGGTATCACCGATATACATACCAGGTCTCTTTCTTACGGCTTCAAGACCTTCCAGGACCTGAATATCATCTTCACTGTATTCACTGCTGTTGGATGTATCGAAGCTGTCCTGATCGCCTTCTGCAGCAAGAACGTCAGCCATTGATTCTTCCTTAAAATCCTCAGTCAAAGCTCTGGGGTTCTCAGCAAGATTCTTGAGCTCATCATCATCACCATCTTCAACAGGCTGGAAGTAGAGATCGACTGCGCCGGAAGGGCGTGCCTGAGCATCATTTGAGGCCTGATTCTCCTCAAAATTGAAATTCTTCTCGTCGTTTTCCTTCATAAATGTAAAAACTCCTATTCTTGGCGGCATATTCCGTCAAATGCCCGGAAATGCTGCATTTTTAACACTGTTATTTAAGGTTTTTCAGAAGCTTTCCGACATATTCAGTCTGTTTAATATCAGACTTGCGGATAAAGAACAAACATATGTTTTATCATCGGTTATTATCAATGATTTCGGTATATCGTCAGTCACATACTGAAGTCTGCCTTGTTCATCCTCACGGTTAAGGAACTCAGACACATCCTTCTGGGAAGGGAGGACGGTCTCAAGATTGACCACGCAGGTAACCGAAGATTTAAGTACTGAGAGATCATTGCCGATATGAATGAACACTTTAAGCCTCCGAATCGTCCGGAAATCCTCTTCTAACCAATAAATTATATCATAAATTAGGAATATAATATGCTTATTATAATATTATATTAAAGGAAATAAGCCCGGTTTTTAGTGTAATCTGTCCTAAAATCAGGCTTCAGCTTCGATATTGCCGCTCTCAACGCGGTAGAATGCCGCCTTATTTGCGCCCTGCATCACGTCTATCTCTTCGCCTATCATGTTCTTGTCCGTGCATGTGATGAAGATCTGGGCGCCTTTCATGGCTGATACAAGACTCATTCTCCTTGTCTTATCAAGTTCTGAGAATACGTCATCCAGGATCAGGATCGGGGTAGAGGAGACGAACATCTTGATTATCTCCAGTTCGGAGAGCTTCAAAGCCAACGCAGCAGTCCTCTGCTGGCCCTGTGAAGAAAAGCTTTTCATGACAAGACCATCAAGTTTGATCACAATATCATCCCTGTGGATTCCGGTAGACGAAATATGTTTATCTATGTCGTAATTACGTACTGATTTCAGCTTGGCAAGGACCAGATCAGAGAGAATACCCTTAATTCGCCCATAATCGCTTTCTGAGAGGCCTTTACTCATATACTCGTCATATTTACTGTTTTTCGTCAGAAACGTTTCTAGGGCCCCTACAACGCCAAATATAGTGTTGTACTCTATAGAAAGGTTTTCCTTGCCTCCTGAAATGCTTCCATGATGTCTGCAGGCAATGTCTGAAATCAGCTTTACGAACTTATATCGCTTGAGGATTATCTCTGCCGATAGATCTGCAAGTGAATAATCCCAGAAATTAAGCTGCTCATCTACAAGAGACGGCATGCTGTCACTTGATCTAATGCTCTTGAGTAATGCATTTTTCTGTGCCAGAAGCCTGCTGTAATTGCTCAGAAGGTTGAAATATGAAGGCGATATCTTGGATATCAGCGTATTTAAGAACTTTCTTCTGAATGAAGGAGCATTTTTGACGATATTTAAGTCTTCGGGAGCAAAGATAACAATGTTACATACACCGATATATTCCGAGATCTTGTCGGCCGGTGCATTATCTCTTATCAAGGTTCTTCCTGGCCTTCCATTCCTGCTTAATTCAGACTTTTCAGTGTAATAACAGGAAGACAAAGAACATGATGAACCGTCGTCATCAATAAGATCCAGGCTTACTTTATATTCGTTTTCACCGAATTTTATAAGATCAGTATCTTTACTTGTTCTGTGTGAAGTTACGCTAGATGCGACATAAATACCTTCAACAAGATTTGTCTTTCCCTGGGCATTATTACCATAAAAGATATTAACAGAAGGCCCGACGTCCAAATCGAGCCTTCCGTAATTTCTGAAATTTTCTAGATGTATGCTTTTGATGAACATTATCTTCTGATAGGAAGAATGAGATAAATGTACTTGTCACCTTCAACAGGTTTAATGATGCAGGGTCCCTGACCGCCGTTTACTTCAACTCTGATGATCTCGTCATCGATATTCTTAAGAACATCAAGAACATATCTTGAGTTGAAATCAACATCGATAAGATCGCCTTCAAGGCTGATGTCGATATTCTCCTGGAGATTACCTCTTGCTGAAGTAGCCTGAACAGTAAGCTCTGAAGGATTATTGCTTAAGAATCTTACAGGGCACTTACGGTCGTCAGTCATGATGATGAGTGAAGCTCTGTCAACAGCATCAAGGAACTGCTTGCGGTTAATAGTGATAACTGTCTTAGGATTCTTTGTAATGATGGAATCGAAATTAATGAACTGACCTTCGATAAGACGTGAGATCATTCTTACGTTGCCGATATCGAAAAGGAGATTCTGCAATGATGTGTAGATATTGATCTCTGCATCATCGTCATCACTTAAGATCTTGCTCATCTCGGTAAGAGCTTTACCGGGAACGATGTAATTGATCTTAGGGAAGTCGTTGCCCATGTCTTCACGGTTGATAGCCATTCTGAAACCGTCAATGGATACGACAGAAAGAACTGA
The DNA here is from genome assembly GCA_902787975.1 of Oscillospiraceae bacterium. GTDB lineage: Bacteria > Bacillota > Clostridia > Saccharofermentanales > Saccharofermentanaceae > Saccharofermentans. Next base: position 111,733 of record CADAIP010000010.1, read on the forward strand.
ACCGTCGCTTACCACATTACTTCCTGTAAGAACGGGACGTGAAGTATCTCTGGATACAGCAAAGATCGTGTGGTTGATCATGTTCTTGAGCATCTTCTGGCCCATAACGATCTTCTCTGCTTCCTTCTCGTCAACCTCAGGGATCTTCGGGAACGGTTCGGGATCAAGACCGGCAATCTTGAATTCAGCCTGTCCGCACTTGATAGTTGTCTGGAAATTACTGTCGGAAATGATATCAACTTCAGGCTCAGGAAGCTTTCTGATGATGTCTCCGAAGAACTTGGAATCTATAACAACGGCACCCTTCTCGGTAACATTAGCTTCTACGTCTGCTTCGATACCTGTCTGGAGATCATAACCTGTAAGCTTGATCTTGTTGTCATCTGATGCCTCTATGAGAATTCCGTTAAGGATATTGACTGTACTGTTAGTTGTAACAGCTCTCTGGACTATGGATACGTTATTTACCAAGTCATCTCTGCTGCATGTAAATTTCATCTGAAAAGTGCCGCCTTTCCACTAATATAAAATATTTCAAACATTATACACTTAATATTATTAAAAATGTATAGTTTAACGGTGTTACAAAGTTCGATTTTAGGGACATCTTACGAATATCGGCCTGCTGCCTTTGCAGTATTTAAAGTTAGCTATTATTAGTCTTATTATGTCGTGTCTATATGTTCAAAACTGCCTGAAGACCATTATTTTCAAAGGTTTTTGATGACCGTACAATGTATAAAACCAATTTGATTATTGTTCAGAATAATACCCTTTTGAACATTGTTACATTTGTATACAAACCGTCTACAGACTATCTACCGGAAGTTTTGCACATAAGAACAAAAAATGTTCAAATCAGACTATGGACTTATAGATAGCCTCAGCCTCTTTTTTGGTCTCAGGATCCTCATCAACGTTGTCACAACCATGCATGACAGTCGTATGTTTACGTCCGCCGAAAAGCTGTCCGATCTTCTCGTATTTAAGTTCGAGATAGTCTCTGCAGATAAACATTGCAACGTTGCGTGCCTTTGAAATCTCGGCACTTCTGAGCTTTGAAGTGAGCTTGTCAGGTGTCAGGTCGTAATAATTTGATACAGCACTGATGACCATGTCAGGCGTCAGATATTTCTTTTTATTAGGCTGGATAATAGGGAGGAGGATCTTCTGGACGTCATCCAGAGTAAGCTCGCCGTTAGCCAGGGTTACATAAGAAGAAATGGTATTAAATGCACCGTTAAGCTGTCTTATGTTAGTCGTAACGTTTTCGCAGACATAGTCGATTATCTCGTCAGACAAAGGAAGATTCTCGTTCTCGACCTTACTTAAGAAAATAGCCTTACGTGTCTCAAAATCCGGTGGCTGGACATCGAACATGATACCGTCCTGGAAACGGGAAGTAAGTCTGTTGTCGAGCTGCGTGAGATTTGAAGGAGCCTTATCGCAGGTGATTACGATCTGCTTTCCGCTCTCGATAAGTGCCTCGAAAGTATTAAAGAATTCGGTCTGGACACCTTCCTTACCGATAAGGAACTGGATGTCATCGATCAAAAGGACATCGACAGAACGGTATTTGTTGCGGAATTCCGTGTAATTCTGCTTGCCGATGGTGTTTACAAAAGCATTGGTGAACGCCTCACAAGTCGTGTAGATAACCTTCTTGTCAGGATTATTCTCGAGTATGGCATTACCTATTGCCTTCATGAGATGGGTCTTGCCGAGACCTGAATTACCCCATAAAAAGAAGGGGTTTCTCTGCTTCTGGCCCGGCTTTTGTGATACGGAAACTGCAGAAGCATGGGCAAAACGGTTACAGTCACCTACAACGAAGTTGGCAAAAGTATATTCACCGTTAAGACCGGTCGAAGTTACTACTTTGCTCTTGTTCTCATTATGTGATTTTGTGGTACCGATAACAGTGGAGTTAAGGGCTTTGTTGTCACCCTTAAGGATAAAATTAACAGCGCAAGGCTTGTCACCGTTAACGAGCTTAATGGCATTCTCGATAGTCTTGCCGAGCTTCTGACTCTTAACGATGCTCAGGGAATATTCGTCTCTGGCTTCAAGAACGAGCTGGATATCATCAGAGTGGCCTACAGTCATCTTGCTTAGGATCGACTCGTAAGTGACGATGTCGATATTCGGATCATACTGAAGAATTTTTAGAGCCTTGTCCCAAACCGAACTATCCATGTAACCCCCCTGTAACATAAATGACGTGCGAATAACATAATATCACGGTTTGGGAGTATAATGAATAAGCATCAAATTAAAAAAATTTGCTTTTTGGGACAGAATAATGAAAAGGATAGAGACTCATAAAAAGGCTAAAACAAAGAAAACGGCTGTAAGCACGACCCTGATAATCGTAAGTGTCGTACTCCTTTTGGTCGGTATAGTTCTGCTTCTGATAGACCCTATTAAGCGCGCTAACAGGCGCAGGATCTCAAGCGATGCTTTGAATGAGATCGAAAAGAAGATCGTATCAACAGATCCTTCCGAAGAGCCTGTTGCAACATATGTAGTTCCAAGAAGGGGCAATGAGGTTGAAGGCGAAGGCTACGATTTTATAGCCGAGACTGAGGAAACAGAGGAGGAAGAAGAGGAATATTACGAAGAAGATTATGTCGTTCTAAACTCCATCGGAATCCTATATATCGACAGTATCAACCTGAGATATTCCGTTTGGGATGAGGCTTCACAGGTATCACTCAGATACGGCCTTGGCCACTACGAAGACTCCGTAATGCCCGGTCAGGACGGAAATGCCACGATCCTCGGCCATAACTACAGAGACGGCTCGATGTTTCACAAACTGGGTAATTTAAGCATTGGTGACGAGGTCATTTTCATCGACCTCAACGGCAATGAGTATTACTACTATGTAGTTTCATCCGACATCGTCAGCGCGGATGACATATTAGATTATGCATTGGGTAATGTTACTGATTCAAAGCGTCTTACTCTCATAACATGTACTTATGAGTACGGAATGACCGGCTGGAGAAGAGTCGTTATCTGCGAACCGGGCTGAATTAATTTAGGTGTATAAAGCATAAATATAATAATATGCCCATATTTATAATAATTCTGTTATAATTGGCGCGGGTTTTTAATAAAACTATTCAAATGAGACATTTTTGGAGGAATAAACAATGGTAACGGCTATCGTTGGCGCAAACTGGGGCGATGAAGGCAAGGGTAAGATCACAGACCTTCTTGCAAATGAATCAGATATCGTAATCAGATTCCAGGGCGGAGCAAATGCGGGACACACCATCATCAACGATCACGGAAGATTTGCACTTCATCTCATGCCTTCCGGTGTCTGCCACGAGAATATCGTAAACATCATAGGCAACGGCGTTGCTCTTGATATCCGTAAGTTCATCAACGAATACAACTCCATCAAGGAGCAGGGATTAAATCCCCAGCTTCTCGTATCAGACAGAGTTCAGGTAGTAATGCCTTACCATGTTGATTTCGACAAGTTTGAGGAAGAGAGATTGGGCGGCAAGGCTTTCGGTTCGACAAAGTCCGGTATCGCTCCTTTCTTCTCCGATAAATACGCAAAGATCGGTTTCCAGGTTTCCGAGCTTTTCGATGAAGAGACATTGAGAGAGAAGATCAACCGTGTTCTTGAGATCAAGAATGCACTTCTCGTAAACCTTTATCACAAGGATCCCATCGATCCCGAAGAGCTCCTCAAGGAAATGCTCGAGCAGGGCAAGCTCATCAAGCCTTTCGTTACAAACACACAGGCTTACCTCTATGAGGCATTGAAACAGGATAAGAAGATCCTCCTGGAAGGCCAGCTCGGCACAATGAAGGATCCTGACATGGGTATCTATCCGATGGTTACTTCTTCTTCAACATTGGCTGGTTACGGCTGCGTAGGCGCAGGCATTCCTCCTTATGAGATCAAGAAGATCGTCGTTGTTACCAAGGCATACTCTTCATCTGTAGGCGGCGGCGCTTTCGTTTCCGAGATCCTGGATGAAGCAGTTGCAAAAGAGCTCAGAGACAGAGGCGGCGACAAGGGTGAGTACGGCGCTACAACAGGACGTCCGAGAAGAGTTGGCTGGTTCGACTGCGTTGCTACACGTTACGGCGTAAGACTCCAGGGCGGTACAGACGTTGCCCTCACAAACCTTGACGTTTTGGGTTATCTTGATAAGATCCCTGTCTGCACGGCTTATGAGATCGACGGTGAGATCACAAAGGATTTCCCGAATCCCACACAGCTCGACAGATGCAAGCCTGTTATCGAATACTTACCTTCATGGAAGGGCAAGGGCGAGATCAGAGGTATCACAGAGTACGACAAGCTCCCCAAGGAAGCACAGGATTACGTTGAGTTCATCGAAAAGGAGATCGGCGTACACGTATCCATCGTTTCCACAGGTCCTGTAAGAGAAGAGATCATCCGCAGATAATTCACGGGGAATTTAATATGAAAAATGCTTTAAAGAGGGCAGCAAGTCTTGTAATGACTACTGTCCTGCTTGCAATTGCTCTTTTGCCGTCAGGATGTACCAGCAGGGCAAAAGACGAGGAAGCAATTAAGGAAACCACCCGGCAGTTCATTGATGCTTTTCCCACGGGAGATAAAAAAGACATAGAAGAACTTGTTGACGGTGACTTTTCATTCGATATCAAGGACAAAGACAGAGCCGAACTCGTGTTCAGGGCAGCTTCGAAAACAGAGATCATCGAATACAAAAATATTGAGATCGACAGACAGTCAAATTCCGCCAGAGCAAGACTTAAGATTAGTTATGTTGATTTTATAAAACTTACGGACAGCGTCTTCGGCACATACCTGTCAAAAGAAGACTATCTCCAAAAGATAGATAATAATGAAGGATTAAGCACGACCAATCTTACATTGAGATATCACTACGATAAGGATCTGGGTCGCTGGCTTATTGATGATGCTTCAGCTGAAAAGTATGAGCATCTTTTCCACGACGCCTTCTGGATAAGTCTGGCAAAGTTATCCGTAAAAGAAGCCAAAGATGCTTTCGAAAACCTTATCCCGGGTCTTGCCAATGGTGAGTTTGAACAGGACTACTACACGTTCTGTCTTGAGAACGCCATGATTTTCGGAGACGGAGACAGCGAAGATCCGGCGATCCGTGAAGCTGCAACGGAGTTTGTAAAATCCTACTATTCGTACATTGTGGAACAAGGCATCGAAGTAAAGATAGACGATAACTTTAATCCTTACAGTGCAGTTGTTACCGGATATGCGCCCTCAAGGGAAGATATCCTTGACTATCTGAACACCGACGAGTACGTAACTGAATGGTATATGGCTTATACCAGAGCCGAAAATGCTGCCGATATCAACAGTTACAATGAGATCTGGAACCGGTTCTATGCCGGTATCTACTACGATCTGGCCAAGAATATCCCTGACATGAAATGGGACAATTATGAGATCAACCTTTCGATCAGACCGACTTCAGAAGACCCGCAGATTGAAAGCGAATGGTACATTTTCCCGCTGACTGTCGACGATATTTACACGGCAACAAAGATTACAAACGAGCAGGAACTCAGGTGCCGTCAGAAGGCTGTTGAGGCACTTTACTATGCCGGTGAAATTACGGAAGCCCAGTACAAGGCTTATATGGAAGCGATCGAAAGGGACAGGAACAGCGCAAGCGATCCGAATTCAGGCAACGGTTATACGGTTACCGAGCAGGATGTTAACTGGAGCGGTACAAAGACGCACACCAACCAGGCTGTCGGAGTATACGAGTACCTTCCTGACTGGTCAGACGGAACGCTCATATACGGCGCCTCTGCACTCGACAGCAACGGCATCTACATGCATTACAGCAAGGAACCCGGTTGGCTTCATACGGCAGGTTACAACATTGGTGATGACGGCGTTACTGTAATGCTCAAATATGACCACGTATTTCTCGCAGGAGACGAACTGGAATACGACTGGTACATAAACGGGGAACAGTACGGTGATACGGTAAAATTCACCGTTGAAGATGACGGAACTCTCGAATTTGAATTCACTTTTCCCGATTATGAGATCGACAGATACAGCACATGCGAACTCCGTTTGTGGGAGTCGGGACATTCGCATGTAATCGCGTATGTAAAACTGACCAAAACATGAGGTTTTACAAACAACGCGATTTGCACGAATAACGAACAAAAAAGTATCATAGTAGGAACTTTGTCAGAGTATAATTTACCCATAACTTCTATATGATTCCCGGAGGATTTTCTATGGCGCAGGAGATGATCCTTGTCCTCGATTTCGGAGGACAGTATAACCAGCTTATTGCCAGAAGAGTCAGAGAGCTCTCGGTCTACAGCGAAGTAAGACCTCACACAATGAGTCTCGATGAGATAAAGGCACTTAATCCGAAAGGCATCATACTTACCGGCGGTCCTTCAAACGTATACGATGACGATTCCCCGAAATGCTCGCCCGACCTATTTAAAATGGGCATTCCTGTACTCGGTATCTGCTACGGCGCTCAGCTCATGAACTATCTTCTGGGCGGCGAAGTGAAGGCTGCTCCGGTAAGAGAATACGGACACACCGACGTTCTTGTCGACACAGACGCAAAGCTTTTCAAGGACGTCTCACCCAAGACAGTATGCTGGATGAGCCACACGGTCTACATCGCACAGCCCGCGCCCGGATTCAAGATCACGGCTCACACGGAAGTCTGCCCCGTCGCAGCAGCGGAGAACGTTGAGGAGAACCTCTATTGCGTTCAGTTCCATCCCGAAGTCGTACACACAGTTGAAGGCACAAAGATGCTCGCAAACTTCGTTAAGGACGTCTGCAAGTGCAAGTGCGACTGGAAGATGGATTCATTTGTTGATACATCCATTAAGGAGATCCGCGAGAAGGTCGGCACAGGCCGTGTCCTCTGCGCTCTTTCCGGTGGTGTTGATTCATCTGTTGCAGCAGTCCTTCTTTCAAAGGCTGTCGGCAAGCAGCTCACATGCGTATTCGTTGATCACGGTCTCTTAAGAAAGGACGAAGGCGACGAGGTTGAAGCAGTCTTCGGTCCTGAAGGACCTTACGATCTTAACTTCATCAGAGTCAATGCCCAGGAGCGTTTCTATTCAAAGCTCGCAGGTGTTGAAGATCCTGAGACAAAGCGAAAAATCATCGGTGAGGAATTCATCCGCGTCTTCGAAGAAGAAGCAAAGAAGATCGGTGCCGTCGACTTCCTCGTTCAGGGCACTATCTATCCTGACGTTATCGAATCCGGCCTCGGCAAGAGCGCCGTCATCAAGTCACACCACAACGTAGGCGGACTTCCTGACTATGTTGATTTCAAAGAGATCATCGAGCCCCTCCGTCTCCTCTTCAAGGACGAAGTAAGAAAGGCCGGCCTTGAGCTCGGCATCCCTGATAACCTCGTTTTCCGTCAGCCGTTCCCCGGCCCCGGACTCGCTATCAGGATCATCGGCGAAGTTACTGCAGAGAAGGTTAAGCTCGTTCAGGATGCAGATGCGATCTTCAGAAGAGAAATGCAGCTCGCAGGCTTCGACAAATATGCTAACCAGTATTTCGTAGCCCTCACCAATATGCGTTCAGTAGGATGCATGGGTGATGAGAGAACATACGATTACGCATGCCTCTTAAGAGCAGTTACAACAACAGACTTCATGACCGCCGAAGCAGCAGAGCTTCCCTGGTCACTCATCAACAAAGTCACAAGCAGGATCGTCAACGAAGTCAAAGGCATCAGCCGCGTCTTCTACGACTGCACGGGCAAGCCCCCGGCAACGATTGAGCTTGAATAACCGACAAAAATCATAAGAAGCCCGAAATCATTGCGTTTCGGGCTTTATAATATCTTCCGTGAGTTCATTTTGAGTTCACTTTGTTTTATTTTGGAATAATCAGAATATTATTTCTGATGTTTTCTGCTGCATAAAAAATCATGTTATGAATGATTAGATTTCTACCTAAAAAGCATGGTGAATACCTTCCGGTGTGCTTCAATTTTTTCTTTATTTTTCTCAAAAACGATCAAAAACATAATTCCCAACCTGCCTAAAACGGTATTTTTCGCCCCTCAAAAACGGCCTTAGTGTTAAGAACTCTTAACACTAAGTGCCATTTTGGGCACTTTTTTGAAATTTCTTCGAAAACGAGGCTAAAAAACAACCCCTCTCAGTCAAGTAGTAGTGAAGGGAGAAATATCTTCAAACCTGAACCGAAAGAACGAAGCGATAAAAGTCGTGTTCTGCAAAATTGATTTCATGTTAGTTTTAGGACTTTATATCAAATTTCAGACAACTTTTATTAGCACCCTTCTTTTTGGCTCTCCCCCATTCCTTAAGGGTGAAAGACGTTTTCTTCTTAAGGCACCCCATAGTGTTAAGAAGTCTTAACACTAAAAGCTTTTTTCGATTATTCGTCAATTTGACAAGGCCAAAATGCTAGGACAGCAGAGGGGTGTTTGTGGAGTAAAGGTGAAGGATGAAATATTTCGAACTTCACCGCAGCTTGACAATTGAATACTAAACCGAAAGGTACGTTAACTTGTATCGGTGTTAAAATACCAAGCCAAGTTGATCCCGACCGCGCGATGACCTTCCGAAAGGGAGAGAGCGATAACGGGGATGGATCAGAATCGGGATTGCACCCCGAGGGAGGCGATGACAGGTACAAAGTCATAATGATACTTCTGTGAAGAGCAGCGGAGGCGAATTGGTCTCCGGGGTGGGATTTCGAAGTTCCCACTCATGATCTCGTAGTCAGCAATACGAGAGCCTTCCGGTTTCCCAGGGAGATTCGAAAGCCAAAAGGCCAGTAGGTCTCTCGCCCGCAGGGGGGCTACAGGAGAAATACTGCGATAATTCGAGTTTGAGAACAAGGGTATTGAAACCAGAAGATTTCCACCAAAAACGACTCAAAACTGTCATCAGACAAATGTCAAATTGGGCTCAAAAATGGGCCGGTCTGTTAAAAAGTGTTAACAGATCGGGATATTTTTTCAAGTTTTTCAAAAAAACTCAGAAATGATGCTAAAAAACACCCCCTCTCAGTCAAGTAGTAGTGAAGGGAGAAATAACTTCGAACTTCACCGTTACTTGACAACTGAATACTAAACCGAAAGGTACGTTAACTTGTATCGGCGTTAAAATACCAAGCCAAGTTGACTCCGACCGCGCCATGACATCTTTCGGGAGAGAGCGATAAAGGGGATGAGTCAGAATCGGGGTTGCAACCCGAGGGAGGCGATGACAGGTACAAAGTCATAATGATACTTCTGTGATGAGCAGCGGGGGCGGATCAGTCTCTGGGGTGGGATTTCGAAGCTCCCACTCATGATCCCGTAGTCAGCAATACGGGAGCCTTCCGGTTTCCCAGGGAGATTCGAAAGTCGAAAGGCCAGTAGGTCTCTCGCCCGCAGGGGGGCTACAGGAGAAATACTGCGGAAAAAGAAATAAATCTATGGATAACTATACCTAAAAAAACACGTTAAAACGAAATACGATTATGTGCAGTATTGATCGTGTTTACAAATACAATAGGGGATATCAGTCCTCAAGTATACTGATACCCTTAGAAGAGTCCAGGCTTATCTTATAGCTCGTTAAGTTTATCTCGAGTAATCCGATATCCTTTTTTGCTTGATCCAAGCATGTCTTTTCTTTGCGGGAGAGTTTACTCTTTCCTTCAAGATTGGAAATGGTGTTGTAAAGTGATTCCCATTCGATCATCTTCGAAAGCACGAAGTCGTTTTGGAGTTGGAGCGTGATCTTCGAAAGATCAAGGGAACCTTTAACATCAGGATATAAAAGTCTGAAATATGCAAACAAAGTATCTGAAGTAGTAAAGCGGGCGGTATTCCTGATAATGACACCATTCTCATCTCTGTCGCCGGAGAGCGTCATTACACCGGACTTGTGAAGAGACAATAATAGTTCAAACAAATTGCCGAGAGTTCTAAAACTCTTTGTTTCGGATTCGAGATCATTAAGTATGGAATAACTGATTCCCAGTGCAGTTGCAATCTTTCTTAGCTGGTCATCTCGTGGAGTCATCTTTCCTGATTCGTAATTACAGATAGAAACATAGTGAATGCCGCTGGCTGCTGCCAACTCTCTTTGAGTCATATCCGCACTCTTACGATAGTATCTGATCCTTTCTCCTATTGTCATACTTACCTCCGCAATTAGTGAAAGTTTAACACATAATTAGCGGAAGCATTAATTTTAAGTTGAAATCTTATTGATTTATTGTTGTTGTACAACTAAACTGTTAGTATAAACGCTAACAAGATTATCAAAACTATTAATATATCGAGGTAACAAAAATGGAAAATATTAAGTTTTATGTAACAGCCGAAGAGCTTTCAGAAGCTTACGGCATCTGTTTATCCAAGGCCTATAAGTTGATCAGACAGCTTAACGCCGAACTTGAAGCAAAAGGCTTCATTATAGTTCAGGGCAAGGTTCCGAGAAGATACGTAGAAGAACGTGTATACGGGTATTCTCCGGTATCTTCGATCCGGGAGGAGGAACCCGGTTCTGATAAGGAGGCCGTATGAGTGCACAGAAAGATATAAATACAGGAAAGTGGTATATCCAGTACCGGTATACCGACTGGACGGGAAAGCGCAAGCATTCGGTTAAGCGTGGTTTTAACACAAAGCGTGAAGCCGAGGATTGGCTTATAAGTTTTCAGCATAAGAAGGGGTCAAAGCTCAACATATCTTTTGGAGAGTTCACAGAGATGTACTTTGAAGATATGTCGGCCAGATTAAGAAAGTCAACACTTTTAGGTAAGCGGTATCTGTTTGACTCGAAGATCCTTCCGTATTTCAAGGACAAACAGCTGGATGAGATAACAGTATCCGATATCAGAAAATGGCAGAATCATCTCATAAAAACGGAGAAATCTGCCACTTATATCAAGACGATCAATAATCAGATGGCCGCATTATTCAATTATGCCGTCAGATATTATGATCTTGGTTCTAATCCTTGTGCTAAGGCCGGAACCATAGGTAAATCTAATGCTGACGAGATGAACATCTGGACACTGGAAGAGTTTACGAAATTCCTTGATGCAATTATCGATAAACCACAGTCATATTTGGCTTTTATGCTTCTCTTCTGGACTGGTATGCGTGTAGGTGAACTCTTGGCTTTAACGCCGGCTGATATAGATTGTGAAAACCGTGTTATCAGGATTACTAAATCATATCAACGTCTTAAAAAAGAAGATCTTATAACTGAGCCGAAAACAGAATGCAGCCGAAGGAAGATTACGATACCTGAATTCATAATCCCGTATATTCAAGATTATGAGAGCCGTATCTATGGTCTCAAGAAGAATGATCGGTTATTTCCCTTCACAAAGGATTTTCTTGAGCACGAAATGAAGCGGGGAGTCAAAACCTCAAACGTTAAGAAGATCAGGATACACGACCTTCGTCACAGCCATGCAAGTCTGCTTATATCTATGGGATTTGGTGTAAAGGAAATACAAAACAGATTAGGCCATCAGAAATCATGCACGACACTTGATACCTATTCACATCTGTATCCTGATTCTCAAGATAAGTTAGCAAGTAGATTGAACAGTATCTATAAAGGAGGCAGCGATGAAAAAGAAGAAGAATGAACATAATCGCAAAAGAAACCGGTCGATTACCTTCAGGCTTACAAGAGAAGAAGAGCTTAAGATCAGGGAGCGGATTAACGTTCTAGGTATCCCGATGCAGGAGTTTTTTCTTGATTCATTCACCAGTACTGAGATAGTTATCTTATGGGGAATGTTTGCGAACGAGCGTCTTGCTATTGAGATTAAAAGATTAAGTAACGTTCTTGAAGATGCCCTCTCTCTTGAAGATGATAACATCGATGTTGATGAAGTTCTTGATGATGTGAGGTGTTGCCGCATCTGTCTTGAAGAGATCGAGAGCATCCTCCGGCAAGGGCATCAGCTTCCGGAGGAACAACTCTAGGCAGCACGATTAACTTGATTCAACTAACTGAAGAGCTTTTTCTTTTCCTGATATCAGGAGAGAAAGAGCTCTTTTATTATTCAAACTACTACAAGGAGAAATTTAACATGAAAGATGAAGAAAAAATAAATGTAACGAATACTGCCGTTATAACTGAAGGACAGTCAAACCCAGCTAACAGTGACGATATTGCAGAAGAACCTACCGGCCGAAACAAGAAGGTGAAAGGATCTTCCCGCATGATATCCGATGCAATAATCAGCAGTGGAAGATTCTTGAAGCTTTCCGATAAGGCGAAAGTCCTGTATATGTATCTGATTGTCAGGACGGATGATGAGGGTGCGGTCGAGGCCTATCCGGCTATGGTACTCGTAGGTGCAACAGAGGATACTCTTAATGAATTGATCACCAAGAATTTCGTTATAAGACTTAACGACGATGACGTAGTATTGATCAAGAATTTCTTTGAGCAGAACACTCTTAGACAGGACAGAACGAAACCGTCAAGGTTCCACAATCTTATCGCTGACGTATGTCCGCAAGTTGCGGCTGATTGTCAGCGTAATATAAATCAAGTCAATCAAACAGAATGTAAAAAGAAAAGTAATTCAGTTCAATCTAAATCAATCCAAGAAGCAGCGGCTGAGAAGAAACCAGATATATCCGTGTTTAATCCCAAGGAGGAATATGTGATTCCTTATGTTATGGATAGGTATGGATATAAGTATGGATTTACTGAAGCAGACGTTAGGTGTCTGGTAGAGCTTGCAGACATGTTAGAGGGCATTTCCCGTGAGACAGAACACGATCCTGACGGCTCAGATTATGAATGGATGCAGAGTTATTTTGCAATCAAGTTTAAGACTCTTGAGCGTGAAGATGCCAAAAGCAAGATCCAGAATAAATATGCCTATTTGAAGACCATGATCGAGAACGATCTTAGGGGCGAAGGCAAGATCCCGGAAGTCTATAAAGACACAAGAAAAGCAGGTTAAGTTGATTGCTTGATGAGAACGATCGGGGGATATATGTGTATCTCCCGGGTGCTCCTCGTCCCTTGTACTAATTTATAGCAGGCTACGCTTTTTGATATCAAAAAGCACATTTCAGGGAGAACCCTGAGACCCCTAATGCGCCCTGACCGGGCGCTAATTTTATGAAAGTACGAGGTAAACATATCCATGAGCAGAAGGAACAAAGCCGTCGTCATCCGCTTCACCGAAGATGAATGGCGGTCACTTAATGACAAGGTGAAGAAAACAAAAATGCCAAGAGAGAAGTTTTGCAGAGCGGTGCTTCTTGGGGCCAAGATCAATGCTCCCCCGGATGCGGATTATGTGTCCTTGATCTTCGAGGTCAGGCGTGTCGGCAATAATCTCAACCAGCTTGTCCGCAAGCTGAATGTTTTGGGAATAGTACATGGACTTGAGCTGGAAAGAAACCAGAACGAGATCCATGAGGTATGTGACATGTTGTGCGATACCTTCAGGAAGGTGGTGAAGTGATATGGCGGTAACGAATATGTGGGCAGTAAAAGGCAGTGTATCCTCAGTCGTTAAGTATATCGAGAACCCGGAGAAGACAACCCCGAGAGATATGCAGCAGGTAATGTCATATATCACTGATACAGACAAGACTGAGCAGATGATGTATGTGACAGGAATTAACTGTGAACCTGAGATCGCAGCAAAGCAGTTTACTCAGACCAAGCAGCTCTGGGGAAAGGAGGGCGGCAGGGTAGCATATCACGGTTATCAGTCCTTCAGAGCCGGAGAAGTCGATGCGGAAACGGCGCACAAGATCGGCGTGGAACTTGCGGAGCGGTTGTGGGGAGACAGATTTGAGGTTGTCGTTGCAACGCATCTTAATACCGGACACTACCATAATCACTTCTGTTTGAACTCTGTATCGTTCCGGGACGGTTATAAGTATCACGATACTAAAGAAGACATCCGACGCATGAGAGATACCTCTGATGCGATTTGCAGGGCATACGGATTGTCTGTCGAGAAAGCACCTAAAATCGATCAGAGTAAGCGCAGGAACTATCGTGAATGGAAAGACCAGCGGGAAGGCAAAGTAACGCTAAGAAGCAATGTAAAGGCTGATATAGATGCAGCCATAGCCTATAGCAGATCTGAGGAGGAATTTGTTTCTGTAATGAGATCTATGGGATATAAGTTTATTATCAAAACAGAGACCGGAAAATATCTTAAGTATGCCAAGCTCAGACTTCCAAACTCAGACAGATGTGTAAGGCTTGAGTCCTTAGGCCCGGGTTATGACCTTGGTGATTACAGACGAAGGATTATCCTGAATACGGTTCAGCCGGTTGATCCGTTTTATGATCTGGAAACTATTCCGACCGAGGATAAGATAAGGCATTATACAGAGCGAATAGAACGTGCCGGCTTCCGTGTTGTGTACACGTATCACGGTATTCAGCTGAAAGCTTGTGTAAAAAGACGCAAGTATCGCGAGTATTCCCCTGAACTGGTAGAGGATATCCGAAGGCTTGATAAGTATATAAGTCTTCAGAATTTATGCCGGAAGTACGGACTTGATACGCCTGAAGATGTCGAGGATCTTAAGACCAGGTTACGTGAAGAGATATCTCGTATTGCAGAAGAACGTGATGAATGTCGCAAGCAAGTTCAGTATTGGGAAAGACACGATGCTCCCGGATATGTCGATATCTGGAAGATCAAAACACAGGAAAAGACCAAGCAGATGCGACCGTTATATCGTGAACTCCGCATGTGTGAAGAAGTCCTAAAGACAGGACCGATGGCCAGGATGAAAGCTATAGCTCTTGTTCAGCAACGTGTTAAGGAAGAACAGTGGCGGCGACTTAGAAAAGATCTTGAAAAGACAAGACCTCAGAAGAAACCGCAGTCACGGTGAAGATAAAGATAACCCCAGTGTTTGATATGTACCCTCTTTACAGGACAACGGTAAGGAGGGTATTTGTATGCAAAATAGTTCACTAGAAGTATACTTTATTAATGGTATAGAAAGATCGGTATAAGAGGTGCATATGTTTCGCATTGCGTTGTGTGATGATAATTTGGAATTTTTAAGACAAGAGCATCAGATCGCTGAGCAATATCTGATTTCTATCGGTGCTGAATACAAAATAAAAGTGTTCTCATCAGGCACCGAACTAATAAGTGAAAATATGATCAATTCTTACGATCTTATTCTGCTTGATTATGAAATGGATGGCATGACGGGATTTGAAACCGCAAAGATAATTAAGGAGCGGTCAGAAAACACGAGTATAGCATTCGTTACTGTATTTTATGAATTTTCAAGGGAAGGATATCGTTTTGATGCGATTAGATATCTAGTGAAACAGGAACCGAATTTTAAAGCAGAATTGCAAGATTGTTTAGATAAAGCAATTAGACTTAAGCAAAGAAAAAAGGATCGACTCATATTATTTGAGTTTATGGACAAGTCAAGGCGAGTCGATCCGGAGAAAATAATATATATAGTTGCGGATAAGCACTATCTCATTTTTACAATATTGGATGGATTGGGAACAAACGAATACAAAATACGGGATAAAATGAGTAACATTATAACTGTGTTGGCAAGCTCGAGAATGTTCTCTTTAGTGCGGACAGGGCAACTTATCAATTTGAAATATGTTAAAACTATAGACAGAAAAGGAATCGTATGGGTTACGTATGCAGATCATCTTTCTAAAATGTTTCAGGCTTCTGATTCAAGAAGGAAGGAGTTTATATCCGATTATATGCGATATTTGGGAGAAGAAAGATAAATGTTGCTTATTTATGACTGCGTTAACACGGCATTCTTTGTTGTTTTGACATATGTTTTTTTGGGAACATTTTTGAAGCAACGCCAAATGAAAAATGTTCGGTTATATCTGATAATTCTTCTATGGATGATTCTTGAGATAACTACCGCATATATATTCGAGAATATATTTCTTGCAAAGGCGATATGTACAATTGTTATTTCGGCTGTTGCTTCGACAGTGATATTCGAAGGAAAACTATCAAAAAAGATCATATTATCCTTTTCGGAGTACGGACTATTCCTATCGTTTGATTTTTTAACATACTTGGTCGCAATAAAGACAACGTCATATGTATATATTTTTGAAGTAGATAATATGATGATGAGCATTTATTGTGGAACGGCAAGCGAAGTATTATTCTTGATAGCGCTACTTATAATAAGGATGATCTTCAAAAAAGGAGAAAATGATAGTATTCCAACTGTAGAATATGTAAAGTTTTCTGTTTTCCCTGCATTGACATTAAGTCTCATCATAGCAATTGGTTATTATAGTTATGATAGGAATTTAGCCGAGCAAGAAATAAGATTTTATACATTTCTGGCTATTATTTTTCTTATTTCTAACATATATATGTATTGGCTTCTCAGAATAGATATGGAAAATAAGTTGTTAATGGAGAAGAGCCGTTTATTTGAGGTGTATGCCCAGGACCTGACTGGTCTTTATGAACAGATTAAGGAAGAGCATCGTGAAATTGCAGGAATAGAACATGAGTACAAGAACCACTTGACGGTGATTAATTCTCTTGTTTTTTCTGGAAAAACAAGAGAATTAAAAGCGTATCTGAATGAACAGAAAGTAACGCGTGTTCCAGCGGATGTTATAGATACCGGAAATAGTATTGTATCTGCTCTTTTTAATGCAAAGTATGCTGAAGCTATAAGAAAAAATATAAGCGTTAGATTTGATATAAGCAATCTTCAGGGTATAAAAATCAAAGATGCTGATTTGGTTGTAATTCTCTCCAATCTATTCAACAATGCTATTGAAGCTTGTACTAGATGCAAGTCTGAAAGAGTCATTGATATTAAAATGTCAAATCACAATTCTTTGCTGTTTATTTCATTTTCAAATAGTTGTGAAGATAATTACTCTACTCAAGACAACTATAGTACAACAAAGAAAGACATACAAAGACACGGCTTTGGACTAAGCAATATTAAACGTATTGTTGAAGCATATGGCGGACAAATGGATATTGTGTCTAAGGAGCTTGTTTTTATTGTTCGAATTATGATTTCAAGTGCTGATTTAAAGTGAAAACACGAAACTTTGCATGACATATTGAATCTATATATATCATCTGTTATTCATTAGGAAAAACACGATAAAACACGGATCTTTGCCTCAAAACAGCGAATCTTTGCCTGACATATTGAATCCAAATATACCCTCTGTTATTCATTAGGAAACTGCAGAAGGGAGACATAAATATGTTGGAAATGGCATCACGTATGGTTATATCACGCATGATCGATAATGGAATCATAAGTGAAGAAGAGCGTGCAACATACATTTATAATCTCCAGGTTATTCTCGAATCTATAGTTGGCCATGCGATTCTTCTTGTTATAGCAGCGATATTAGGGCATTTTTACGAAGTTCTTGTATTCTTGTTCTCATTTGATCTTCTGAGAAGATCCACCGGCGGTTTTCACTGCAAAACTAATATTGGATGTATCACCCTAAGTGTGCTGATTTGCACTATTGTTGTTGTGCTTCAACATTACATTGATGCAAGCAATTTATATTATCAGGGGGGGGGTGATATTGTCAATGATATTTGTATTTTTGACAGGAGCTGTAAATCACCCCGATATGGATTGGACTCTAGATGAGTTAAGAGTTGCCAAAAGAAGAACCAGAATAATTATAGTTGTTCTTCTCTTCCTTTTTTCAGTACTAAACTTTCTCAAAATTGAAAGTAGATATTTTTATTTTTTCAGCATGGGAATAGTTCAGTGTGCAATATCACTTGGTCTAGCCAAACTACTAAAGAAAGGAGGGAACGAAAATGAAACAGATTCTTGAAAAGAGAACTATGGAGATCGTTAAGAGAATTTTAGTTCTTAAGGAGAAACAGAATAGTGATTTCTACTATTCACCGGGACTTTTCCATCAGCCTAAAAGACCTAAGAAATGAAGGTGAGCGAATAACATCGTCAAAAATGATGAAAAGTGATGGAGGACAGACCAATGTGGAAATATAAACGCAGCAGAGGAGCATAATAGAATTAATTGTCTTAGGAGGTTCTATGAAAAAACAGATATTTAAAATATTGGTTTCAGTTATGCTTGTAGCAATATGTATGACAGCGATGGTATCAGTAGTCAGCGCTGAGACTAAGGAGTTTAATGTAACAGCGACTAATGTTTCAGGATATTCTTCAGCTGATCCGTATACTCCAAGAGCGCAAAAATCCATGGATGGTGATACAAAATACTATGTAAGAGTATTAACAATGAGCGGTTCGTGCTATTTCGTGGAATTCTATATGAACAAGTACGATGATACGAATTTCGTAGACTACACAACCTACTCATATCCTATGTGTTATTTGAGATCGAGTGTAGGCGAATTAAGGAGTCAAACTTATAGTGGATCCGCACCTGGAGGACACTATTATTTCTTAAAGTGTGTACCATATTATGGTTACGCCAATATTAATGTTACAGGTCGTTTTACACCATGAATTTTTTATCCTGCAGAAGGCTAGCCTTCTGCAGGAATTTTGTGAGGAATAATATGTTTAAGATAATTAGAAGTATAGAATTAATTGCAGTCGTTTTGGCAGTCACATTGCTTTGTGCATGCTCGAAAGAGGAGTCGAACTATTCGTTGGTCGAAGCAAGTGTAAGCGAGACAAACTACTTTGTTGAATCAAATCCAACAGGTGAATATTCGAAAGGGATAACAAATGATTATCCATCCTGTTTCAACGCAAAAATAGACAGATGCACATTCTCTATTGGTGAATTAAATTATCCGAAAGAAACAACAATATTCTCAGGTGTTGCATGTAATAACAATGCAGATTATTTAGGATTGGCCAAGGAGTTAGTAAGTGGTGAAAAATATACTGTTGATCAGGACACAGGAGATCTTTATGTAATCGAAAGCGAGAGTAAAGATTTTGTTAAGTATAAGTATTATGTCGGAACGAAAGGAACAATTAATTTTATTGATTATTCAATACCATACTATAATTCCGTAATATTAGATTATGAAAATCCATATTTTAATCTTAACGCATATACTTCGGAAAGAGTATTCAGCTTCGGAACACCAGAAAAGTGTTTTGAAGATGTTGCCGGATTATTCGAGCGGTATGGTCTTGATATAAAAAACAATGTCATTGTTGAAACATATTATCTTGATCATGAGATTTTAGCTAACGAAGAAATAGCATACAATAAAGATGGCATTATTGATAGTAGCAAGAAACGACCTGGTGGATGGTCTGAACATGATGATGCTTATATGTTTTTTATTAACCAGACCTGCCAAGAACTGCCGGATTCATTTCATTCAAGCTTTTTATGGGCTGGTTGGTATAGTCCCGTTTCCAACGCCGGCTTAGTCATTATTTATAATGAGAAAGGGATTGCGTTAATTGAACCAAGAAGACAAATATGTACTTACAAATTAAATACAGAAACGGTTCAATTATTGTCGTTTGATAAGATGGCAAATTGTGTTGCAGAACATCTAAATGGTTTTGTTGATGACTCTACGAAATATCAGATTACAAATGCAAAATTATATGTTGCTCATGAATATTCTCGCAATTTTGTTGATGTACCGCTTGAATATCATTGGGTATTTCTAGTCACTGAAACTAATAACAGCCAAACTAAGAGTTATGAGATCTGTTTTAATGCTGTGACAGGAGAGTATGAGGAATACTAATATTTTTATGGCATCGATTCTGACAAAGGAATACAAAAGAGTCTTGAGGATTTCACATTTAAAAAAATTGATTATTCAAGCAGCATGTTCGATTTGTATAGCAGGCATGTTGTTGATTTCAAAACGGGATGTTATTAGTATTGTTGATTGGATAACCGGAATAGGATCTGATGCAATATTTCTTTTGCTCTGTTTAATAATTTCATCAGCACCAACGATAGTATATTTGTCTCAAGATAATAGCGGATTTGAAAATACCAAGCAAACGAAAGATATTATAATAGAATTGAGAAGTTTTATGAGCGGTTTTGCTGTATTTATGATAGGAGTACTTATAGCAACGGGGATTCAAAAACTTAGATTATCTGTTGATGTTCATCCTTTTTATAAAGATCAATTATTATCTTATTCTACATATTTAGATACTGATCAATACTTATTATTCTATGTTTTAGTTGCATCTCAAATGGCTATGGCATCAGGTATTATCTCGCTTTTTTCGTGTGTAATATATAAGATCACTAGAAATATCAGTAGCGCATTAGTACTACCGGTTCTGATTTTTAAGCTTGAGGATATGTTTGTGCAATCCATGTTCGGATTGAATTCCAAGATGTATTATAACAGTTCGTTGTTCATGTTGTCTTTTGGGACTTTGAGATTTCAGTTGAACAATAGGATTCACTATGTCCGTCTTGTTTTAAGCATTGGTATCATTATAATCTGTTTGCTGCTTTCATATCTGTATAGAACACTGAATTCCATGAACAAGCGAGGATATCAAACTATAAAAATACTGAATGGATTACTTATATTTTCACTTCTCATAATTCTGCTGATTGCCGTTCTCAAAGGAATAATACAGTTTACAAGAGACACAAATGAAAGCCTCAGTTTTTATTTCATATCTCATCTCTTTGATAATATTCATTTCTTGACTTTTTGGAGTCTATTATTTTTCTTGATAAGATTTAGAGATTCAAACAGTAGATGTCATCATATAATGAGCTTGCTTATTAGAAACTTTGCTGAAGTGAGTACTATCTACTTGTCAACAATTGTATTATTCATTTTTATTATGATTCCGAATATTTCATTTAATAATTCATGGGGAAATATAATTCATACTTTATCATATAATATGCCGGCACAAACATATGAGTTTATAGCAACATCAAATCCAAATATTGAACGTTCCTTTGGTCCTTTAGAAGCTTTAGTAAAATCATTTCTTTTGGTTATATTAGTTTTTGTAATGTTGTCATTGTTATATGAAACGATTAACGTATTAACAAATAATATTGTAGCTATAATAGTAACGCTTTTACCATTGCAATTGATTTCTGCCGAAGAGTTATTTTTCAGATATCCCTGGCTCTACTATATTTCTCCATTGAGTTGGACAAGAATATCATTGAATAGTGAGCCCAACGCTGGAATATCGTATCCTTCCTTTATAGCAAAAGTGATAGCCTTAATATTATTTATTTTTGTGCTAACTGTAGTTCTGTTTGCATTGAACAAGAAGAATAGAATGCAACACAGATCATTAACAGGAGATGCGTTATGTCAATAATTAATAGAAATCGGAATAATACTAATCAAATTGTTAAAACAACGCAGATCGTTGAATGCATGGTAATATTAGCATCAGTTTTGATTCTATCACTTAACTCTTCGTGCAGTAATAGTCGACACAATGTGGAAGTAATCTCTTCAGATTCATTGTGGTACGATGCAGAACGGATAGAACTGGATGCTTTTCTCGGAGATGACCAAACCAGGATAACTCATGCTGCTTTTGATTACTACAGTAATGAAATCAGAGTTGTGTGTCAGTATTTCACACCGCCATCTGATGAAGAACTTATGAGTGAAGAATTTGATGAGGCTTCATGTTATAGTACGGAACTAAATGTTTTCGATTATAGAGGAGATCTGATTGCAAGGACAGATATTAGAGAGATTATTGTTGGTGGGATCGATAAGAAAATTCAATTGAAAGCTTTTGGATATGATGGAGATAAGCTCTATGTGCTTTCACAGGAAAGTGCTGAAAAAATATCTGTGTATCTTTCGACTATTGATATTAAATCTAAGAGTTTGATAGACAATGTTGTCTTCCAGGGAAATATTGCCAATAATCTATATGCTATTTATTCAGATAAGCTGATATGCGTAACGGACAATGTTTTTATGTTGAGTGACAATTCCGGGCGAATAGCTGTTTTTGATACTGACGGCAATTGCCGAATGGACAGTTTTTCCGAGCTTTTCAAACAAGAAGTATTTTTTTGGGATGTATATAGTAAAAAAGATGGTACTGTTCAGTTTAGCTGTGCCAATACTCAGAATAACGCAATCAGCATTGATCTTGGAGGAAAGAGAATTATATACGAGATCAAGAGTTTGAATATTGGTGATGCTTTAGGGGCCGGAATTGCCAGCGATGGAGCCTATTATTCCATTAGCAACACTGGTATCTCAAAATATAATGAGGAAACTTCGGATTTTGACATGATTATTCCGTCAGATTCTTTCAATGCCAACATGAATGAATTCTATAAGATGTCTGTTTTATGTGCCAGTGATAATACATTTTTCTTAGCTAATACAAATGGTATTGACCCTAGAGAAGGTCTGATTGTGTATAGATTGACTCGAGCAGATATTAATCCCAATGCAGGTAAAAGAAGACTAAGTGTAGGTTTATATGGCGAGTATATTATTCCACCAACATTAGCTTCGGCTCTTTATGAGTTTAATAAAAAGAGTGATTCTTGTTTTGCCTCAATTAAAATGTACGATTACACATTAACTTACTTTGAAGATGAGGACAGTAAAGAGAAAGCTCGTCAAGAAAAAGCGAATGAATTAATGAGGGATATTTTAGATGGCAAAGGTCCTGATGTGATTATTAATGCATTTGATATTCAGCAACTTAACGAAAACAGATATCTATATGATCTGTCATCATTAATTGATCCTAAAAATGGTTTTAAATCGGATGAATACTTGATGTCTGTAATAAACCTTGCCAAAACCGATGATCAACTGTATCAAATACCGGTAAAATTCAGTGCGATCGGTCTGACATCTCCAGATGAGTATGCCCCTGTCAACAGGAAAGGGTATACCTTCAAGGAATATGAGGAAGTGGTTTCGAAGGCTAATAACGGAGCTGATAACATTGCATACTTAATGGATAGATCCGGATATTATTCACTATTGTTTACTGCTATGTCGAATGATTTCTATAAGAATGGAGAGTGGAATTTCAATACTCCTGAATTTAGAGCGTTGGCTGAGTTTTGTAAGGAGAAAGTTCCGGAGCATTGTTTAGCAGATTTCGAAAATGAAAATTTCACTTATCCGGATTTTTCTGTATCAAAACTTCAAACTGATGGTATACAACACTACATATATAGTGTGTATACAAAAGGTTATGATATATACGGATTTCCTTCAGCAAATGGAGATCACGGAGTCGTTATCTCTGTAGTTGCATCTGCAGCTATTTCTTCGCAGTCAGCTAATAAAGCTGGTGCTTGGGAATTTATCAAAGAACTCTTATCATTTGATGTTCAATGCAAAGAAACTGATTATGCATCCGTGAATGTCGAAGCATTGAAAATAGCGGGTCTTGAGGCTGTAGAAAGATACAATAAATCTGTTGCTGAATATAGTGCACTGAGCCAAAGAGAAAGAGAAAAGTGGTTGGCCATGGGAAATGCTGCATATACAAGAACGATTGATGCATCAGCAATAGAGGCATATATATCTATGATTAATAACGCTGTCGATATATATCGTGTAGACGGGCAAATACTATTGATTACAAAAGAAGAAATTCAGGCATATTATTATGATCAAAAGAATCTGGTTGATGTAGTAGAGATTATGAATAACCGTGTCAAAGTTTATAAGGATGAACAAAGATAGTCACATTTGAAACAGGAAAGGCGATAAGGTTAGATTAGACCTTAAGAGAGATAGTTTATGTGGCGAATAGTAAACGACGAGAAGTGGCTATAAAACGCCGTATTCACGCCAGATTCATTATCATTAAGAAGATATCAGTTCATATGAACATAATTCACTAATGATGTACTTATTATTTACTTTGTTGGAGGTAGTTTTATGTATAAAATGCAGGAAGAAGAATTTGATGCTATTGTTATTGATGAAAACACGGCGAAATGCCCGCCACATGAAGTGGTAAAGCTTTATTATCTTGGAACACATTCTGATTATGGATGTGTTAAGTGCAAGATGAAATCGTTAAGATTGGAAGATTTCCAATAATGTGCGTCTGGAATAGATATAAATGATATATGTCTTGGGCTATCTTATATCTGATGGTTAAGGGAAGTTAGATAGCTTATAAATATATATTTCGACAAAAAGGGCGAAATGAGTCCTTTGTTATAAATGCAAGGTCCCAAGGAGAAGTGTCCCCACACTTCGGGACCTTGTTATACTTTGAAGAATAGGTTGCTTGATTATAGAAGTAAAGCTGACAGCAAATTATTATAAAATATAAATAATATTTTTTATATTATTTTTTGGTGATTATTCATTTGTGTATAAAAATGGTTTTTGTTGATAATAGTCTTCGAATTTATAGTAATTTTGCAAATCAAGTAAAAAACATGTAAAACGATAGAGAGGTGAATAAATTGAACATTTTGGTTATAGGAAACGGCTTTGATATTGCACACGGCTTAAATACTTCTTATGCTGATTTCTTGGAGTTTGTTCGTTCAATAAAAAATTCAGGAAGTAATAATGATGAATTAAATAAGTGCATTAATAATAATCGTTGGTTGGATTATTTTGATTCTATTTTTGAAGAAAGAAAAAATGAGGGGAAAGATGGTTGGATCGATTTTGAATCAGAGATAAGTATTGTTATTAAAGCATTAGATCGTGCGTTGCTTTCATATTACAATTATTTCAATAATCCTGATTACAAAGGTTTAAAAGCAGTCGTGATGGATAAAAATGCGTTTGAAATATTAAACAAAGTCCTTAGTATTGATACAGGAAAATCTTTTTCAAGAGAAAAGAGTATTTATATAAAGCAAATTAAAAAGTGGAAGCAAATACTCCTTGATGATTTGAATAGACTGACTCGTGGGTTAGAAATATATCTACTAAAATACTTGAATGAAGGAAAAACTGATTGTTTACCTATAGTTGTTAAAATTCAAGCGGATTATGTTATCTCTTTCAATTATACAAAGACTTATGAGAAGTTATATTCTAAACCCTCAGAGATTGATTATATACATGGTGTAATAAAGAAAGAATCTGATATAGAAAGCAATAATATGGTGCTTGGAATTGGAGAATTTATATTAGATGATAGAAGAGATTATGATAATGAATTTATTGAGTTTAAGAAGTTTTATCAAAGAATATACAAAAACACAGGAAGCAAATATAAAGAATGGTTAAAAGAGTTTGAAGCTAACCAAAACTTAAAGTGTTTTAATAGTCCAGGTCAACCCTATAATGAGCTTAACATCCATTTCTATGGCCATTCACTTGATCCTACTGATGGTGATATTTTAAGAGATTTAATTGGTTCGAAGTACGCAAACATAAGCATCTACTATCACAATAAAGAGGCATTATCTAAGCAAATTGCTAATCTCGTCCGAGTGATTGGAGAGGAACGAACTATTGAGTTAACAGATAAGAGTGAAGGCAGAATCAAGTTTATTCCTTGTGTGTAATTGAAGATAAACATAGAGAATCTTTGTGAGAAAATTGTTTCAAAGCGCAGTTTTGCGCTTTGAATTGCGCTTTAGAGATGAAGTTACTTCAAAATAGTATTACGAACAACGATTCTTTTCAAAAAGCATTGAATTCTCCAAAGGAACATCATAAAATTATTTTGAGAGTTTGTGTTTTTGTTGCAAACGCAAAGTTTGATTTGGGGTGATTTATATGGATAGAATTCTTAATAGGGTAATAAGGATAATCAGCTTTTTCATTACAGTAGTATTATTCGTCGGATGTCTTCCATGGCGGGAACTTAGTGCTGATGCCCTGACTCATGGCGAATACGATGCATACCCATTCGAGATCATATACGATCAGAACTCCACTTGGGGATACAGTACACAAGGCCAGTATACTGTAACTAATATATCTGAATATGAAGTGTCTTCATGGACGCTCGAGATAGATTACCCCAGTGATGTCGTTATTTCCAATATATGGAATGTAGCAGACATTACAGACTATAGTTCTGACGGGACTATAACCATAACATCCAATACATCGATTCCTTCAGGTGAGAGTTATACATTTGGACTTATCGCAGACGGAACGGAAAGTGCACCATCAGCTCCGGCAGATGTAAACGTTGTACAGTTCGTATCAGATGAACCCACAGCAACGCCTACACCTGCTGCAGAAGTAACATCTGTGCCTGAAGATGCCGAACCGACAGTATTCCCTTATGCGATCTTTTCTGCAAGCACAACAGACGATTTTACATTCCAGGGCTGGAAGTCAAATATCACAGGTGACATTTATTCGGGAAGAGACTTCCTTTATCAGGGTTCTGAACTCCATATGTCTGGATATGCCAGAACAGTAGGCTCAGTCCAGCCTGCCGGCTGGATAACTGACATGACAGGCGCGGAAGAACATATAGCTCCGCTATCAATACCTGACTGGTCAGAATCAATCTATGCCAAAGAAGGTATGTTGCCTGAAATACCGGAGGATAGTTTTACATCACAGACGAGCATTGTTGCTAACGGCTATTACTATACCGAAGATGACCTAACGATAAGCAGTACCGACTTTACGGGAGATGCTGTTATCGTTGCCAAAGGCGATATCACATATAACGTTGACAGCTTGAATTCAGATGAAGAGTTCGAGGGAAGAGTCCTTCTGTATTCAGAAGAAGGAAATA
This sequence comes from Oscillospiraceae bacterium, assembly GCA_902787975.1. Classification (GTDB taxonomy): domain Bacteria; phylum Bacillota; class Clostridia; order Saccharofermentanales; family Saccharofermentanaceae; genus Saccharofermentans. Next base: position 138,393 of record CADAIP010000010.1, read on the forward strand.
TCACATTAAACGGAACAGAAATAGAGATCAACGGAATACTCTATGCTCCGAACGGCAGAGTATCAATAAATGCATACGATACAACGATCAACGGCAGGATAGTAGCTGATAAGTTCAGTTACAGCGGTTCCATCCTCAATGTAACAGCAGATCCTTCTGACCTGCAGCTTGTTATGGAACTTCCCGATGTAACAGTAACCGCATCATGCGAAGAAGCTGATATCGGAGATGAAGTATATTATACGATCGAGATACCCGAGGATAATGTGTATGAGATCCTCTATAGACTTAACGGTACAGACGTCACCATAACAATACCTGATGACGAAGACGAGCCAATAAGATATTACCTTGATACAAGTGAACCGGGTGAGTTTACATTCGAAGCATATGTTGTGTTACCTTACGGCGAGTTTGTCTTAGACAGCGATACTATTACGATCGTTGTTCCGGAACCTACATCGACACCGACATGTACACCCACGGAAGAACCGACAGCAACACCTACGACAACAAGCACTCCTACATCTACACCTGTACCTACGGTTTCTAATACGCCGGTTCCGACTGTTACCAACACACCTACAGCTACTCCGACGGCAACAAGTACGCCAACCTCTACACCGGAGCCTACAGCAACTAATACTCCTACGCCAACGGCTACAAGTACGCCGACTGTTACAGCAACTCCGACTGCGACAGCTACACCTACGGCTACTTCATCACCGACTTCGACACCCACAAGTATGCCGACCGCAACTCCTTTGCCGACGGCAACTGCTACACCTACAGCATCACCCACACCTACGGCAACACCTGTTCCGTTTGCAGAAAAGTATGCTATTTACTCTCAGGGAGACCCCAGATATAACTATCAGGAATACTTTGAACCTGATAATTGGACAATAAAAGAGGCAAGTTCGGTTTCGAGCACCTGCATTGCGCATGCCATAAGTGTTATTTGGTATGAGGGAACCGCAACTTCCAATTTTTATAGAGAGTTTTCACCAGACTATTCATTTGCAGCCAGGTTTACATACAGCCGCCCTAATTGTTCCGGTAATACAGCTATTTTCAGTCTTGGTAATGGTAATGGAAAAAGTATAGATATCCAGATCGACATGAGTAAGAGCAGGGGACACCGCTGGAAGGATGCCTATGGTCAAGGAGAGTGGCAGACCGGTGTTGAACCTTATGATGCAATGATCGGTATCAATCTGGATAGAAACGGCATGGACGATTATGCCATGGCGGAATATCTTCCTTTTCTCGAGCAGAATACGGTGCATGAGATTTGGCTGGAATATGACGGAAAGGCAGAAGTCCTTTACGTTTATGTTGCTACATACGATGCGGATGGTAATGTTACAAAACCTGATACGCCTACGTTGCTCTTGAATATAAGTCTCGAAGAGCATTTTCAGGGTAATCACAGATTATATCTGCAAACATTCGGTGAAACCGGATACACACTTTCAACTGCAACAAACATATATTTTTATGGTGTTGAAATCGATCCATATCCGGATATACATGCTAAACATAGTGACGATATAGAGATATATGGCGCTTTCGATAAAGAGCGTCACGAAGTTGGCGATGAGATAAGTGTTGTTGGCCGGGTTAATCCGGATATAGATGTCGCTTCTTCTAAGATTTCCGTATTTGATGATGACGGTAATAAAGTTCACGAGACATCTATTGATATATCTGATTACTATAACGAGATTGCAACCATTGATACTACAGGTTGGAATCCCGGTAACTATACATTGGAAGTATCTGTTACAGATACAGACAATAATGTACATACAAAGGAAGCGACATTTAACCTCGAGCCAGAAAAGATCCGTCTCGATATTGACAGAGCTGTAAAACACGCTGGAAAGATCGATATCTATGGAACAGCGGATTTCCTTGAAAGCGGAACATATGAATTAAGATATTATATTGATTCTGATACCAGCTGGGAGAATATAGCGACTGTCAGTGAGGATAGGATCGATGGTATTCTCGGCAGTTTAGATGCCGGAGATTATCCTTATTCTGAAATATTGTTAGATCTTGTTGCGGTTTCTGAAGACGGATACATAAAGAGCGTATCAAAGCAGCTTGTTATTGTGGTTGTAACACCTACACCTACCGTAACACCGACAGGCACTCCCACGACTACACCTACAGTAACTCCTACGCCTACACCGATAGTCTTTACGGAGGATGAACTCTTCGTGGATATCGATGACAGCCAGGACGGTAAAGACATTACGTTCATTACTGATATCACGGGAACAGTAAAAGGAACACTGCTTCAGGACTATACCTTTGAAGTGTTTCCCGTAGGAAGTGATACTGCTGTTTACAGTAAAGCCGGTACGGAATCCATAGAAGACGGAACGTTAGGAACTATAGATCCTACGCTTCTCATGAATGGTTACTATAAAGTCGTACTAACCGGAAATACTGCGGATGCATATATCGTAGACGAGATAGTCGTGCTTGTAACAGGTCAGGCTAAGATCGGTAATTACAGCATGACTTTCCTTGACATGACTCTTCCGGTATCCGGATTGCCTGTCGAGGTATACAGAACATACGACAGCAGACAGAGAAATGAGCTTGGAGATTTCGGCTACGGTTGGGACATGACCATTGGTGGCCCCAAGATCTCCGTAAGTAATCCATTGGGAAAGAATTGGGGAACAGAATTAAGACAGACTTTGGGTGTGCCTTTGTACTATTGGCACGAAGAACACCCGCACGAAGTATATATAGATTGGGGTAACGGAGAGACCGAAATCTTCAGTCTTATGCTTGATCCTGAAAAGACCATGAGTCCTTATAACTGGATGGATATCTCCGCTTATTTTGTAAATAAGACAGGCAACGGAGATACCTTAGAGATATTAGATGCGCATGAAGGCCTTATCTATGCCGAGAACAGCCTGTTCTATGCCAATATGCAGGCATTCGATCCCCAGTATTTCCTGCTTACAAGACCTGACGGAATGAAGTATTACTTTACGAAGGAGTTTGGTCTTTTCAAGGTAGAGGATACATATGGCAGGACAATAACATTATCGATCAACGGAATAGAGTATTCAGAAGGCGGTTCCATAACCTTCAATAGAGACGGAGAAGGAAAGATCACGTCCATATCTGACGGCATCAATACAGTCTCATATACGTACGATGCCAATGGCGACCTTATCAGTGTCAACGATATCGGCGGATACGATACATCGTTTGCATACGATAACGGACATTACATCACAGGCATATCCTCAGATGACGGCACGACTATCGCCATAAATGAATACGATGACGAAGGCAGACTGACTGCAACGATAGATAGCGACGGCAACAGGATCGAGTTTACACACGATCTGGATGCAAGGCGTGAAGTCACGACAGATAGATTGGGCCACAATACTGTCTATACATACGATGAGAGAGGCAATGTCCTTACGGTAACGAATGCCAGAGGATATACGACAACATATACATACGACGGCCAAAACAATAAGACATCAGAGATAAGACCTGACGGAACGACGTTCACATATACATACGACGGTAAAGGAAATCTTCTGACAGCTACAGACGATCACGGAAGAACGATCTCCTGTGATTACAGTTCTAAGGGAGAACTGCTTACCATGTCAGCTATGGGCGTAACAGAACTGACGATGTATTACGACGATCACGGTAACCCGGTATCTGCTACAGACAGCTCAGGTAATACCCAGGAATACAGTTACAGCAACAAGGGCGAACTGACAGGCGTATCTGATTCTTTGGGCGATGTCATGTCAATGACGTATAACGGCGACGGACAGGTAACATCAATAACCAATGCCGAAGGCATGGTAACGAACTTCACATACGATGCCAAGGGAAGGCTTTCTACAAGGAGCATCACATATCAGGGCAGCACAAGGACTGATACGTATTCTTACGATAACTCCAACAGGGTTACGAGGATAGATTATGCAGATGGCAATTATGTATCTTATGCCTATAACCAGGCAGGAGACGTCATCTCTGCAACCGACAGTCAGGACAGAACGGTATATTACTCGTACGATCTTTATGGCAACTTAACAGAGATCTCATATCCTGACCATACAACAGAGTCTTTTACATATAATGCCGAAGGCTGGAACACTACTGCAACTGACAGACTGGGCAGGACTGTTGAATTCTCTTACGATGCTGTAGGAAATGTTACGAGAAAAACATATCCCAACGGAACATATGAGACGTATACATACGACAGCTGTGACAGACTGATAACTGCAACTAACGTATATGGAGCGACTACCACATACGATTACGACTATCTCGGAAGAAATACAGAGATAACTGATGACGACGGCAACACGGTATCGTACACATATACCGACAGAGGTAATGTTGCTTCTGTAACGGATGCCAAAGACAATACATATACCTTTACATATGATAACAACGGTAACCAGACATCAGTAACGTATCCTAACGGAAGCACATTCTCATCCGATTACGATGTCAGGGGAAGATTGATATCTGAAAGTGATGCGTACGGCAATACTACAACTTACGATTACGATGAGATGGATAGGCTCGTAAGAGTAACTGATCCTTTGGATGGAACCTGGGAGTATGAATACGACGATCTCGGTAATGTTACCAAGGTAACGGATGCGTTGGGTAATGAGACATACTACAGTTACAACATCAACGGACAGGTAACGGAAGTAACAAATGCAGCAGGCAATACCGCTACTACAGATTACGATACTTATGGCAGAGTTATCTCCACGACAGACTTTGGCGGAACCGAGACAACATACGAGTACGATGAATACGACAGAGTTATCTTAACGACCACAGATGGCGAAGAAACATCGTATACATACGACGGGTATGGAAATCTTGTTGAGGTGGAAGATCCTTCAGGAACGATATATTACGACTATAACTCTGATGGATTCTTATCGAGCGTAACGAATGCTGCAGGAGAGACGATCTCTTATGAATACAATGACGGATATCAGCTCTCCAAGATAACGATAGACGGACAGAATATCGAATATGGTTATGACAGCAAGGGACGTCTGGTCTCAGTAACAGACAGTGAAGGTACGACAACATATTCGTACGATATTAACGGTAACAGGGCAAGTACCACATATCCTAATGGCGTAGTAACGACATATGAGTACAATGATATCAATGTGCTCACAAGACAGATAAGCAAGGATAGTACCGGAACTGTAATAGCAAGCTTTGAGTACACGATAGGCGACAACGGAGAGAGATTATCCGTAACAGAGCTTAACAGGACTGTAGAATACGAGTACGACGAGCTTAACAGACTGACAAAAGAAACAGCAACGACAGGATCTACCGTCTCAGTAACTGAATATACGTACGATGCAAACTCCAACAGGACTTCCATGAAGAAGGATGGAGTTACTACAACATACGATTACAACGAGCTGAACCAGATAACGAGGGCAGGCAATGTTAACTACACATGGGATAACGCAGGAAATCTTGTAAGCCAGACAACGACTACAGGCGTACTTGTCTCATCCTATACCTACGACTGCCACAACAGAATGGTATCAGCGAACGTAAACAGAAATGGTTCGTCTGTTGTAGAGACATACGAATATGATTATCTTGGCAACAGAACGGCCAAAACATCCGGTGGAGTAACGACAGAATACACCACTGATCTGTCTTCCGGATACTCTCAGGTGCTAAAAGCAGAAACAGACACAGGTACTGTTTACTACACCAGGGGTTTTGAACTGATCTCCAGAAGAGAAGGTGCTACAGCATCCTATTATATATACGATGGCGGTCTTTCTGTCAGAGCATTAACGAATGAATCAGGTATCGTAACGGATACTCTTGTCTTTGATGCATTCGGTAATGAGACAGGAAGAACCGGAACGACAGATAACCCTTATGGATTCCAGGGCGAAGAACAAGACGCAACAGGACTTTACTACCTGAGAGCAAGGTACATGGATCCTGCAACAGGAACATTCACCACAATGGACACTTATGGTGGAAGTCTTTCAGATCCGATGAGCTTACACAAATATCTGTTTGCTAATTCTAATCCGGTTATGTACTGTGATCCGAGTGGGCATTTTTCATTAGCAGAGATGGATGCTGCTATGGCAATCGATATAATGCTCGATTCATCGTATTTAAGCGGATTTCTTTACATAGTTGATGCGAGCATTACAGATCCTGAACTAGAGCACCATGACATTATGGGGTATTTTGGAGCGGTGGGATTTGGTTTCATCTTCTCCGGATTATCACTCATGCTCTCTTCTTTTGTTACAGGAGCACTGGTTTTAGCAGTAATCAACACAGTATTAGCATCAATGGGTGTAGCCAAGGGCATTCAAGACTTTGATAACGGACATACAGTATATGGTCCTTTGGAAGCAGTAACAAGTGTTGTAGGATGTGCAATCGGATGGAATAACTTTGCGAATGTTTGGTGTGCGCAACAAACAAGTGAGTTGATTCATGTCAAAGGACGAGGTACTGAGAACGTTGGTGATGGTGGAAGTAATATAGATTTTTATGTAACACCAAATGGAGATGTTGTTCCTGCTGTGGGATATAGATATGTATCTGAAAGTGTTTCATACTTGGATTCTATGTCAAAAAGTATGACGATTCCTGCAAATGAGAGCGGGACGTATTTTTCATTTAATCGTTATGATGTCGCTAATCCAAGTGCTCTGCAGGTTCCTCATGATGCATCCGTTAGAGTTGAATTTGATACACTTCAAATTATAGATGATATAAGTGTGCCATTTGGCAATTGGGGTAAAGCTCCATATTTAGAACCTATTACTAAAGATTTTCCGCAATTTGGTAATGGTGGAGCCACTCAAGTTATTACGCATAGTGACATTCAAATTGACTTGATTACTAAATTACCAAAGTGTTAGGAGGTATTGTCATGTATAACCCAAGTAAAGAAGAAAAACAATTGTGTTATAACATTGTCAGAGAATTATTGAATAATGATACAGAAAATGAAAAAGAATATAGCAAGATAGTAAATGAAGTATTATTGACAACATATGCCATTGGTGGAGATTATGGAGAAAGGACATTAAGGGAAGTTGCAAATATTTTGATTTCTAATATGAATGATTGAATATATGAAGCCTAATTATGCCGATTATCATGGAGCAGCTTAATACTGATAAATAATATATCTGTTATATGAATTATCTTAAGGAGGATTTGATGGGGTCAGACCCCATTAAAACTGACGTTCAATGAAAGTCAGGTTGAAAATCTCTCATTTCATGTTGGACAATTTATTGACAGAAGAGCACTATCGGTATTCAAATATAATCATTCCAGGAAAAGACACTCATATTTATTATAGAAATAATTGAGATGGATAGTTGAATTGATTTAAATGTTCTGTTGGTAAATGCAAACCTCGCGTGTTCATGTTATTTAGGAGAAAGATATGAAAAAGACATTATTTGATGGATTTATTTTATCTATTACTGGTGATGAAACAGATCATCTTGCGCAGATTGGTGATGCTGCATTATCTATATTTACAAATGAGTGTTTACCACAATTAAACATTCCGTTTATATCTGCTGTAATATCAGCTTATAAAATCGGTACTACTATAGTTGAGCGAAATCATATAAGAAATCTGTGTCTCTTTATTGAGAAGATTAACAAGAGAATCACAGATGAGAGTGAAAGAGATGAATATATAAGTAAACTTAATTGTATGAGTGAGGCAGACCGGAACAAAGAATTAGAATTTGTAGTTCTCATCACTTCGAAGTATATTAGTGAGGATAAACCTAAGATGCTTGCAGATTTATATATTGCGTATATAAATCAAGCAATTACCTGGAAAGAATTTGCTTCTTATTCTGAAATCCTTGATAGATTTCTCCCAGGCGACGTTGAAACGCTCCTTTCTGGAGATCAAATATGTGTTAGTGATCAAATAGTATCTGATTCTTTATTGCGATTAGTTGCAATGGGGTTGTTAGTAGCTCAATCTAAGGATGTTGTAGCTGAAAACACATTAGGTCATATACATATTCCTGCGAACAGCGAGAAAGATTATGTGTTAACTGATTTTGGCCGAAAACTGATTAATTGTATAAAACCAGAGCATGAACACGCCGCAGAAACACAGGAATAACTTTCGGGAATCCGACACTTTAGTTTCTCGTAATCCGATTCATGTACTGAATACGTATCAAATACAACTTTTATTTCAAGTAAAGTATCGGCAATTATCACATATGTAGACATATTTCATAGGTGTCATGTTAACTCGCTTTTGTTGAGTTAGATTTTCTTTTAACTCGACAAAACGAGTTAAAAGAGTTAAAATCTGAGTTAGAAAGACTCGGAGGCACTAATTATGCGAACAATACCGACTAAAGAAACATTGGAAATAGAGTTCAAAAGTGATATTAAGTGTTATCCGGATCATGATCTGATCGAGGAAATCGTAGGCATGACGAATACTGTTGGCGGCACGCTATACCTTGGTGTTGAAGACGATGGCTCTATTACCGGTGTTCATAAGAAACATAAGGATGCTGTTGGTGTAACAGCTCTCATTGCCAATAATACTGTTCCGCCAATTGCGGTCAGAGCAGAAATAATTACAGAAGAGAAGGATATTCTTAAGATAGAGATACCTAGAAGCAGAGCAATAGTTTCTACATCATCAGGTAAAATACTTCGTCGAAGATTAAAAATGGATGGAGCACCTGAAGTTATTCCAATGTATTCATATGAGATTCCTTCGAGATTATCAGAACTGGGATTACTGGATTTTTCTGCTCAGCCGCTTCCAGGTGCCACTATGAAGGATCTGGATCCTAATCAGAGAGTCAGACTGAGGAAGATAATTCAGAACAGACAAGGCGGCGAAAAAACATTGCTGGCATTACCGGATGATGAATTGGATATTGCACTCAGACTTGTAACAGATGTTGGCGGTAAGTTAATTCCTACAGTTACCGGAATGCTTCTGATTGGTAAAGAAGAGCGTATACAAGCATTAATGCCAACAGCCAAGTCAACATTTCAAGTCTTGGAAGGAACAGCTGTCAGGATGAATGAAGATAGCACTAAACCTCTTTTAGAGGTTTTTGAAAACTATGAGATGTATCTGAAAGCATGGAATCCTGAACGTGAGACGGAATACGGATTGTTCAGAATTCCGATTCCGGAATTTGATTGGGCTGCTTTCAGAGAAGGTTTGGTCAATGCATTCTGTCACAGAGACTACACAATGATAGGTGAAGTGCGAGTCCTAATTGATGACGAGGGTTTGATTATCAGTAATCCCGGCGGATTTATTGATGGTGTGAACTTGAAGAACTTATTGACGGTTGAACCGCACGGAAGAAACCCTGCTCTTGCAGATGCCATGAAGAGAATAGGTCTTGCTGAGAAAACCGGTCGAGGAATTGATCGTATCTATGAAGGATCTATTATCTTTGGCCGTCCCTGGCCTGATTATTCAGAATCCACAAGCAGGACGGTAAAACTTTTTATTCAGAGAGCAAAAGCAGATCTTCCGTTTGCAAAGCTTGTAGCAGATGAGCAAAACCGTCAGGGCAAACCGCTATCTATATATACGTTGATGATTCTTTCGTTACTGAAAAATGAAAGAAGATGCAATATTGATAGAATGATTGAGATTACCAATCTTAGTGAAAACAAAGTGCGGTCAGCGGTTGAAAACATGATCGAAATGGGATTGGTTGAAGCATCTGGTAACGGTAAGAATCGTTCATATATATTGGGAAAGAAGGTATATCGCGAGATAAATGAATCTGTTCAATATGTACGCCAAACAGGCATAGATAGCATACGTTATCCTGAACTGGTGTTGAAGTTGGCTCGTACTCAAAACGGAATCATTACAAAGCAGGATATATGTGAACTGTTAAAGATAACTCCATCACAGGCGTATTCTTTAATTAAAAAACTTCAAAAAGAGAATAAGATATATTTGCTAAACGGCGGAAAATATACGAAATATAAGGTTGTTGAATAAAGTTTAACTCGTTTTAACTCAATTAAGATGACGAATTAAATACGAGTTAAACGAAAGTTTATTACATAATAAGGGTAGTTTATATGGGGGGATTACATTTTTATGCATGAAATAGCAAAACACGAATTTCTATCCTGGGTAGATACTCTTGAGACTGAACAACTTTCAGAACATGAGATTACAATGCTCTCAAAAGCAAAAGTAGAGGCGTTAAAGAAAAAAGTCGATTCCGAAAAGGTGGAGATTGATTTTAACAAAAAAATGGTTGAGGCATACGAAAGTATAGTTGAGAAGCTTTCTACTTATGTTGCAACCCTTCCCACTGCTTTGGCTCAGAATCTATCGGAAAAAGCAATCGAGTATTATAACTGTATCAATGAAGGCGATGCAGATTTTGAATTGATAAAGGAACTACATCTTCCATTGGCTGTAAATGAGAAAATAACTATTGAGATGGAGGATGGAGTAAGCCAAGATGCATTACTTATACTAAGTGAAGGCCATGTAAAGATTTTAGGTCTTTCAATACTTCTTGCAAAGGCTGTTTCCGAAGGTATTCCATTCTTGATATTTGATGATATCGTAAATTCTGTCGACGATGATCATAGGGATGGAGTGGCAAAACTGCTAATAACACATACGGATTTTGCAAATACGCAGATGATTCTTACTTGTCATGGAGAGATGTTTGTCTCAATGCTAGAAGGATATGTTTCTAATTCGAGTTCTATGACAAGGTACATGTTTTTGCCGGCAGATACTTTGGATGAACGTGGCGTATTCATTAAGTATCAAGATCCATCAATTCCTTTGGAGGTTGCAAAGAAGAAATTTGAAGAAAACCAGTTAAAAGACAGTGCAATGAGTTGCAGGCGCGCGGTTGAATGTACTACTGGTAAACTGTGGAAAAAGCTTAGCCCTTGTATCGGGGGGATATCAGTTAAGCTCAGGAACCTCCAGGGACAACCGGATTTGTTTAGTATTACTTCTGCGCTTTATAACCATACAAAGGGAAAATACATACAGGATGCTGAAGAAATAAACGAAGACTTGAAGAAACTAATGGAAGCATCCTCGTGGTCTAAACTAAATAAAGGGACGCATGAAGATAAAAGCATTCCAGAATTTACAAGAGGAGAAGTTAAACAGTTATTGGAATTGGTCGAGAAGCTTGCGAAGGATGTGGAAGAAGTAAAGATTAAAGCCACTGTTGTATAACAACAATACTCTTGGGCTGCGATGATAGTCAGTCCTCAGTCGGAATAATCTTAGCAATATAATGTACTAACGAAGGCTGGCAAAATGCCAGCCTTGTTTGTGCGTATCATTATAAAATTCAGACGAATTGTATTAAGAATCAGACTTCTTTTGGAAATCTTGTCCATCCATCTTTTCTCCCACAATATACCGGTTATAAGAATTTGAAGCTACTTGCGGGATTGACGGGCGGTATTTCAGATGAAGATATTAAGACGGCAATGGTACATGTTGGATTGGATCCGGATGATAAGAGAACATACAGGAAGTATTCTCTCGGCATGAAGCAGAAGCTCGGTATCGCGAACGCGATAATGGGCGAGCCTGAGATAATAATCCTAGATGAACCGATCAATGCACTCGATGAAGAGAGCGTACGCAAGATAAAGAAAGTCCTTCTTGAGATAAGAGACAAGGATAAGCTGATAATCATTGCATGTCACGACAGGGAAGAACTTGAATATTTGAACGACATTATCTATGAGATCAAAGACGGATTGGTAATGGCAGACTATCTAAATACATGACGGGCGAAAGTGTGGTGCCTTTATTGTAATATATTCTTGCGAAGATATTTGCACCATAATATATAAAATTCAATATATTCTTGCGGTAAGATATAAAATGATATATAATTTGACCAAGGATGGTGATTTTATGGATGATTTTCAGGAATATCTAGATGGTGCATTGAAAAAGGTGTCCTTTTCCGCACCTGAGAATGCAAGGATAAATACAGATTATGATGTTTTTGAAGAGATTAGAACGCAGATTGTTAAGGCGCGCGAAGAGGCACATATAACGCAGAAAGATCTTGCAAAACTATCAGGTCTTACCCAGTCCAATATCAGCAATATAGAAAGTGGAAGCAACAGACCAACCATCGCAACACTAAAGAAAATTGCTGATGCTTTGGGTAAAAGACTGATCGTTGATCTGGCAGATTAAGGAGATAACGGCTATGGCGGGTTTAGAAAAATTGTATATAGACAATTTCAGAGGAATCAGAGATCTATATCTGGAACATTTATGCCCGATTAATCTAATCGTTGGTAATAATAACTGCGGAAAGACTTCAGTACTGGAGGCTGTTGAGTTTTTGCGTTTTTATAATTCGGGGCTCATCAACGTTCTTCAGATTGCGCGCCAGAGGGATTATCAGTTCGCTATAGAGTTTTCCAACTCAATTTATGAGAACGTGATGTGTATGTTCCCGCAAGAATCTCAGCTCCGAAAGATCGAGTTGAGTGGAATATATAACGATGAGGAGTTCTCATATAGATTTTTTGGTGAGAACAAGAAGATGTTTTATGATCCTACTCAGGAACGAAAGAGCAGACAGAGCAGGATGGCAAACATGCTTTCAGGTGAGACGGAAGTTGACGGATTTGAAGGTAGCATATTGGTAAATCTCGGAAAAGATTTTAGACAGACTCCTGTTAAGTTTCACAGGTATGTTAAGATGTCCGATTATTCATATACAGAGTCCCAAAGCCTGCCTATTAGGTATGTCGGGTCTTTCGCACATTTAAGAGGCGATATTATAAACGAGATTGTTCGAAATGAGGAATATAAAGACATTTGCGTAATGATGCTGAAACTCTTTGACAAAGGAATAAGTGACATACTTACATTGCCAAGCGATATTGGTTCTCATACAGTGAGTTATATTAAGCATGATAGATTAGGAAATATGCCGCTTTCTACATATGGTGACGGTATAAAAAGAGCACTTGTTCTTGCTAACGAGATAGCCAGAGCACGCGGCGGATTGCTGCTTATAGATGAAATAGAGACATCTATCCATAAGCAGTATTATGACGATATATTCCGGTTTGTAACCAAGGCGTGCCTGCAATACAACGTACAGCTTTTCATTACTACGCACAGTTTGGAAGCCGTAGACGGTATTTTAAAGACGCAGGACTATGACAAATTCCCCAACGACGACAAAATAAATGTGATTACACTTCGAAAAGAAGGAAACAAGACTTTATCACGATCAATGAGCGGTTACGATGTATATAAGGATCGCGAAGACTTCGGGTTTGAGGTGCGCTTATGAATAGCGTAATTCTTTGCGAGGGGAGCACCGATGCTATCCTACTAAGTTATTATCTGAACAAAGTATCTGGATGGGAATTCTGCAAGAAATCGCCAGAACATTTAGATATAAAGCAAAGTGAGTTTGATCAATCCATCAACTGGTACAAAAGAGAAGACGACAGACTTCTTATTTGCGGTGTTGGTGGAAAAGATAAGATGGCTTCTTTTTTCGAGAAGAAGATATCCTCGCCGATGATCAAATCTGATGCATTCTCGAGGATAGCTTTGGTTCTTGATCGTGATGATAAGACTACAAAGACTATCGAAGCGCATGCTTCGCATCTGTTCAAGCCGATCGTGACGGAAATGAAGAATGATTGCTGGGTCGATAACAGTTATGTTGATGCGTTCGGTATGAAGAAGACAGTCTCATCCCTGCTTATAGCTATTCCGACAGAACAACAGGGAGCTTTGGAGACGCTTATGCTTGAAGCAATCGCAGAAGATCCTTATGATGCCTCAATTGTCAAAAGCGCAGGAGAGTTTGTTGACAGCATGCAGAAAAGCGCATCGCGTTATATCCCGAATAACAGAATGAGGTTAAAGGCGCACTTGGGTGTTACTTGGGCTGTGCAATATCCCGAGAAGGTCTTTAAGCTTATAGATGAGCAGATCCGAAGCGTTTCTTGGGAGAAGTCGAAAGTGCTGCGAAACTGTTTCCGTCAGCTGGAAAGCTTATGATTTATGGAAAACATCAGGGAACACGAAGTAATAGAAAGAGATTATTTTCTATATTAAGTAAAGATCATATGGTAAATATCAAATTGATATTTACACTGAGTATAAAGAACATATTTATACTATTAACAAATACAAGATTAGTCGGTGTGTTGTATGTCAAAAGAAATAAACAATTCAGATTTCGGCGAATCGAATCACTTCGATTTGAAAGATATTAATCGAATCATCGAAGGGAAGAATAATAATATTTGCAATTCAATACTAGCAGATTATGTTACCCAATTTAATAATTCTGTTCAAAAGCAAACTGAAAGAACTCAACTGTTAAATGCGGAATTAATTGCTACTAGAGAAGCAAGTCGGGAATATGCTTTGCAGAGACAAGCCGAATTGAATGCTGAAGCATATACGAGAGCACTTCGCACATCTCCGTTTCTTTTTGATAATATAGTTGCTGCTTTATCGTCTCTTTGCGGTAATCCTACATATAATTCTACAACAAATGAGGATTCTTTGAATGACTATGTTCGTGACATTCTTGGTCATGACTTACAGGTAAGAGATCAAACAAGACAAGGATTATCAAGCAATTCAAGTTCTGCTGAACACGGCCATGCAGGTGAAATAGATATCCAGATAAGAAATAATGGAAAACCAATAGGAATCTATGAAGGACTCAGACTTGATGGAATTGATAAGAAGGAAATATTTAATCATATTATTAAAGCTACAATAAATTATAATCCGCAGGGAGTAAAAGAAGTATTTGTTGTTGCTTATGTTCGTAATCAAGATAGATTGTTTGGTGATTTTTGGAATAAATATATGGATTGTGCGAAAGAATATAAAGCTTCCATTCCTGAATATGAGATTTATTGGGATGAAGTGGAGGAAGATACGGGTTTATCAGCTGTTCGATCTATTCGAGGAATTTATAACATCGATGGTGTTGAGCACAATGTTCATTTGATGGCAGTAAAATTGATGAGATAGTGAAATAAACGGATTAGGTTAAGTATAAGCTTAACAAGGATTACTATTGAAGAAACCGGAAGATTAGCCAAATACTAGATAGTCTCATGAGTTCATCTGTGAGTTCAAAATGAGTTCACAAGAACTGAAAAACATGTACAAATGAGGTCAAAGAGTACAAAGATAACACCACAAATGCAATAAAACAAAGCATTTGCAAATGGTTTACAATGTTCATCTCTCGAACTCGAATAGTCTCAAAACCCTGGAAATGCCCTATTTTAGGGCATTTATTTTTTTTAAGCCAACAAAAAGCCAACCAAAATGACGTATAATTGATGGACGAGAATTACCAGAATATATGACAATGAATAAGGGGAAGATATGTGGCTGATCATGGCGGCTTTGTCCGCGCTCTTTGCCGGACTTA
>CADAIP010000011.1 GCA_902787975.1 Oscillospiraceae bacterium
AAAAGGGAATCCCCGGAGATACTGCTATAGCTATAAGAGAGACGCTGAATGCCTGGGGTATTACGGTAAACCAGACTCAACAATATAGTTAACTAAATCCTGAATATAATCTACTAAGAAGCCTGCGAAAAATGACTCGCAGGCTTCAATAATTTAGGGTTGTTTTACAGTGGAAGATCATCAATACACATGTAATAGACACATGAGTTCTTTGCTTGGATGATATAATTACCTTGTCTGAGAGAGTGATTGCTTATAAATCGGAAAAGTTGAAATACTCATATTGTTAAGAAAGGAAAGACTGCATATGTTTTGTTCCAATTGCGGCACACAAGTTGGGGATACTGAAAAGTTTTGCAAAGTCTGCGGAAAACCTTTAAATGTTCAGGCAGCGATGCCCGTGATGCAACAGGCACCTGTCAATCAGCAACCTGTATCAGAACAGCAGGTTCCGGCACCGAAGCGCGGCAGAACCTATGGTCCTCAAGAGCAGAAAAAGGCCAACAAACTTTGTGTCATCTCACTCATACTGGGAGTTGTTATACCTTTGGCATTTTGTATTATAGCCGGAGTGGCAGAAAGCCTCGGATCCATTCCAAATTATTATTTAATTACAATGTTTAGTTTTATTCCGTCAGCTGCCATGATAGCCGGAATTGCGCTCATGATCGTAGTCCGCATTAAATACAGTAAAAGCAAATTCGGCCTTGTCCTGATGATTACATATTGTGTTTATGTGGCGGTAGCTCTTATATTTATAATAATTGCATTATCATCGTGCAGCGATTTCATCGGATCTTCATCCTGCAGTTAAAACTTAACGAGATAAACAGACCTATTGACAAAGATAAAGCTGCCTGAGGATTCTCTCAGGCAGTTTTACTTTAACATCATATATTTCGCAGATTGCGATAAACCGGTTGATTCATTCCTGCTTCTTTTTTGCTTCCTTTTTCTTCATCTCTTCATATATAGCCACTGTAGCGCAGTATGTTGCTGCACTTGAAGCGAGAAATACATAGTTGGTATCATATGTGCCTGTGGCCCAGCCGTATACTGTATGGATGAGCAGGGCAATAATTACGCAGGAATAAATGATTACGATTACCTTAAAAACCTTAAGTGTTCTGATCTTCTTTTCAGTTGATTCTTTCATAGCTGTTTTCCTCTTTGATATTGATTTGTTTTTCCTTTGACATCATAAAAATACCAAACAGTATCACACTAAAACTCATTCCGTCGCGAATAGTAGATATTCTGTCGCAAAATGACTTATCTTTATAACAGTACATAAAGAGTACACATCTTTAGTGCATCATTATGCTATCAAGATATTTAAGGAGTTGCTGAAAATGAAAAATATTTATGCAAAGGCTTGGATCTGTGTTGGTGTCATGATGCTTGGTATTGTCATCTTTATGTCTTCCCTGGCATTTCTGGGAAACAAAGTGATGATGAACATCTGCCTTGTACTTGGCGCAATTGCTTTCCTGGCAGGAATCATCCTTAACTTCATCATTGTAAGATGTCCTCATTGCGGTTCTCACATTGGCAGAGTATATGGATCGAGATGCCCTTATTGCGGCGAAGAATATAGCAGAAAATAAAGAGATAAAACAACAGGCACGACTTCCCGGAGTTTCGTGCCTGTTTATTTGATTAGATTCTTTAAGATGAAAGCGCAGAGTTAATTACTTATCCGACGCCTATGTCTGAAATGGAATAATCAACGTAATGGATTATTGCGCTGATGTCCTCCATGGTAAGGGTACCGGAACAAACACAGCCTTCAGTTTCCGATGCGTAAACCACCTCTCCGTTACCGACGTATATTGCAATGTTACCGGAGTCATAAACTACTACATCACCGACCTGAATTGCACTTACCGATACTGAGTCATATGCGCCATCAACTCCAAGAGTTATTTCTTCGACGTCAAACGGAACGGATAATCCGTAGTATTCTTTGTAGCAATACGTTACCAGGCCTATTCCATCAAGACCAATATCCGGGTGATTGCCTCCTTCAGCATAGGGTGTGCCGATAAGTGCCTTTGCAAATGCAGCGAAATCTTTGGGTCCGTCTACATCAAGCCTCCAGATCCGGCCACCTTCGTATGCTTCGGACTGCTCCCCTGTTTCTTCCGTTTCTGAGATTTCTGTTTCAGTAACTTCCGGTTCGCTACTTGCAACCGCTTTTGAATTAAGTGCGCATCCTGCGCTTACAAAGAGCAGAACAGCCGTAATAGCAATGGCAGTAGCCGTCTTTCCCTTTTTAAAGTTGATTATATTTTTCACTCTGTTAGTAACCTCCGTTTTGCTGATGTTGGCTTTGCTGAATTCCAACGGAGTTACCAGATATCTTTTAGCCTTGCTTTGCATAGCGAAAGAAACGATCGACATTGTATATGCCTGCTTAAGATCAGTATCCATGCCTTCCACTACACTCTCATCACAGTTCATCTCGATATCCTGCTCGAAAAGTTTGTAAGCAAACCATGCCAAAGGATTGAACCAATGAACGGCAATGGCGATCATTCCTATTATCTTGGTGATCCAGTCGCCGTGTTTGATATGGGTCCTCTCATGAAGCAGAATATATTCTTTCTCATGTTTATCGAGAACGTCAGGCAAATATATCCTGGGAATGAAAAGTCCGAAAACAAACGGTGCGCTGATCTTATCAGAAACATAAACATTGCCGCTTATGTGCTTCGAGTTCCTAAGCTGTCTCTTAAGCATGATGAATTGGAAAGAACAGAAGGCTGTAATACCCAAAGCACCTGTTAGCCATACTGTTGAGAGTATGGTCTTGATATCCGGTAACGTATCCGAAGTTGTAAGGTTCACTGACAGAGTCTCATCCCCATAATTAACGGCCGTTCCGGTGCGGATCGAATCCTGTTGCTCTGTATTTGCAGCGTGATCAGCTGTTACAGCTTGGGTATCAGCTAAGTTGTCAGGCAGTGCTGCATCGTGAACCTCTGTAATTTCAGTTAAGGTCTGTGTGTTTAATGGAAGAAAGTTAAAGAAACTGAATGACGATTCAAAGCTGAATGGCACAAGTAATCTGAACGCCACAACAGCCCAAAGGATCATGATGAATCTCTTTGATCTTTTCCTCAGAAGGAATCTGGCAAGCATGGTAATAAGGATTACTATGCTGCCTGTGACGGACATCTCAATAACTTTAAGGAATAAGCCGTCCATCACTTGCCACCTTCCATGTTTTCCTTTATGAGTTTCATCAAAGCTTCAGCATCTTCATCGCTTAACGTCTTTTTGTTACCGAAAAAAGCTGCCACAAATTTTGGCAGAGAACCGGAAAAACTGTCATTGATTATCTGGTTGCTCTCTGATATCAGAACTTTTTCCTTAGGAATAAGAACGCGTACGATCGTATCCTCATTCGTAACAAAACCTTTGGCGATCAGTTTTCGAAGAACGGTATATGTAGTTGATTTGTTCCAGCTGATCCTGTCACCTGCGATCTTCACCAGCTTGCCTGACTCAACAGGTGCTTCCTGCCAGATGATCTCCATCAGTTTTTTCTCAGCTTCAAACAATACCAGTTCTTCCATTTCACTAACCTCAACTTTGTTTGGTTTAATGCGTTAAACCGAGTTGAGTTTAACCTGATAAACCAGATCTGTCAAGCATTAGGCTCTCCGGTTATTCTGATTATCTGTCTTACCGCCTCATTTATTCCGCCTTCAGTTCTGATCTTCTCAGAGATCTCTTCTGCATTGTGTTTCCTGAGCCGGTAGTCTTTTTTCATCTCTTCAATGGCTTTGACCAGTCTTTCTTCAGACAGGTCTTTTGCATCTATATGAGTTGTTGCCACGCCGCACTTTTCAAGTTGCATTGCAAAACCCAGCTGATCTAAAACATGCGGAACAGGAATTGACGGAATCCCGTAGATCATTGATGCTGCCGTAGTACCAAAACCACAGTGGTGAATAACAAAGCTTCCCTGCCTGAACAGCCAGCTATGCGGCACACTCCCGCATGCGATCATGGTATCAGGAAGATCATAATCCTGAAGTGTTTTCTGGAAGCCCTGGATCACAGCGCGGCAGCCGGTCTTTTGGAATGCGTTAACAAACATATCGAGCTTAGCCTTATCCGCTCTGTCCTCAAATGACATCGCACCTAGTGCGAGGATCACAGGCTTCTCACCTTCTTCGATGAATTCTGCAAGCTTGCCGTCCGGAATATATTCCGGCTCTTCATCGTACCAGTAACCGGTAAGTATATTCTTATCCTCCCAGTACGGGCTCCGCTCTACGACATATTTGCTTATCGGGATCAGATTCAGTTTATCAGACCTTAATTCATCGCCGTTTTTCATGGGTCCTAAACCATATTGTTTGCGGATCTTATTGAAGGGTTTGTCAATCTGTTTTCCGATCATTTTTCCGATGAGCCTGTCCTTAAAACTTACAGGCTTATTCTTCTCAGGGATCATCTCTGTCTGAAGAGAAACATCCACCGTCTGAATCCCTAATATGCCTGCTTCGACAGCACCCATCTTACTGTGTGTCACAACGATCAGATCCCTGCCCTCGCAGAGTTCATATACCTCTTTTGAAGATTCGCGTATGATCTTCATTATAAAATTCATACACCTGATCATGCTTAGTGCCGCATTGGATGACTTGCCTCTTATCGCAGCAGCTTCTGCTTCGATATCAATATCCGGTCCGACCGGCTCAAAATGCACACCATAGGATTCTATCAGGGAACGCCAGCATGGGTGCGACCCCAGAATTACATCAAAGCCGGAATTAATCAGTGCGCGGGATAAGATAATATACGGCTGGACATCACCTCTGGTGCCCATGGTAAACATAGCTATCTTCTTCATATAACTCCGCCGTTCATCAAAGCATGAACTTCTTTTTTGTATGCTTTCTTTCTCTCTTCGGTAAGTTCGCCGTTAAGAAGATATCTATATGTCAGCATAGTCATATATGCGTGATACCGGCGGACGATAGCATCAACCTGGGATTTCGAGAAAGCTCCCTGGGAAGCAAGCATTCTGAATACTCTGAGATAGATATCATAAGGGTCGGTAAACATAGTCTTCTCGTAAAGCGCACGCATTTCTTCATTATGGAACTGTTCGATCATCATCAGCCTTATCATGAGATTGCAAAAAGGATCGAAAAGATAACTGTCCATCATGTATGAATCCAAGATATCCTTGCTTCCGGCATTCTTTTTCTTTGTCTTACCGAAAGGCATCTGTGGCATCTCATCTATGTGGATCAACAGTCCTTCTATATGTTCTTTGAACTTAGCGATAAGCGAATCAAGGATATCCATCTTATTTTTGAAGTGATAATAAAGCGTGCTTTCCTTAATACCGACCTCACCGCAAATATCCCTTATCGATACTGCTTCATAGCCTCTTTCAGAGAACATATGAAGTGCTACATCCATTATTTTCTCTTTTGTGGTCATAGCTAAAACCTCTCTAACGATTGTTAGAGAGATAATACCTAACAACTGTTAGAGTGTCAACCGGATGATATAATACATTTTGTATGAGGGATGTAACTACCACGAAAAACGGAAAGGTTATTCTATGAATAGAGTCAGGTCAATACGGATTGCAGCAGCATTACTTGCATCAGTCATGCTTCTTTCCTCCTGCACACCCATAGGAAAGATGCAGCAGAACGGCTGGATAAAGAAGCTCAGCGATGCGTTCCCCGAAGACACTTTTACTTTTGACGGTCACCCGGAGCAGGTCTTAACCGGCACTGATTACAGTGTAGTCAAAGTCAGATCTGAATTGTACCCGGATGTTTATATCAGCTTGTGGAAGGAAAAAGGAGAGCTTTACACCAATTATCTTGCCATTGCATATGAGGAAGATATCTATGACGAATTGTACCGTGTTCTAGACGGCCGTTTCCCATGCTCAAGTTATGTCATCCGCCAGGCTAACCAAAAGTCATATAAGGGTTATCCTGTCGAAGACATCGGCGCCAGGAAATTCATTAAGAATTATATGGATTACGATTGTCAGGTGCTTTTGTTCTGTGATGATGAATCTCAAATTCCGGATGATGATGAGATAAAAGAAATCTTTTTAGAGCTTCTTGATGATGAACCCCGCGTTTATAATCTGCAGCTGTATTATTTCGATACCAAGGATGCCGATCTGGCCGAAGATAATCCGCTGAAATACTATAAGGTAAGATATCAGCTCTTCATGACGGAAGAAGATCACATCAACAACATGTATGCTGACTACAACGGCGGAACCGAAAACGACCACTATATAGTCCGTGACATGGATATTTAGTATGTATGACCATCAGGATTAACAATTAATCAGGTAAGAGGATATTTGTGTTTTTATATCATTTTTTCGATGCCAGGACAGGTCCATTTAAAAGTCTGACTTCTATATCTCAAGATGAAGCCAGAGAAGTTATCGAGAGGATAAAGATAGAACGACCTAATTCTCTATGCGCCGCCAGGCATGATAAATATGTGCAATACCGTCATAATTGCGAGCGCATGCTCAGGGAGGCATTTGCAAATAAGGGCGGGATCATGGAGATAGATTCGCCTCATTATATGGTTTTGGAATTCAGCCCATGGTTATCAACATGGTATGAAGAATGCAGATACATAAAAATTCCTGTAGAGGAATTTGACCTCAGGACAGTATCATTTACTTATGGTGACTCAATGCCTACATTCAGCGATAGAGTTAATGATGGCAAAGAGTACAGGAAAAAGGTTTACATGTATGATGAAATCCTGGAAATAATAAAGAAATACGGTATGCCGCAGGAATGGAATGACGATGGGAAGTACGGGCCGGAAAGGTATATAGAAGCACATGTCTGGAGCGATAAGGTAATACATAAATATGTGCAAAATTATAATGAGGGATTGTACTAGAAATGGAAATAACCAAATTTGGAAATCTCCAATCTGACATTGTATTGATCCAGCCTGTTGACGATCACGATCTTGAAGGAATCGAAAACGAGTTCGCAGAAATCAAACGCGGATGCAAAAAGGACTTTTGCCTGATCGCTTTCAAGGTAGATGACTGGAACA
This sequence comes from Oscillospiraceae bacterium, assembly GCA_902787975.1. Classification (GTDB taxonomy): domain Bacteria; phylum Bacillota; class Clostridia; order Saccharofermentanales; family Saccharofermentanaceae; genus Saccharofermentans. The sequence goes on from CADAIP010000011.1 coordinate 7,087, forward strand.
ACGACCTGTCGCCCTGGAAAGCTCCGGCAGTATTCGGTAAAGAAGATTTCGGCGGCGGAGCTTCAAAAACACTTGAAGAATTGCTCACGCTGTGTGACGACAAAGAAAAGACTTATTACATTGGCGGTTATTCACTCGCCGGATTATTTGCCTTGTGGGCAGCATATCAGACGGATGTGTTTTGCGGAGTTGCAGCAGCATCTCCCTCTTTATGGTTTCCGGACTTTGACGGGTATATGAAAAAGAACGGGATCATGACAGGTAATGTTTATCTGAGTCTTGGAGACCGTGAGGAAAAAGTACGCAATCCTGTTATGGCAACCGTGGGTGACAGAGTACGCGAAGCACATAAGTTGCTGAAAGAGCGTAATGTGAACTGTATGCTCGAATGGAATAACGGGAATCACTTTAAGGACCCGGATATCAGAACGGCAAAGGCTTTTGCATGGGTGATGAACGCCTGAAAATAAAGGGCTCCGGAAAATTCCGAAGCCCCTGTTTTTTACCAAATGGAGAAAGCCGTATTACGTGGAAGTCCAAACTACGAGCGTTCCGTCGTGTTCCACATCATATCTCAATTCAGCGCCTTCGAGATTCTGATCATTCCAGGTAATGTTCTTACATTCGCTGAATGTCAGAGCCGGAGACGGAACATCGTGTATGTTGCAGTTCTTAAAGTTGATGTCACTGGTCATAGAGAAATATACCGCTCCGTATGAGCACTCATAGATCTCGGTATTTATCACATCAACGCCTATGCACAAAAAAGCATCAACACCTGTGACTCCGCAGCCGTAAAGTCGCATGTTTTCAACCCTGCTGTTCTCACATTCACTGAAGTAAATAACTCCGCCGGAGCAGGCACCCTGCTCCTTGGTATGACCTGCCGTGAAACCTTCTACAGTAACGTTTCCGCAGTTCTTGAAAACGAGCACATTAGCATAACGCGGAAGGGCTTCAAGCGTAGTTGCTGCAGGATTGGAATCTTTTGCCTTGATGGTCAGGTTCTTTACATCGTGGATAACGAGCTGAGGACCGTCATATGTCTCTTCCCAACTGTAGAATTCAGTACCAATGCCGCCGTAATCCTTAGCTTTGGTAAGATCGAAATTAGTTCCGTCAAGAACGATGGTGCGGTCAGGTCCGATGACTTCGAGGAACTCATCAACCGTTGTTACCTCGACCTCTGTTCCGGCAGGAACATCCTTCGCATTCCCGGTGGGAACGGTTTCAGTCCTTTGCACCACTTTATCAGGCTCGATGTCCCGATACTTCATGGATGTGAACTGATCAGCTTCTATAATGTTGCCGTCAATATCGGAAGCTTTGCGGCTGGAACCTGTCCCATACCAGTCTTTACAATTGTTATCTTCAAAGCTGCAACCGTCAACCGTTGCACCTTTCATTACGAAATTGAAAGCACCTGAACTAAAGACATTCTTTGTTACCTCATTAGAGAGGAAGGATACATTCTCCGCTTCGTTTGCGTAAATCAGTCCTTCTGCCTTGTTGTTGTGGACCTTGCAGTTATAGACCGTAAATCCTGAGCCGGAGTTTACTTCGAAAAGAATGTATGCAGCATGATCACTTTTGACTCCGATATCGTGGATATCACAGCCACTTACAAGAACTTCAGTGCAATAGGCAACATCAACTGCGCCTTCGCTGCATTCATATATATCGCAGTTCGTGATGTTGAGCTTTTCGCAGCCAAATCCATTAACACCGATCGTACCGCATCCGTACAGGCCGCAAGTGTCCACATTGATCTCGCTGCAGTTTTCCAGGAAAATGACTCCGCCTGAACAAAAACCGGGTTCTTTCGTATGACCGGCTGTAAGATCTGATACGGTGATATTCTTGCATCCTTCGAATTTAATTACATTTGCATATCTCGGAACTGCTGCAACAGTCGTGTCTTCTATTCCGGCACCACGGATCGTAAGGCCGTTTACATCATGGATGATAAGCTCGGCATCGACTTCGTGTGCTTCAGCCACTACTTCGGTGTTCCAGGAATAATAGTCACTCCCGGAATCCTCGCCATAATTTGATGCCGTGCTGAGATCATAAACGCCTTCAGCAAGTTCGATCACAGTGTCCGGAGCAATCGCTGCAAGGAACTCATCAACATTCTTAACCTTGACAACGCCGCCTTTCACATCGGGTGCGGCATAAGTCGTTTCTGAAGTTTTCTTGGAGACAGGACCGGCAGCAATACCGCAGCCTGTCAGAAGTGTTATTGCAAGAACAGCTGAAAGTATGCGTGTTCCGCTCTTCTTATAATTCATTATCTGAGTAAGCCTTTCTTTTAGATTTTTCTTTTCAGTTGCAAAACTTGTTGCAACGACTGCTGAAGGCAGAGGTGATTGCGCTGCCATCAAGAGGAGTGAGTTGCCGTAGGACTGCTTCTCATCTTTGTTCATCGAACCCAGCAGCATCTCATCGCAGCTAAGCTCACATGAACGGTTAAATTCCCTGCGGATGATCCAGGCTAACGGATTGAACCAGTGTAAAGCGAGAATAAGTGATGCAACCCATTTGTAGAGCGTGTCAAAACGGCGGTAATGTGTAAGCTCGTGACGGAGAATGTTGAGCAGCAGCTCTTCATTGTACTCGCGCAAAGGCAGAACGATCTTCGGCTTGAAAACGCCTAACATCATGGGTGTACGTGCTGAATCTGAAAAATAGAGTTCAGGCTTTCTGCCCCGGATCGAAGCATAAACCTCTTTGGTAAAGCTGTCGGGTTCCATAAGCTTTTTCTTCAGACTAAAGCTGAAATGAAGATAGGAAAACACAGTAATCCCCATACTTACGAATGCTCCTAATGCCCATACCGAGAGCCAGAGCGCAGGTGATTTCCAATCAATTAAGAGCGCGGCTTCCGGGGCAGGTTCAGAAACTATCCTATCCTGTGTTTCCTCTTCATTAATGGTGATGTCAGATTCAGCCGTAACACTTTTCACAACGTCATTGTGACCGGTCTCATAAACGTGACCTGTGTCATCCTGAACGTAGCTTTCGCTGTAAGCAGCAGTAACTGCAGGAACAGGTTCAGCAGATGGTGTCTCTCCCATTGTGGGAACAAGCCCCGGGAAAGGCAATGCCAGGCGCAGGAACACCAGGAGCCAGGCATAGTAATAAACCGTGCTCGGCATTTTCCGCAAAACTGTATAACGCAGACACATGAGAAGCAGCGCGAGAACACTGCCGCCTATGGTCATTATCAGCAATGGATACATTTTTATTCCTCCACCTTGAACATTTCCCGTAATTCGGCAATGTCCTCACGGGAAAGACCGTCCGAATCAACAAGAGAAGCTATAAGATCGCGGGCCTTTCCGTTATAGATACGGGTAATGAGATTCTTGGTAGCCCATGAACTGTATTCCTTCTCCGAGATGACGGGGGAATAGTAGTAAACATTTCGCTTTTCCTGACGCACAACGCCTTTTGACACGAGTCTGGAGATCAACGTCTTGATCGTTGCAGGCTCCCATCCTTTTGAACTCTGAAGCTGTTCACGAATCGCCGTAACGGGCAGAGCGTCCTTTGCACGCCACAGCAACTTCATGACCTCCAGTTCGGAATCAGTTATTTTGCTGGCAATGTTATCCGGCATAAAATTATCCTCCATATTGCAGTCTACAATTGTAGTTCGCGAGTTCAATTTAACATCGCAGGCTACAATTGTCAACCGCAATGGCGATATGCCCCATTTTTGCCTAGAAGAACGGATGATATAATTACTTTATATGAAGGAAACAAAGTACGCTTATACTACAATTACAAGGATGAACTGCCGACACACGAATACTATATTTATATTTCAGATACGGATGTTATAAGGGGTGCGACCGGATGGTATGAGCACAAAGCAAGATAACCGTTATGTATATGAGATTAGGATATGTTTATAAACAAACTGAACCAACTTTATAAACCCGGAAGGATCCTTTATTACACGGATGCGGATGAATCTGCGATCGCGGATTTCCGAAGCGGCAAGATCAGTGATTTAGTCACCCGTTATGCCGGCTCGTTCGGTGCTTATGACTATCCCGGAATCTTTTACATAAAGTCGTTAGACAAAGCCGTTATAGGTATTGAATTCAGGGAAAACGATGAGAACATCACCTATCCGGATGACCTTCAGTCAGTTGTTTTGGAAGGGGCATTCTTCTATTCAATAGAGATCGATAACGATGTCAAGATCAATATCGATTCCATTCATGAGATCTTCAGTAAGATAAGAGATGACGATGATGCGCACAGAGCCTGCAGCGACCTGTCGGTGAAGGAAGATCCCGACGTTATCTGCATGTTCCTGAGCGGCAAGAAGATCAGGATCCTCTGCGATATGAGGGTCGATGAAGACCGGGCCGTAAACATCATAAATGACGACTTTGAAAGCTTCGAAAAGAATGACCTTTTCAAAAAAGCATATATAGATCACGTTACTAACCACTATACCTGGAATCATCTCGTCCCCTTTCTTGAGATGCCGATGGACTACGGTATAAAAGATTACGCCTTCGTCCACTTCGACATAAAAGAATTCAGGGTGATCAATGAGGTCTACGGACATATAGCCGGCAACAAAGTCCTTTGCAATGTCGTTAAGGCCATGAACGAATCTGATTTTGTCTATGCCAGTGCGAGATGCCATAACGATAATTTCGCAATGATAATCAAAGACATGCCTGAAGAGCAGACAATTGCGAGATTAACTGAATTCTTTGAAGGATTATCGCACCTCGAAGAAGACCCGAACTACAGGATCTATTACAGGTGCGGCTTCGTTCCTATGCAGCGTTCCATGCTCTCCGGCAACAGAGTCGCAGATGCAGGAAAGATGGCACAGGCATTAGGCGTTAAGCACAACAAGACCGAGATCACGGTTTTCACAGATAAGATGCATGACGATATCTTGTGGAGCAATTACATCAAAGCTTATCTTGATACCGCCATCGAAAACGATGAATTCGTCGTTTACCTTCAGCCCAAGTTCGACATAAAGACTGAGAAGATCAAGGGTGCCGAGGCATTGATAAGATGGAATTACAAGAAAAAGGAATTCCTGTATCCCGGCAAGTTCATACCGTTCTTTGAAAGGGATGGTTCGATCGGCAAGATCGATGATATAGTCCTTAAGAAAGTCTGCATGGCTATTGCCAAATGGCGCAAGGAAGGAAAGATCCTCTACCCTGTTTCCGTAAACCTGTCGCGCGACAGACTCTACGACAGTAATCTTGTAGATCATCTGACAGATATCGTCGATTCATACGGTGTCTACCATGACCTGATTGATTTCGAGCTTACCGAGAGCGCTTCATACGATAATACGGAACAGATGATCCATGTTCTTAACGAGCTGAGAGACAAAGGTTTTCACATCTCGATGGACGATTTCGGAACCGGTTATTCATCCTTCTCCCTCCTCACCCGGATGCCTCTCGATACACTTAAGATCGATAAGAGTTTTGTTGACAAGGTCGGCGTCGATAACGAGATGAAGGAAGACTTCTTTGTTATAAGGCACATCATCTCCCTCGCAAAAGAATTAGGCTTCATATGTCTTGCCGAAGGTGCCGAAAGCAAGAGCCAGATCGATGAACTCAGGGCTCTCGGATGCGATGTGATCCAGGGATATTATTACAGCAAACCGATACCGATCGAAGAATACGAAAACAAATACCTGAACTGAGGAATAGAGATATGTTTTTCTCTAATACAATAAGGGGAAAACGGACAACACTATGGAATTGATAACCAAGAGCAAGCGACCGGGAATGAACTGTTCTATCGATGTCTTCTATGAGGAGACCAAAGGTATTTCCGCGCATATAAATGACAGGAACACCTATAAGATGGTGCTTGTTAAATCCGGTTCATTTGTTATAGAAGAGGACGGCGGCAACAGGGTCATTACCGCACCTGCAGGTATTTTTGTCAACGAGAAAGCTGACTTTAAAGTTGTATCCGAGAACAGGGTTATTACCAGGACATTGTTTTTCAAGCCGACTTTTATCCGTGAGGAATTTACTTTTGAAGCTATTAATTCCGGTAAATACGATAAGTTTTACACGGCCGCAAAAGCTAACGGCAAAAAGGCTTCATCTGATAAAAAGACATCAACTGAGATTAAAATGGATCTGCTCGACGGTGAATACAAGTTCGAAGATTGTTTTTGCGATTCCATATATCAGGATTACTTATTGCTCTCGGAGTTTTTCGGGCGTGGCAGAAATATAGTCTGTTACTCACTTACGAAGCAGGAATATGATATGGCACTCAGATTGGCCATGAGTGTACGATATGACCTTGTAGAGCAGCCTGATAACTTCTGGATACTGCGTGTGCGGTATTTCATCATCTCTCTCCTGTTTACTGCTACAGCAGATTTTTATATTAACTGGAGACAGAATGAACTTTATAAAGATCCTCTCGTTGCTGACGTCACAAGTTTTTTCTGGGATCACATGGATGAAGAGATCACATTGGAAAGCGTGCTGAAAAGATTCTCGGTAAACAAGAACAATCTTAACGATGCATTCAACAACGAATTATCTATGTCATGCATGGCTTATCTTGAATATCTGCGTGTGAGCCGCGCGAAAAAGGAACTTCAGTTTGGCGACGAATCCATCAGCGAGATAAGCCAGACATGCGGCTACGATGACACTGGTTATTTCTCCAAAGTATTTAAAAAACATACCGGCCAGACTCCGTCTGAATACCGCAGGCAGATGAAAACCCTGTGCTGATATTACCTGTTTTTGTGCCGATATTCCTAACTCCCGGCATTCGAAAAAATATACCATCAAGATATAAAACATTTGGAGGGATTAGGAATGAAGAGATCTCTATGTTCCGTTTCTATCATGCTTGCCGGCGTCATGTTGCTCGGCGGATGCACAGCTGCACCAACAGTATTTGAACCGCAGCACAAGACGGAGACTGAAGTCATCAACATTACTGACGGAATGTTTCCGCAAATCATCGAGAAAAACGTTACTTATGTTCAGAACGAGAAAGACGGCGCGTGGACTGAAGAGTCTTCCGAGATGACAAAATGGTATATTGCTCCCGGCTTTGATATCAGTGATTCTGTCTGGACTGTAACAACAAGTGATGTATCAACTTTGGTAACCTTTCTGGATGATTCATATAAGGGCGTTTCGGCAACGCTTTATATTCATTTCAGTCCGGACTCAACTGACATTGAGACGACCGCAAACGGTGATTCATCTTTGGATATCACTTTGAACACGACAGGTGATTTTGTGTTTACCAGCAATGGAAGCAAGATCAATTTCTATGATGCTGCTATTAGCAAAGCGAGCGTTAAGCCTGACGGAGCAGTTACACTTGGTGTTGATCTCGGCAACGGCATGGCAGGTGATATCGAGGTCCCTGCAAGCGTCAAAAAGTGTGAATGGACTGACTTCCTCATCGCGCAGTCAGACACTTATATCAAAACAGTTCCTTTTGAAGATCTCCCGGAGATCAATGTGTCCTCTTCTACCCTTGCTAACGGCATTTGGGATCCGAAGATCTCCAATACCGAAGTCGGCGAAAACATATCACCCGAGTTGACGTGGGACGCTGTCGACGGAGCAACACAATATGTTGTCATCATGATCGACGATGCATGGCTTCACATGGATGTATTTACCACTGAAACTTCTCTGGCCGAAGGCGCTGTCGGAAGAGGTGCGCGCGGTGAGCAGTATGTGGGACCTTATCCTCCGAAAGGAACCACTCATACATATACGGTTTTCGTATTTGCGCTTAAGGATGAGATGGGCAAAGTCCCGCTCGCATTTGATGGCGGTGGCAACAGCATTTCCAAGATATTTGACGGACTTGATGTTGACGTAAACGGAAATTCCGGTAATGTTCTGGCTTACGGAAGACTGGACGGCAATTTCACAAGAAAGTAATGCGTTAATAGAAAATCACAGTAAAAGTCACAGTAGCCCCTGACGGTTACTGTGATTTTTTGCAATATGAGATCAAAGACTGCGGCATCAGCTTTCTTTATGTCAAGGATTCTTTACCGTGATGATATAATGAATTATCTGGGAAATTCATAGTCATCACCAATTGCGGTGATTACAAAGTTATCTCAGAGTTTTTCGAATAAGGGTGATACGCATGTGGACTGCAAGACCGTTTAATTCAGACAATCCTAATCCTTTCGGGAACAATTCCGTCATAAAACCACAAGAGCAACTTGGCACTAAATCATTCAAGTGCCCGTCCTGTGCATCGAATATTATCTATCAGCCTGAAGTTAAGGGCATGATGTGCCGTAACTGCGGTAATATCTATGACCCTTCCACATTTGAGAAAATGGGTTCCCTGGGGTATTGCAAAGAGCGCGATTACACCGGCGACAACGATATCTCCGAAGATGACAAGAAACGCCACGAGATCATCTGCGACAGCTGCGGCGCCACCATGATCGCGGATGAGTACATGATGTCTACGATGTGTCCTTTCTGCGGTTCGCCCACACTCATCACCGGAAGGATGACGCGTGAATTCAAGCCGGATTACATTATTCCGTTCAAGATCGACAAGAAGACTGCAGAAAACAACATGTATCAATGGCTTAAGTCCAGAAAGATGACGCCGCGCGGTTTTAAGACAAAGAGCCGTCTTACCAAGATGACTCCTCTTTATGTGCCGTTCTGGATCCTTGACTGCGCTGTCAATTCCGATCTGTACGGCGTCGGCAAAAGACATAAAAATGACGGCACGGAGTACCATTCCATTTTTGCAACAGCAAAATACTACGTCAAAGGTGTACCGTTTGATGCCTCTTTGAAGATCGCCAATAAGCTGATGGAAGCCATAGAACCCTTCGATTACAGCGAGATGGTAAAATTCGACAACAAATATCTTCAGGGTTTCTATGCCGACAAATATGACCAGCGTCCGACTGAATTAATGGACAGATTCCTTAAAAGGATGGACCGGATCTCTTTGGATACGAGCAGCACTATCGCCGCCAAATACGATGAGTACGATCCAGATCCCTCAAAGACATTCAGCTGGATGAGTGAGCTTACCATCAAGTACTGTCTGCTCCCCGTATGGTTCATGACGGTTGAGTCGGGCGGCAGTACATATCAGTTCGCTGTCAACGGCCAGACAGGCGAAGCAAGCGGCCAGGTACCGACAACCGAAGCTGTTGATAAACTCGATGCTCTTGTCAGATTTACAAACAGCAAATGGAGAAAAATACCTTTAATCGGGGCATTCATAGCGCCTGCCATATTATTCGTAATCACTTTTTCGGGCACCAGTGACCGGTTCCTCTATGCAGTTTTTCTGACATTGTGTGTTATCGAGCTGCTTCTTATTGTTATAAACATTGCGCTTTCTGTCATTCGTTCGGTCGGAGAACGCACTTCCCGCAAGATCCATGAGACCGTAGATGTCGTTAATGATTTCGACAAGGCACCCGGAATGGATTCTTATCTTGATACCACGCGCGGGACAAAACTGACGATTGACGAATATAATTTCCATTTTGAACTGGATCGTGCTGAAGATAAAGCGCGTGGCGATGACGGCACTATTTACGACCTCTGATTTTTCTTGTTTTTCGAAAATATTATATCGTTATTCGATAAATTTTAATTGCATTTCAATATCAGCCGTGCTAATATGTCCTCAACAGGAAAACAATGTTTACGGGAGATATGAAAATGAGTTCTAACAAGGAAACCGTCGCCAAAGGCATTATCATTGCGGCAATTCCGGTCATATTGATCGTGTTGTTTTTCCGGGGGCTTTTTTCGCTTGCAGGTTTTAAAGTCACCAAGGACCTGTCAGATGATGCAAAGGTAAGCCAGGCAGAGCAGGCTCTATTGCCGGACATCGCTGAATATGTCGACCGCTATGGTCTGAGAGGATTCCAGGACGTGGACCTTCAGATCGAGACTGTTAAATTTGACAGCATCGATGACCTGGTCAAGGCATTTCCTTATCTTTCATCTTATAAATCTGCCCAGACGCATACCGGAAGTGATGTCAAGAATAAGAAAGCCACCATTTATGAGATTGAATCTTTCAAACCTTCCCAGGACAATACATCATCTCTTCCACTGGATACAAGTTCCATAAAGCCTGAATCCCAGAAGAAAAGCTGGACCTGGGAATACAGCATCTATGAATATAGCGACGGAAGCTGCAGGTTCGTCATACTGGTCAAGCCGTTTTAACCGCAAACTGTGATAAAGTACGGGTATTAATTCAATCGAGGAATAAGAATGCTCGTACATCCTATAGCACCGGTTTTCGATAAAGATTCGAAAGTACTGATCCTGGGAAGTTTTCCTTCTGTTAAATCCAGAGAAGAAGGCTTCTTTTACGGGCATCCGCAGAACCGGTTCTGGAAGGTCACCTCGCGTGTTTTCGGAGAAGAACTTCCCGTTACGATCGATGAGAAAAAGGCTTTCCTAATCAGAAACCACATAGCGGTGTGGGATGTTATCGGTTCCTGCGAGATAGAAGGTTCTTCAGATTCAAGCATCAGGAACGTTACGGTCAATGACCTGTCGGTCATATTGGATACTGCAGATATCAGAGCAATCTTTTTGAACGGCAAAAAGGCAGAACAATACTATAAGAAATACATCTTCCCTGCTCTGAACCGCGATGCGGTATGCCTTCCTTCGACTAGCCCTGCCAATGCAGCATGGAGCCTTGATAAGCTCACAAATGCCTGGAAGGTCATAAGGGATACCGCAGAATAACCCAACTCTTTTTGCAACATTTGGTGTTTTTGTTCTGTATAGAGGGCAACAAACCAAATACAAAAGGGGTTTTTAATATGAAAAAGTCTGCTGTAACTGCTGTTTCTATAATATTGGTAAGTTCATTCATGTTTTCGGGCTGCCGTAATGATCCTGAACTCACGCGCGAACAGAAAAAATGGATCTCACAGATGGAAGACTGGTATCCCGATGATGAGTTCACCTACACGCATCACGGTGTGGCTTTCCTTGGAGCATATCAGGAACATGTCATCATCCTTAAGTCGGAGAACTTCCCTGATTTCACTTTTGAATTCTCAGAAATAGATGGTGAACTCTGCAGCTATTACCCCACCGAATATCACAGAGAGGCAATAGAAGAATACTATACAGATACTCTTGACGGTTTCTTTGACGCCAGGAAAAAGGAAGTCGTTTATAAGGATCATGCCTATAAGTCCCGTCCGTGCGAATACATGAGCGATGAGGAATTCATCAAAAAGTACACGACCAACGAACTGGATATCTACCTGACATACAGACACAGTGACACTTATCCGACACAGGATGAGATGGTAGCGCAGATTCTGAAATATGCGGATTTTCTCGAAGGAGATTGCGAATTGAACATCTACCTGAAGTCATCAAGCGGTTCTGAAGAATACGATTATCTTTACGATTTTGTCTGCCACCAAGGTAAGATCACTTGTCTTCTCGTTTATAATGGTGACCGCAAAAGCAAAGATTATGATGACCTCTGCAGAAACATGCAGTTGGAGGATGCTCTGGAAGAGTACGCGAACTAATCTGAAGTTTATTAGTATTTTTTCTTAAATCTATCCCGTTATTATTTTTCCGTTCAAAACAGTATACTTATGTAAGTAAAGGCATTCATTGCGCTTGACGCAATCTGCCGGAAGGGGCTGTTTTGTTTATGAATACATTTTCTGAGAAACTCATCGAAAACGTCAGCAAGGTCATTGTCGGAAAAGATAAGCAGATAGAGCTTTTGCTTGTATCTCTCCTCGTAGGAGGACACGTACTGCTTGAAGACGTTCCCGGAACGGGAAAGACCAAGACTGCAAAAGCACTTGCCCAGTCACTTGATCTGGATTTCAAGCGCGTGCAGTTCACGATAGACCTCCTGCCATCAGACCTTACCGGCATCAACTTCTTCGACCGTGAAGCAAACTCTTTCGTATTCAGAAAAGGTCCTGTTTTTACAAACATACTTCTTGCAGATGAGATCAACCGTGCCACTGCAAGAACACAGTCGAGCCTTCTTGAGTGCATGGAAGAAAAACAGGTAACGGTCGACGGCGACACTAGAAAACTCGACCTTCCCTTCCTTGTTATCGCAACACAGAATCCTGTCGAATCACAGGGTACATTCCCTCTTCCCGAAGCGCAGCTCGACCGCTTCCTCATGATGCTCAAAATGGACTATCCTACCCACGATGAGAGCATCTCGATCTTAAAGAGATTTGCGACAGAAGACCCTCTCGACACCCTTGCACCGGTTGCTTCAAAAGAAGAGATCTTCTCGATGCAGCAACAGGTTAAGAATGTATTCGTCTCTGACCTTCTTTACGACTATGCGGCTCAGATCGTTGAAGCTACAAGAGAGTCATCCGATATCGCAGTCGGGGCAAGTCCGCGTGCGCTTCTCGCATTCGTATCCGCTGCCAAAGCACTGGCATTTATCCGCGGAAGGAACAACTGTATTCCTGACGACTTTAAAGAACTCGCAGTGCCTGTGCTTGCGCACCGTCTGACGATCCGTTCACACGGTGCTCTTTCCAAAGACGGAAAATTCATATCAAAGCGTGATACCGCTGCAGGCATCATTAACGGAATACTCGGCAGAGTTCCCTGCCCCACGGAAGACTTCAGCACTAACAAATAAGATGGAACTACTGGTACTCGTAGGAATACTTTTCGCGCTGTTTATAGCAGAGATAATCTACTATCGTATTCACGCGCTCGAAAACCTTCACCTAAAAGTCGAATTCTCCAAAGATGTCGCGCAATTCGGTGAAGACATAGAACTGGTCGAGATTGCGGAAAACAAGAAGAGACTCCCTCTGCCCTTCATTATTCTTAAGTTCGAAGCACCACGCGAGATCAAGTTCTACGACATGGAAAACACATCGACGTCAGACCTGCTCTACCGCACGGACATGCTCACCATGAAAGCATTCTCCAAGCACACGCGCCGCATAAAAGCACAGTGCACGAAGCGCGGCTATTATGTTTTCCCGAGAGTCGGAATAACCACTTCCGACCTGCTTCTTGTAGAACATTTCACCACGGATTTCCAAAATGAATCCCACCTCACCGTTCTTCCCGAAGTTCTGGGCGTAGATCAAATGCAGATGCTGACTTCGGTAACGTTAAGTGAGCTCCAGTGCAGAAGGACTCTTCTTACAGATCCGTTCACTCTTGCCGGCATCCGCGAATATGGTCCCAACGATCCGATGAACATCATCAACTGGAAAGCGAGCGCAAGGACAGGTGAACTGATGGTAAACCAAAACGCATCCACCTGCGCGCAGAAGGTCCATATCTTCGTTAATCTCGAGTACTACAACACAAAGCATTCCACGTCACTTCTCGAGAAATCGATAAGCCTTGCTTACACATATCTCATCGGACTCGCAGAACTCGGAATCCCCGCATCGATATACACCAATGGCGCGGATGTCATATCAGGAGCACCTGTTGTTTCAGAGACGGATCTCGGTTCTGCCACACTCGATGAACGCGCGATAATGCTCGCCAGGATCGACCTGAAAAATCCCGCTCATTCTTTTGCAGAGACGCTCGAAAAATATATCCGCGCAACGGAAAGAGATGACTTTATAGTAATCATCTCACCCCAGTACAACGGAGATTTCAGGCCGCTTCTTGCAGAGATGAAATCTCGCCGGCCTTCTCTTTTCTGGCTCATGCCAAGCTACAGGACAACGCCTGATGCAGAGCCCGAACCTGAGATCGCTCCTTCTTACATGAGATGGGAGGTGCGCGGAAATGACTGACATAAGAGATATCTACTCCACACGCCAGACGACCAAAGACATTGAAGGAAACAATGTAATCACCGTGCGCGACAGCCTTCTTGCCGAGTGCCTGTTATCGATCATCATGGGCATCACTCTGCTCTCATGCCTGGTGGTATTAAGGAGCTACATAGACATCATCGACGTCAGCATGTATATGCAGTTCGTGCCGCTTCTGATGACTGTTGTTCACGTGCTTATCAGAAGGACCACGATCAAATCGCAGTTCCTGATATTCATTCTTCATGTTATATCTGATGTGCTGTTCTTCTTCGCTGTCACCAGCATTCCTGTTCTCCAGTTCGGAAACAGCATTGCAAACAAGGTTTATCTTGGCGCGATACTTATTGCATTTACACTGTTCTCACTGTTCTACAGATTAAAGCCGGCGTTTACTGCCTCAGACCATGAATTCATAGTCTTCCCTGCAGTAATCCATATAGTCTTTTATCTGCTTTATGTGGTTGCAGATCAGGAGAAGTATTCCCGCAACATAATCATCCACGCGGTAATAATCGCCGTGCTCTTTATAGTCATGCGCCAGATAGCTGTTTTCGACGCCAAGTTCTATCATTCGATACACAAATCGTCCAAGCCGATGTCCCTTCTCAGAAAGCAGAACAACAAGACGATAGCAGGGCTTCTGGCCATCATCACGGTAGCTTTGCTTGCACTCACCGTATTCCCCATCGACTGGCTGTCAAATATCCTCCTGACAGGCATAAAAGTTATCGTCGGTTTCATTGTTTTTCTGATCTCAGCAATAGCAAAGTTTTTCAAGGATGATTCCACAGTCACCATTCCGATGCAGGTAGCTGAACTTTCAGAACAAGGGGGCGAGATAAATCCTTATCTTGAGATCTTCGGAAGAATGCTCGCATTTCTTTTCCTGACCGTTGTACTGATCCTCATCATTAACGCGGTCCGTATCCTTATCAGGAATGCTCCGAGATTCAAGAAAGAAGGAGTCGACGAATCCGGCGCTCTCACCGACACTATCGAAGACATCCGTCCCGAAAAGAGATCCTTCACGACAAAAGGCCTCAACTTCGGCACAGGCCACGAACGCCGCATAAGAAAGCAGTTCTACGCCAAGACCCGCAGAGCCATGAAAAAGGGTCTTCCCGTCTCAAATTCATCCACACCCGGCCAGATCGAAAACGTCCTGCTCTCTGCCGGCGACCGGGAGATCTCCGGCCTCAGAAAAGAATACGAGAAAGTGCGTTACGGAAAACGTTAAGACGTGAAAACAGGATGCCTCCTAAGAGA
Organism: Oscillospiraceae bacterium; assembly: GCA_902787975.1. Classification (GTDB taxonomy): domain Bacteria; phylum Bacillota; class Clostridia; order Saccharofermentanales; family Saccharofermentanaceae; genus Saccharofermentans. The sequence continues at coordinate 22,187 of CADAIP010000011.1, forward strand.
CACCCCGTTTTCAATCTTCTCTTCTATTCCCTATTACTCAGTGATGAGCGAATATGCTGATATCTTTTTGATCTTGCGGGACAGTGCATATACCAGGATGTAGGATATGATGACCCCGAAAATAATGACTGATATGAACATCCACGGATCAGCTACCATGTTGCTCTTTGAGACACCGAAGGCACTTAAGAGTATCGTCAGAAAGCCATTGGCATTCAGGATGCCGACTACCGCACCGATACTGATTCCGGCTGTGATGGCCGGCATCAGTGAAAGCGAAAGCTCTGTCCTTAACTGGTTGCTTGTAAAGCCCAAAGCTTTTTTGATGCCGAGTTCTTTCTGGTTCTTGATGATGATCGTCTTTATCAGGAGCATCATCGTGAGCCATATGACCATAACGGATACGAGAACAAGAACTATGCAGATTACTCTGGACAGGGTAATGATAGGATCATTGCCGTTAGCAAGTTCCGTGCAGCTATTCAGATATACTCTGAGTCTGTCTCCAAAAACATCCTCTATGCTTTCGACCACTTTCGTTGCCTTAACAGGATCGGAGTTTTCGACATTAACGTATATACTTCCCTTAAAGCACTCGTATCCGAGATGGTTAGCGCCATCCTCATTCATCATGACAAACAGACCGTAGTTTTCTGTCCCCTGACCAAATCCGGTTACTGTATATTCAAAGTTTGAAGTACCGGATGTAAGGACTATCATGTCGCCTATCATGATCCCTCTGTTCTCGGAAAGCTTCTTTCCGATTACGATCTCATCGTCATATTGAGGAAGTCTTCCTTCAAGAAGGTTTACATCAGGAATCGAGTTCCAGTCTTCTGCTACTTCTATCTGAACACTGTTTCCTTCATAAGCAGCCGAGAAAGAATCTTTCCACCAGACATCAGTAACATATGGCAGATCAGATATTTCATAGATCGGATCATCATCATTTACGCTTACCCAGATATCCGAATAGTTGTCCGTCAGGAGCTTTTGAAGATTAACAGGTTCAACGCCGATGTTGTATCCGACAAAGACTGCCATGGCGAGGCTTATTCCGATCGCACTCATTACAACAGTAACAAGAATATTCTGTTTCTTTGCAGCAAAAGAACTCTTCAAAGCCATAAGCCAGACCAAAGGTCCTGAAGAAGTCTCCAAAGAGACAACATTTCTTTTGAAGGTGTGGCTCTTAAGTCCGAATCTAAGTGCGATTACCGGATCTAATGACTTGATCGAACTTGTTGATTTCAGTGCCACAAGGAACGAAGATCCTATGATCACGATTAAAGTAATGATAAGTGACTCCGGATCAAAAGGGTGTTCCCATGACATATATGCAATGGATCTTAATGCCACCTCAAGAGGTGAGATTATAAGATAGATGAGGCCTGTGCTTATGACACATCCGATTCCTGCCGTAATAACAAATTCGAGTATATGCGCAGTCCTGATCTGGTGCGCTGTATATCCGAGTGCTTTTAATGCTCCGATATTTGTGATGTTCTGTTCGATACTGTTCGTGATCCTGAAGTAGATTACGATCAGGACAACCATCGTGATGATGATCGCAAAAGCGCAGAAGAATACAGAGATGATATCGATCATCTGGGTGTACATAAGCTTCAGTTCATTAATCGAATTGACGCCTGACGCGATACCTCTTGAATCGAACTCGTTACAGATCTTGTTATATTCTTCGTCGATATCCACACCGTCTGCAAGCTGAATAACGATCTGGTCTATAGGTCTTGTATTCTCGCTGTTGATCTCGCTTAAGGTAACCGGATCTATATAGAATATCTCATAAAGAGAAATGCTTTCATAGAATCCTGCAACAGTGAATGTCCTTTCTCTTCCGTTTATCTTCAGAGTAATCTCATCACCAAGTCCGTAAGCACCCTTGAAGATCTCCTGGTTGTAGAGCCTGGACATGTAGATAGGTTCATCCACAATATCACCGTACAGATCGACAAACTGAGGTCTGTCTATCTCGCCCCACTCACCGTATGCTGCATAACCATAAGTGCCGTTGACATTATCCATCGCGTTCTTATTGTCCGGATCAATATCATCTCTTACGATCTCCGTTTGCAAGTATGTCGCAGGGACAAGTTCGTAACTGTCAACTTCCGGCAAGGAAGAGATATAGTCAACAATAGAATCTCTTTCTTCCTGGTCAAATGTCGCAAAATATACCATGAGGTCAGGTGAATTGAGTTCTTCCACCTTTCTCTCAAACTGGGAGTTGTATCCTGATACAAGCATAAGTCCTATCTGCATCATGAATGACGACAATATGACGATCAGAAGGAAGCTGACCATGTGGGACATGTCCTTGCGGAAGTTTGCTTTAAGCAGTTTTCCTAACATTTCTTACCATCCCATCTCCGTGAGGAAACTGCGTAACTTGTCATGGCGTGCGCGGTCACCCGAAACATAGGGACCGAGATCACACTCTCCGCTGATAGTACCGTCTTTAAGATATATGATCCTGTTTCCTCTTCTTGCGGATTTCATATCGTGAGTGACCATGAGTATCGACTGACCTTTATTATTTACATCAGTCAATACATTCAACACCTGATCAGAAGACGAGCTGTTCAGAGCTCCCGTAGGCTCATCCGCAAACACCATGTCAGGTGAGTTGATAATTGCACGGACGATACCTACTCTCTGTGCTTCACCGCCAGAGAGCTGGTTCGGGAACTTGTTCCAAAGCTTGGGTTCAATGCCGACCTGCTTCAGAAGTTCTTTGGCATTTGCATTAAGCTTTCTTTTGTTCTGACCTGTCAGAAGACCTGCTGTAAGGACGTTGTCCAGAACGCTCATGGAATCCATGAGATATACCTGCTGGAAAACGAATCCGCAGTGCTTTCTTCTGAAGATGGCCAATTGGTCACTGTTAAATTCTGTTATGTTTCTGTTTGAGAAATAGACTTTTCCAAGGCTTGCCTTATCCATTCCGGACAATGCATATAGAAGTGTCGATTTACCTGCACCGGAAGATCCCATGATGACCGTAAAGTCACCTTCGTAGATCTCCGTGTCCAGATTCTTTATGACATGCTGCATTACACCGCCTGAGGAAAAGCTCTTACAAAGTTTCTCAGTTCTGATAATGCTTTTCTTAGGCATACTTCTTTTCCCTTACCTTGCGAATAATACTTACTACAACAATAATAACAACGATTGCACCGACAGCAGCGATAACATATACAATGTTAAATGAAGGTGCTGTCTCAGCTTCAAGCTCAACTGGTACCGGCTCACTTACCGTAAGCTTGATCGTTTTAGTTAACTCATAAGACTTACCGTCGATATCCTCATAAGTAATCTTAACTTTAACATCATCAGAGCCTGCCGAAGCGCCTTTCAAAGAAAGATCGATAGTTGAGTTTGCACCCTTTTCGAGATTGCCAACGATGGTATCAGCTTCGTTGATCGTATCACCTGCAACACTGACAGCCACATTATAGATATCAGTCTTGCCTGTGTTGTTGAGCTTCATCGAAAAACTCGTCTTGCTGCCGATCTCAATATCGCTCTTTGTGAGTTTCAAGTCAGACACGGAAAGTTCAGGTGTCTGATAGATGGGAATTACGATCTCTGAAGAATCCTGGAAGTACATCTTGTCCCTGTCTTCGAACTCATAACTTACTGTCAGAGTGTAAGGCTTGGGAGCAAGATCGCTTCTTGTAGCCATCTTAACAGTAACATCGAATTCTTCTTCGTCTTCAACTGTATCAACATAATAGACATTGGTTCCGGATACAGGATACATCTCATTGTCTTCGCTCGTGAATGCGATCTTAATGTTGTAAAGATGAGTATCTTCTGATTCATTTATGAAATGAACTGTAAGGTCGAACTCATCGCCTGCATTGACTCTGTCCTTGCTGATCTCACTTCCCGTGACGATAAGCCTGGGGGTGTAAAAATCTGCACGTACCGTCTGGCTGAACTGGGCAAGTCCCGAAAGGCCGGCAACTGCCACTGCTGCGCTTGCTGTTGCAGTAAAGATCCTGGTTAATAACGTTTTCATGTGGTTCTATCTCCGTTTCCATTTTTAGTTATCACGGAGATTCTACAAAAAACAACCTTAACTGACTTTGCGCCAACCTTAAGATAAGCTTAATTTTTCAGACGATCTTGAAAAAGAGTCTTACACGAAGGCCCTTATCGTCATTGGCAACTTCAAGGTCACCGCCCATCTTTTCCATGAGCTCATAAGCAATGGCAAGTCCCAGTCCTGAACCGGGCTTTCCTTTTGCATTCTCGCCTCTTCTGAACCTCTTGGTGATCATGGGGATCTCGTCATTTGAGACACCGCCGCCTTCATCGGTAAAGGAGACCACCAGATAATCATCTTCAATATGTGATTCGAGATGAATCTTTGTCCCGGCATACTTATATGAGTTAAAGATTATATTATTAACGACCTGGGTAACTCTCAAAGGATCGCACATTATAATGCACTCCTCGACATTCCTGCCCGTTACCAGATCCATGTGATCCGCATCTTTTATTATCCGGTCAAGGATCCTGCTCTCCTGTTCAGATGTCTCCACATTGAGTTCGTTGAGCTCTGTCAGGGTCTCGGTAAACAGGTCGGATACCATGGCATCAATGTTGTCAGCCTTGGTGACGATGGAACCCAGCCTTTCTTTTGTCTTCGCGTCAGTGCTCTGAGCTTCCAGAAGTTCGCCCAAAGCCTTAATGGATGCGACAGGAGTCTTGATGTCATGAGACAACTGGGACACCAGTTCCATCTTGCTTCTTTGTGCTTCATACTCCTTCTGCTTTGCTTCGCTGAGCTCGGTCCTCATGATGTCAAAGCTCTCGGTAAAGCTTCCGAAGATATTTCCCCTGTCCATCTTGAGAGGCTTGTCGAGATCTCCGGATGCAATATCGGATGCAAATTCCTTAAGGTCTTCAAAAGGTTTAATGATGTTTCTGTAAACCCATAAAAGGAACAGTGCGATAAGCAATGCCTCAACAAGAGCCACTATGATAAATCTTCTCTCATAGTTTTTCTGAGTCTCGCTTCTCATCGATGTAAAGTCGTTGCTGATCAGGAGTTTTCCGACTACTTCGCCGTCAACCTTAATATCTCTTATCGTATATCTTTCCGATGTTGCGCGGCCCAGATCTTCAGGCATCCCCGTTTCAGTCCTGACAAGGATCCTGCCGTCGTTATCCATAACTTCATAACTGATGCCTTCTATCTGCGGGACAATGGATTTATTTTTGGCTTTGACATTGTCCCAGTCTGCTGACAGTTCATTCAAAAGCCCGTTTACTACCGTATTATCAAGGTAGCCTGCCGATGCCTGTTTTCCATAGTTCAGGAAAAGAACCGGAATTATAAGGATGACAGTCAGAAGGACAGCAAGCAGGACAAAGCGTTTCTTCATTATCCTTCCGCCTTAAAAAGATATCCTCTGCCGCGTGCAGTCTTTATGTATACCGGTTCATTTGGATCGTCTTCGAGCTTTTCCCTTAAGTGTCTTATGTGCACGTTTAACGTGCCGTCGGAAACAAAGCTGTCATCCCACACGTTGCTGAATATCTCTTCCTTGCCTATTACCTTGTTCCTGTTGTTTATCAGGTAGAGCAGGAGCTTATATTCCATGGCTGTCAGTACGACTTCTTTGTCCTTTTTATATACTATCCCGGCTTCCTCATCGATCTTAAGATCACCAAAAACCAATCCGGCGCCAGATTTCTTACCCGAAGATTCGTATCTGTTAAGTACAGCCTTCACTTTTGCAAAAAGAACATTCAGCGAGTATGGCTTAGTGATATAGTCGTCGCCTCCGATATTAAGAGCCACGACCATGTCATCATCAGAAGACCTTGCACTGATAAAGAGGATCGGCGAATCAATTGTCTCTCTTAAGGTCTTGCAAAGAGAGAAGCCTGATGCATCGCCTAAATTGATATCAAGCAGTATGACTCCCGCCTCATTATCCTTGAAAAAATCCAAAGCCTCCTGAGACGTGAGAACATATTTGGAACTGATTCCCATCATGTTGAAATATTCAGACGTGGATTCAGCGAGTTCCTTTTCATCATCAATGATCAAAACACTGTATTTCATGGCAAAAGTATATCACTTTCATTTTCCGACAAATAAAAAAATGCGTTTCCTTACAAATATAATGAAATTGTCAAACAAAAAACACACTGTTTATATTTATACTATACACATTAACATGTTAACAGGAATACATATCGTATATGGATTTATTCAAGGTTTTATATATTGATCCGGGCACGGGCGGAATGCTCTTTACCGTGCTGTTCGGCATCTTCGGTGTCGCCATTTTCGGTTTCCGCGCACTGTTAATGAAGCTTAAGTTCTCCATGGGCAGTGATAAGAATGCCAAGATCAATAACGAGAAATTACCCATAGTCATCTTCTCCGACCATAAAAGATATTGGAACGTATTCAAACCGATAGCAGACGAGCTTGAAGCCAGACACCAGAAAGCCGTCTATCTTACATGTTCGGAAGACGATCCGGCTCTTAAAGCCAAATACGAATACATTACCGCCGAATTCATAGGTGAAGGCAACAAGGCTTTCTCAAAACTCAATCTTCTTAATGCATCAGTTGTGTTATCAACGACTCCGAGCCTTGATGTATTCCAGTGGAAGCGTTCCAAGAATGTCGACTGCTATATTCACATCCCGCACATGTCCAACGATATTACGTTATACCGTATGTTCGGTCTGGACCATTATGATGCGATCATCGTATCGGGAGAATATCAGGAAAGACAGATAAGGCAGCTTGAAGAAGCACGTGATCTCCCTGCCAAAGAGATCGCTCTCTGCGGCATTCCCTACATGGATGAGATGAAGAAGAGATTCGATGATTCCGATGCGGTTCCTGCTCATGAGAGGACTGTCCTCCTGGCACCCTCATGGGGCGAGAGCGGCCTTCTCTCACGCTTCGGCGAGCAGCTGATAGATAAGCTTTTATCTACAGGATATAAGATCATAATAAGACCTCATCCCCAGTCTTTTTCATCTGAGAAAGAGATGATAGACAAACTCATGTCTAAATACAATGACGATACAAAGGTTACATGGAACAGGGACAATGACAACTTCAATGTCCTTATGGAATCAGACATTCTTATCTCTGATTTCTCCGGTGTTATCTTTGATTTCTCTCTCGTATTCGATAAACCCGTCATCTACACCAACGCTAAATTCGACATTAATCCTTATGATGCTTCATGGATCGATGAACCTCTCTGGACATTCTCGATCCTTCCTGAACTCGGCATCGAACTTACAGATGAAAACGTTGGAGACATCAAGAACCTCATCGACAGATGCATTGAGGATTCTTCTTTCAAAGAAGGCCGTGACAAAGCCCGCGCGCAGACATGGGTCAACATCGGCGAAGGCACTAAGAGATGCGTTGATTTCGTCATGAAAGAATACAACGAGGTTGTCGCAAAGAAAGCTAAGGAAGAAGCTTCCCAGTCTTCAAAGAAGAGCGGAAAGAATAACAAAAAGCAGAGAAAGAATGGCAAGAAACAATGACCTTTCTGTCTGCACTTTACACGCTTATAATATCTCCTCTTGAACTCCTGTTTGAGATTATATTCACCATTGCCAACAAGATCATCGGCAATGAAGGTTTATCGATCATATTCTTAAGTCTGGCTGTTAACTTCCTTGTCCTTCCGCTTTACAAGCGTGCGGATGAACTTCAGGCTGAGGAGCGTGATATCCAGGCCAAAATGGCCTCAAGGATCAAGCAGATCAAGCGCACATTCAAAGGTGATGAGCGTTTCTTCATGCTCCAGGAATACTACCGCATAAATCACTATAAGCCGATCTATGCACTTAAGAGTTCCATATCACTCCTTCTGCAGGTTCCGTTCTTTATCGCGGCATATAACCTCCTGTCAGGAATGCAGAGTCTTCAGGGAATGTCATTCGGTTTCATATCAGATCTCGGAAAAGAAGATGCCACTTTCATGATCGGCTCTTTCCCGGTAAACATCCTCCCTATCCTTATGACGCTTATCAACGTTGTATCAGGAATCATCTACACAAAGGGACATCCCGTTAAGGAAAAGATCCAGGTATACGGTCTTGCGGCAGTCTTCCTTGTACTGCTCTACAACTCACCTTCAGGACTTGTTTTCTACTGGCTGCTTAATAACGTTTTCTCACTCGTTAAGAATATATTCTACAAGCTTAAGGATCCTAAGAAGGCCCTTGGCATCGTTCTCGCAATCTGCGGCGCGGTAATTCTTGTTCTTACACTCATCAGAAACGATCTGGACGCAAGACAGAAAACGCTTCTTGCAATGGGCTGTGTAATGCTCGCGCTTCCGCTTGTTTCAGGACTTATCAAGAGCAAGATGGCCGTTAAGGAAAAGCCCGTTAAGAAAGATAAGAAGGTATTCCTGTTGGGAGCAGTCTTTATAGCCACTCTCACCGGACTTCTTATCCCGTCTTCTGTCATCCACGCTTCGATCTATGAGTTCATCGACGGATTCCAGCCTATCAATCCCTGCATGTACACAGTAAATGCCATGCTGCTTTCTTTCGGAAGTTTTGTGTTGTGGGGCAGTGTTTTCTACTTCTTCATGAGCGATAAGATCAAGGCCGCTTTCTGCAAAGGGATCTGGATCTTCTGCGGAGTTGCCACAGTCGATTACATACTCTTTGGTACAAAACTCGGTATCCTGTCATCCACTCTCCAGTATGAGAAAAAGCCGTCATTCGGAATTGCTGATTATCTGATCAACATAGCCGCAGTAATCCTGGTTGCCGTTGTTTTCGCGATCGTATACGCAAAACTTCCCAAGATACTTAATATCGTTCTTGCCGCAGGCGTTCTTGCCGTAGGAGGAATGGGACTTCTCAATTCATATAAAGACTGGGATACATATAGTGCTTATCACTTCATTAGTTCTTCTTCTGCTGATGATATCCCCGTTATCCCCTTAAGCAAAAACGGACAGAACGTAATTGTCCTTATGCTCGACAGAGCAGTCGGAACTGAAATCCCTTATATCTTTAACGAGAATCCTGAACTTGTAGAACAGTTTGACGGCTTCACATATTATAAGAACTCCATCTCTTACGGAGCGTTCACGAATACAGGCGCTCCCGCTTTGTTCGGCGGTTATGATTACACTCCCGAACGCATTAACGAGAGAGACGAGTTAAGCCTTGAGAGCAAGCACAACGAAGCATTAAAAGTAATGCCTGTTATCTTCGGAGATGCAGGATATACGGTTACCATTTGCGATCCTACATATGCAGGTTATCTGTGGACACCTGACCTTTCAGTCTTTGATGACCATCCGGAATTCAACTGCTTCAACACAGACGGCCGTTTCAACTATTCCGATGCAATCGAAGGCGTCGATACTGCTTCAATATCAGGACGCCTTAAAGATATCCGTGACAGAAATTTCTTCTGCTATTCCTTAATGAAGATCTCCCCTGTCCTGCTTCAGGAAACGATCTACGACGACGGTCTTTATAATGAAGCAATATCCGGAAATGCATCCGCAAATGATATCGAAGACCAGCTGTCCCTCACACAGACAATGGACGGCATCTCAAAGAGTACCGGCTACGATGATCCTTTCCTCCAGGCATATTCGGTTCTTACCAATCTGCCAAACATAACGGAGATCAGCGACGGTAATGAAAACACATTCCTCATGATGTCCAACGATGCGGCTCACGAACCTTGCCTGCTGCAGGAACCTGAATATATTCCCGCATTAAACATCGACAACACCGCTTATGATGCCGCTATGGTCTCACGCTTCACGATTGACGGCAGAACGATGAGAGTAACCAATGAAGACCAGATGACAGCATATCACGCAAACATGGCCACATATATCCAGCTCGGAAAGTGGTTTGATTATCTGCGCGAAAACGGTGTCTACGACAATACGAGGATCATACTTGTTTCCGATCACGGAAGAGGACTTGATCACTTCGATATCAAGTGCGGCGACATGGATATGGAATACTTTATGCCCGTTGTTATGGTCAAAGACTTCAACGCAACCGGATTTACGGTATCAGAAGAGTTCATGACCAACGGTGATACACCGACGCTTGCAACTTCAGGCATCATCGATAATCCCACAAATCCTTTCACAGGCAATCCCATTAATTCCGATCCTAAGTACGGTCCGCAGACCGTCTTCTTCTCGAGCATTATCGAGACAGATATCAACAACGGAAATCAATTCCTTCCGGGTTCCTGGTACACATTCGAAGGCTGTCCCTATGACCCTGATGCCTGGGAATACAACGGCGATCACTGATACAAAACTTAATCCATATCAAATGATCAGAGGCCGCCTCATCTGCTTTGAGACAGCCTCTGAATTAATTAAGGATTTAACCTTAAGGTTATTTCTTCTTTTTGCCCTCAGGAGCAGCGGCACTTTCCGCACCTTCCCCGATCTGGGCTTTGGCATCCTTGATGAAGCTTGCGACGATCAGGATCATTACGATTCCTATCGGGAAAGCAGCGATGATGGATACCGTCTGAAGGTTAGCCATTGTTCCTTCTGAGAAGATCAATGCAATAGGAAGCATGATGAGGAGTACTGCCCAGAAGAGCTTCATCTTCTTGCTTGCTGTCTCTTCACCTTCTATGTTTTTGTAGCTGTAGTTTGAAGCAACCATCGTGATGCTGTCGAAAGATGTTGCGTAGAAAGCGAACATTGCGAGAGCAAGTACTACAAGGAACACAGGTGCCAAAGGAAGCTGGTGGATGATGTCAATGATGGTCTGATAGAGATCGTCACCGTTTGCATGATACTGAGCTACAGCATCGAATCTTCCGTGAACCTTAAGGCCGAGACCGAAGTTACCGAGTACGATAAATGAGATCAATGTACTTGCTGTACCGAAGATGTAAGATCCCATGATTACCTGCTTGATCGTTCTTCCGCGACTGATCATGCCCATGAAGAAAGGAGCAGCTACGCACCATACCATCCAGTATGCCCAGTAGAAGATCGTCCAGTTCTGTGCAAAGCCTGCTTCAGTTCTGGTCGCGTCTGTCCATGTTGAAAGCCCGAAGAAGTTCTGGACCATGCTGCCGAGTGATGTAACACCAGTCTCGATGGAGAATCTTGCTTCTCCGCCGAAGATGAATACGTAAGCAAGGATTATTCCAAATAAGATCATGCAGATCTTGGAGAGCATGTTAACGCCCTTAAGACCGTTCATTACTGATGTAGTATAGATTCCGCAGACTACGATGAGGATTCCGATAGATACATACTTAGATGCTTCAATGCCAAAGAGGTTTGTGAGGATCATTGAAAGCAATGGAGTAGCGATCGAAAAGGTTGTTGCTGTACCTGCGATGAGAGCGATAACTGCAAGGATATCGATTACCTTACCGAGAACACCGTCAGTGTGCTTGCCGAGGATAGGTCTGCATGCTTCTGAATACTTCTGCTTGTGGCAGCCTCTTACGTGAAGCATGAAACCGAAAGCAGCTGCGAGAACAGCATAGAAGCTCCACGGGATAAGGCTCCAGTGATAAAGCGGGAATGTTGCTGACCACTCGTTAATGTCACCCATTGCCAGAACATGGGGTTCTTCGTAGTAGTAGATCCACTCACAGAAAGAGTAGAAAAGGATATCGGATGCAAGACCGCATGTGAACACCATCGCACCCCATGAGAAGAAACCATACTTCGGTTTTTCGCCGGGTTTACCGATCGTGATCTTTCCGATTTTCGAATACGCAAGCCATAAAGATACAAGGAAGAATCCCAAACCGATAATGAGATAGTATACTCCGCACCTGTCTCCCAAAAAGCTTCTGATCACTTCCAATGCAGCTGTGGAATTCTCAGGTGCGATAATGAAATATGCGCACAAGATAAGAATACAGCCGAAAGGAATGAATGTCGTAAACGGATCGATCTTCCTTTTGCTCACTTCTTTCGCAACGCTTTTACCTGCCATAACAACTCTCCTCTGTGTTTTTATAATGTGGATCAATTTCTGCCAATTCTTCAAAACTGTCGATCTCAAGGATGTCCTCACGGTTCATTATCCTGATTCCAAGTCTGAACCTGTCAGGATGAAGGAACATAGGAATATCATCCCAATAAACATCGTGATTTTTCTTTGTCTCAAATTCGAGTTCAAGAAGTTCTTTAAGTGTACGGCCGTCTTCAGCGCTCCATCTTGATACGCTGTATAACTGCCATCCTCGCTCGCCGCCTGTTCTGGAACAGGAAGTTACCACGCCGTCTTCAACTTCCATGAGCCACTCATCAGTATGGCCTTCACTCCATACTGCGTTATAGCCGGATAATGTGAAATGAGGTTCCAGTATCTTCCCGTTATAGATGATCTGGTCACCGTCCAGGATGATGCTGTCTTCAAGATGTTCACGCGCGGCATAAAGCGAACTGATGTTGTTGCATGTGTCATAAAAAGGATTCTCGATAAGAGTCACGCCTGACTCTTCTGCCCACTTATAGAATTGTTCCTTAAGGTAACCGACGACAACATAGATCTCGTTGATGCCGTTATTTCTTAACGCACTGACTACGGAATCGATCATTCTGGTTCCGTTAACCTTTATCAGTGGTTTGGGTATGTCAAAAGTCACTGGCTGCATTCTCTTTCCGATGCCGGCAGCCATTATGACAGCTCTCTTAACTGTATTCACTCCGTCACTCAATTCCGTATTTACCTCCGATAAGTTCTTTTGCATATCTGAAGTATTCTTTTGCGTAACGGTACTGGCGGAGGCTGTATTCACCGAACTCCACACCTAACATCTGCTTATATTCGCACCAGTTGGACCAGAGAAGTCCGCACATTGCGATGTAGCAGTATATCTTTGCTCTCGTCTCAACATCACAGTTGCCCTCAAAATACAGGTCAATGAGGTGGTCGCATTCCTGCTTATTGTAAAGGCTGTATATGCAGAACATCGCTATGTCAACATGCGGATCCTGCATACCTGAATATTCCCAGTCAATGAGCAAAACCTTACTGTCTGCTCCATCGCGGGATAAGAAAAGGAAGTTATCGGGTACGGCATCGATGTGTGTCAGGCACAGGTCTTTTTTGAGACTGTCAACGAAAGAACGCAGCTTATAAACATTTGCCTTTGTCTCGTTGTAATCGCCATATACTGAGGACTTGCCCTCTCTTAATGATTCATAAAATTCAATGTGCCCGAAAATATCGAATGAATGGTTAACTGATAACTTCAGATCATGGAATTCACGGAGCCTCTTCATGCAGCGTGTTATGTCGGATTCGGAAGCAGGATCGCATACTCTTATCGAATCGAGAAAATCAGTGATCTTATATCCGTTATCGGGATTGATGTAGATAGGCTCATTGCTGAGATCAAGACCTGAGATTACATTGTAAACCTCTGCTTCCTGTTTACGGTCGATCAGCTTATCAGTGCCTTCACCCGGGATCCTCATAACATACTTTGAACCCTTTACGGTGAATACAAACGACCTGTTAGTCATTCCTTTTTTCAGTGTTTCAAGATTGGTGATCTCATTTTCTTTGCAGCCGAAAACTTCGGAGATCGTGCGGATGGCATCTGATTTTAACTGGCTGGATTTGGAATCCGTGTTCCTGAGCTGTTCGTATGTATTGATCTCGACATATTCATTGCTGTCGATCATTTTGGCAGCAAGGATCAGCTTATCGTTATTAACCAGGGTCCTTTCCCAGAAATCATTCGGATAAGTCTCGTCCATGAGCTTCAGGTTCTCTTTAACAACTTCTGATTCAGGCTCGATGAGATATGCGATTCCGACCATCTCGTTGCCCTTGCCGCTCTTACGGTCTACTACGATCTCATTTTTTCTATTGACACGGACGATGCTTTCAGGTGCAATCTGATTGCTGAGCATGTACCACGAATGGAGTTCAACTTTGCCGAAAGGATTTTTCGCGCACCAGATATCACAGGGCACGATATAAGTATTGTTTATGTTATTGCGTACGAGATTTAATGTGTGGAGATTGTTTTTTCTGAAATAATCGCTGTTAACGGCAAGTTTTACGCCAAACTTATCGATCAGGTATTCGAAGCTTTCCTTCATGAAACCGACAACTACCGTAATGTCATTTATGCCGGCCTCGTGAAGCTGGTTTATGAGGCGCTCGATAAGTCTCTCACCGTTTACCTCGAGCAAAGCCTTCGGGAATGACATGTTCACGGGAACCATTCGCATTCCGGAACCTGCTGCGAGTATTATCGCGTTCCTTGGGGAATTTTTAGCGATAAGGGATTCCGCTTTACCGGTAAGCTGGTTCAGATTGTTCAGATATCCATCTGCATTAAGGGCTTTGAGGGTCTCATTCACTTTCCCCAAAGAATAGCCTGTGGCCTCAGACAAAACCCTCTGGTTTACAAACGGTTTGTTCAGCAAAGATTTCAAAATGTCCGATTCAACGACGTTCATGAACAGCTACCTTTATTATTTTTGTGAACAGCATGACCAAAAAATATGACTCACAAGAGTCTATGCCAATAATATCGATAATAAATTAAAAGTCAATAAACCATTCCAAATTTTGCGGGTAAAACTCACATTTGGCAGCCGCTTGATATTGTAAAATACCATATCAAATACATTGGTTTTACATTATAATTTATTCATCTTTTACTTTTATTGGCGGAGGTAATCCATATGACTTTTGAAGAACTGATGACGTACGCTATTGAGCGCGAATGCTCCGACGTGCATATTACGCAGGGCACCAATCTCGCTATAAGAAGATTCGGAATGCTCCACATCCTTGATGAGCGCCCTACTGCAGAAGAAGCTCAGGAGATGATCTATACGATCCTTACACCTGACGAGATCGCTCGTGTTGAAGCAGGCGAAGACGTAGATGTCGGCCGAATGATAGACAACGGAATCAGAGTCAGGGCCAATGTTTACCACCAGCGTAACAACCTCGCTTGCAGCATCCGTCTCCTCATGGGAGAAATCCCTGAATTTGAAGCATTGGGACTTCCTGAAGTAATCAAGTCACTTGCTACGGCAAATAACGGAATCATCCTTGTAACAGGTCCTACGGGCTCCGGTAAGTCCACAACACTTTCAGCTATCGTTGACTACATCAACAGGAATGTTGCAAAGCACGTTATCACTATCGAAGATCCTATCGAGTATATCTATCCTCACAACCGTGCGATGATCCACCAGCGTGAGATCGGCCGTGACGTAAATTCTTTCGCATATGCTCTCCACTCAGCTCTCCGTGAAGACCCGGATATCATCCTCGTTGGTGAGATGCGTGACTTCGAGACCATTTCAGCTGCAATTACCGCAGCAGAGACAGGCCATCTCGTCCTCTCAACTCTCCACACACAGAGCGCTGCACAGACCATCAACAGAATCATCGACGGTTCACCCAGCGACATGCAGGATACGATCCGCTCACAGTTCGCAGCAAGTATCCGCGGCGTAATCTCACAGCAGCTCCTTCCTACATCTGACGGTAACGGCCGTGTTCTTACAACAGAAGTCATGGTAGGCACAAGCGCCATCAAGAGCCTTATTCTTGAAGATAAGATCCAGATGATCCCTTCCACCATCCAGTCTTCCGGTCTCCAGGGCATGCACACACTCAACAGCGATCTCCAGAGACTCGTTAACCTTGGTCTCATCACAAGAAAGACAGCTATGGATGCTACCTATGATCCTAACGAACTTGAGAAGATGATCGGTGTCACAAACTACGGATTCTGATCTTCAGCTTTTCTTAGGATGACTAAAGAGTTAATGAAAGGAATGTCTCAAATTGGGACATTCCTTTTTTATTGCGTTGCTATTGGTTTATGCACCATTTATTCCGGTCACTATTACACTTTAATTACTCATTACTAAAAGATATTTGTACTTTTGCTTGTGTTTTGTACCATAAATAAGGTATAAAGGGGTAACCTGTCAGACAGACTTAATCTTTACCGCACTGATAAGGAGAGGAAAAAAGTATGAGCCTTGATTTGAAAAAGACCCACATGAGACGGGCAACCGGCGCGCTTGTTGCAATCATGTGTGTTGCCCTGATACCAATGGTCAGCCTGGCTGCCGGGTTCACGCCTTTACATGAACCCGATACCATTACTTTTGCAACAGATCTCGCATTCTATGCAGGTGCATTTTCAACCGCCGTTACAGCTTCGATCAATCCGTCAGCTACTATGGCGGTTTTGGCTATTCTGGGAGCTTTTGAGAATGCGGCAATATATCAACCCGATTCCGTCACGCTCTGCAACATAGCAGATTTTCTGAATGGCATTCCGATCATAAGAGAAGTCGGAAAACTCCCGATCGCAAATCCCTATGCGGCAGTTTTCCTTACGCTGCTTGCTACAATACTGATAGTAATCCACTCATTTGCAGAATCAAAGATGGTGTCCGAAGAGACCATCGATAAGCTCGATAAATTTGTCGGATATATCTGCACGGTGGGCATTACGCTCCTTCCGTTCGTTACAACCGAGGCACTGGAAGCAGATCCTCCGGGAGTTAAAGGTGCAGCGCCCATTGTATCCCACACGGTGACACTTTTCGCTGAACCGGACAAAATGCAGGTGTCAGGAGTCGGTTCATATATTCTTGCAGGCATCACGATAATCGCGATTACAATAATCTACTACTGCACATATACATGCATGGACAACTGGGAAGTCATCGTAGCTGCGATCCCGGTCAAGGGCACGAGCCTTATTTGGCAGATCATAAAGGCATTCATCCACATGATCCTCATTGTCCTCCAGATCTTCGCGCCTGTCGTAAGCTTCATCGTAAGCATCCATCTTGCAATCGCGGGTGTAATACTTTTCAGGATTCTTAAGCGTGTTTCACAGTACTACAAGGACATCTATGTATACACGGTATTAAGAAAGATCTTCAAGCGCAACGAGCGCATATCAAGAGTCGAAAAGCATGTTCCGAGAAAGATCCGCAAGCTCTATCCGATGATGCAGCTCGCAATGTCGGTTTATACATTCCACGGCTTTGCCCGTCTGGCAAAGCGTTCAAGAGTCTGGCTCGTTAAAGATGGCGATAAGATCGACCTCATCTATAACAGGCTCATCCGCAAGCCATATATCATCTCATGGAGCGAACTCCGCGAAAAGCATGATGACAAGCAGGTCTACATGGAGCAGTGCGCCAGATTCTTAAGGATCCGCACCGAAGACAGAAGGCTCGAACTCATCATGTCTTCGCGCTACAAGAATGATGTGGCAATGCTCTCCGAGATGCTTGATCTTAAAGACTATGAACCCGTAAAACAGGAAATAAAAGAAACAAAAAAATTAAACCGCAAACTGCGCCGCAAGAATAAGAGGGCAGCAGCAGAACCAATCTGATTACCTGCCTGGAACAGGAATATACATGAAGCATTCAGCAAAGAAAAAGATTGAAGAGGAAAAACGAATCGCCCGTAAAAAGCTCACTCTCAAATGGAGCTTCGTTGGAGGATTCGTGCTTCTCGTCCAGGCTTTGACTTCCGGATTTGCTTTCTACAACGCAAATAAACTCGGCATGTTCCCTGCATGGATACTCGCCGCAACAGCAGGTATCCTTGCGTTATTCCTGGTCATCAGTGCTCTCCTCCTGTTTGCAGGAAAAAAAGAAAACTTAGCCAAAAACTTCAGAAGATTCACAGGCATTGTCCTTGCAGCCGTCATGACGGTCACAGCGGTTTACGTCGGCAATATCTTCGGCACGGTCGATGATACGATCGAGAACATAACCGCACCTACAACACAGGTTACAGAAGAAGCCGAAGACGTGGCTGCAGTAATGAATGTATACGTTCTCAGCACCAGCACGGCCACGAGCCTTTCTGACTGCAAAGATCTTAAGTTCGGTGTCGTGGGAGGCAACGACGGTCCTGCTTCTTTTGCAGCAGTTACAAAGATCAAGGATGAACTCGGTCCGCAGATCAGTGTTAGCGACTACAAGAATTTTTCGCTCATGGGAATAGACTTCTATCACGGAGACATCCAAGTAGCTGTCCTCAACGAGACCAATATCAAGCTTCTTAAAGAAACATCTCTGTTCTCAAACTGGACTGAGTACACAAAGCTGATCGCTGAGATCAAGATCTCCACTCCCGAACTTACAGCAGCCGAAGCCAACAACCCTTATGGCAACTACGATAAGCCGGTTGAGATCAAGCCTGCCACAAGTTCTGTAGAAAACATTGAGATGGATCCTTTCATCATTTACATAAGCGGTTCTGACACAAGAGAAGAATACTTTGCAACGGAAAGAAGCGATGTCAATATCCTGATGGTCGTAAATCCCCAGACCAAGCAGATCCTTCTCCTTAACACACCGAGAGACTACTTCATTCCCAATCCGAGATCTGGCTCAGGCACCGAAGACAAACTTACCCATCTTGGCCTCTATGGAGTAGACTGTTCCATCACGGGTCTTGAGAATCTTTACGATTGCGATATCAACTACTACATTCAGATCAACTTTACGGGCGTTGAGAAACTTGTAGATGACATAGGCGGAGTTACGATTGATAACCCCTGTTCGTTTACGTCCTACAACAATCCTGACTACTACTATGAAGAAGGAGTGATCACTCTGAACGGATCTGAAGCGCTTGCTTATGCGCGTGAGCGTTATGCCTTTGCAGAAGGTGACAACATGCGCGGACAAAACCAGATGCGTCTTATAAAAGCGATGTTCAATAAGGTCACATCCTCTCCTACGCTCATCATAAATTACAAGATGATCCTGGAAGATCTTGACGGATACATCGTAACCAATATGGAAGCTGACGAGATCGATGCACTCGTAAAGATGCAGCTCAATGACTTCTCCACATGGAATATCCAGTCATATGCCGTAACAGGATGGGGCGGAATGGACTACACTTACTCCGCTCCGTGGGAAGAACTCTACGTCACATATCCTTACTACAGCACAGTTGTCCAGGGTCAGGATCTCATAGACAGAGTGCTTGACGGTGAGATACTTACAGACGAAGACGTGGTATAATTCCCCACTGCAACAAGACTAAAGATAACTGCCGTGTGATCACTCACGCGGCAGTATGTTTTTCTCGTAATAGTGTTTGATGATCGACCTTCTGGTAACGATTCCAATGAATATTCCGCGGTCATCTGTTATCGGTACGAAGTTAGTCTCCATCGACCTTATTATCAGATCTTCAATAGATGAGCTGATCGATACCGGCTGGTTTTTGTGGGTATTGAGTCCGACATCAGTAAGCTTAAACTGCTCTAAGCTCTCTATCGCCATTGTATGCGGTTCTCCGCCCTCGCCTTTTACGATAAACCAAAGAAGATCACCCTCGCTTATGGTAGCGATATAGTGGCCCTCACGGTCTAATACGGGCACGGCCATATAAGAGCTGCTGTGCATCTTTTCGAGCGCCTGCCTTACCGTGAAGTCTGAATAGAGATAAGTAATTTCCTGTTTGGGACGTGTAAAAAAAGCTATGTTCATATTATGCTCCGCCTAGATCTTTATCTATCCTTACCTGAAACGGTGTTGCGGTGAGACCGTTCTGCGCATGCAGAGGGGTCGGACCGTATGAGAAAAATGCGTATCTTACTTTCGAAGGGAACTCGACGTACGGGCAGGACAGAAGGACTGTCTTACCGTCAAAGTCGACATTCGCTTCAGCCGGGAAAAACTTGCCGTCGTCACCTGCAACTTCGAATCCCGAATCGTCAGGACCGAATCCCGCAGTAAGATTGAGGATCATGTAGTCACCGCCAAACGAGATCTCAACACCTTCACCCCTTCTGGCATCAATGATGAACGGAGAAACCGCATCGACCTGCTCAAAGCCGTATACGAATTTCTCAGCCAGAAGCGCAAGCCTGTCACCCGGGGTCTTCTTGTCAGACGGGAAAAGGTTATTGAATTCACCGCAGTCAACGGTAACTGCCATATAAACTTTAGGCATATCGATAGCAACGATCTGCTGCTGTTCGCGAAGAAGCGGCCAGGACATATCGTCGTAATCCATATACTTACGCTGTTTAGAGATATACATCGGAAGCTGGCAGAAAATGAACGGCAACTGGTCATCAAAGAACACTTCGCGCCATTCCTTGATCATGGACTCGAAAACATGTCCGTATTCATTCTGGTGTCCGTCCGTATCAGCCTCACCCTGATAGAAGATAACTCCTCTTAATGTATAAGGTGCAATTCTTAAAATCATGGCCTCGAAAACTGCACCCGGATGTCTTGCAGACTTTGGTCCTACTGGTGCCGGCCATGGTGCAGGACCGAGCTTAAGATCAGCTTCCGGATATGTCATCCACGGATCTTCCTCAAGAGCTTCGTCAAGCTGTGCCTGATATTTTGCGTATGCCTCATTGAATTCTGCTTCAGCCTTGTCAAACTCTTCAGGAGTCAGCTCTGCACAAGCATCATCGAAGTCTTTTATGTACTGCCTTCCCTCTTTTGTGGAAAGCAGGGATTCAACGCTCTGCCAGTTATCTATCGTGGATCTGGTTGAACAGCACTGGATTATTCCTATCTTGGCATCGATTCTGGATTCGATCTCTCTTGCAAAATAGAAAGCAACTGCACTGATGTTGCCAGCAGTCTCACTGTTGATATCAACCCATTCCGAGATTACTTCAGCATAAGCCTGATCCTCATTAAGATGACCGAATGTGGGAACCTTGTAATACCTTATCTCAGGATTGCCGATCTGGCGGATGATGAATCTTGCAAACTCGGAACGCTTGAGCGGATATTCCATGTTGCCGCCGCCGGCTGCAAGCCAGACTTCTCCGGCATAAGCATCCGTGATGACACAGGCTTCTTCATCAGCTTCATAGACCCTCAGTTCATAAGGTCCGCCGGGTTCATCAACCGGATCAAGACAAACAAGAAAGCTCCCGTCTTCTTCAGTATGGCTGGTGCTGGAGGAGATCTCTTTTCCATCCATAAACAAAGCGGCTCTGATGTTGCAGTCCGTATCACAGCATCCGAACACACGAAGTTCTGCGCCCCACTGGAACACCATCTTATCTTTGAAAATGCCGTTAAGTATAGTTGCCATACGCTTAAATTATATCAAACGCGGGTCTGGCTATCAGAAGAGCTTGGAGCAGAATACCAGGGCCTGTGCGGCATCTCCGTTGATAGTAATGCTGCCCTGAGATACGGCAACAACAAAGTCCTTATCTCCGTTCAGGACAGATGCAAATGTATCCGCATCGGCATCAATATAGAACGGTGCATTGATGTATTCGTAAGGAGCCACTTCAGCATTTCCGTCTTCGATCTTCACATATAAAGGAAGATTGTCGAGATTACCGTTCAAAGTAATTTGCGTAGCCGTATCCTGAAGAAAAGATGTTTTCTTAGCCTTCTCTTCTACTGCTCTGAAAATGCTGCCGAATGTCGGTTCGATTTTCTTCTTCTTCTGCATTAAGATCACCCCTTCTGATGTTGTTTATTCATTTACGCCATTGCCCATGAAAGCCAGTATCCACGATGTGGGGACTATCTTTGAAGCAAGGTGTAATAACTTCTGTGAAAACGGATATACGAGCATCTTTCTGCCCTTTACGGAAGCTCTAAGAGACTTCTTTGCAAGCTTTACAGGATCGATCACGAAGTTCTTGCGCCAGCCCGTAAAATCAGCTTCTTTTCCTTCCGTTGCCCTTCTCTGGAAATCAGTCGCAACAGGACCCGGGCATACCGCCATAACGTCTACGCCCTTTGATTTAAGCTCTGTGCCCATTGCTCTCGAAAACGAGATTACATAAGACTTGCTGGCCGCATAACATGCAAAGCCGGGTTGGGGAAGGAATCCTGCTGATGATGCTATGTTGATTATCTTTGCGCGGCCGTTTTCGCCGGGCTTCATATAGGGAGCCGTGATCCTCATCATCCGGCTTAATGCGCTGCAGTTGATCCTGATGGTGTCATCAAGGGCCTGCGCTGACTTGCTCATGACAGCACCCTTTATTCCCATGCCGGCAGAATTAATGAGAAGTCCGACTTCGGGCTCTTCTGCCTTGAGCTTGTCTTCGATTATTTTGATTCCTGAGTTATCGGAGAGGTCGGCAACAATAGGAACGACCCTGCCGCCGCCAACGGATGACGCGATCTCATCTAATGCATCCTTGCGTCTTGCCACTGCCCAGATCTCATCAAAAGGTGACTTGAAATACTCACCGTTATCGCCTGCAACAAGCTCAAGAAAAGCTTTTCCTATACCTGATGAACTGCCTGTTATTATCGCGATTTTCTGGTGCATTAAACGCTTCTCCCGGAAAGAAGTTCGGTACTTTTAATGATACACTCTCTATAAAATTATTAAAAGAGAACGTTCTTAAAGCAGACTCTCTGCTTGTTGTTATCGTAGTCGAAGCTGTGTCTGGAACCGCCGGCACACCACTTCTCCCACTCACAGTCGTGACACTCCTTGCAGAGTGAAGACAAAGGTTTTCTGTAAACCTGGAAACGGTTAAACCATACGTCACTGAACTTATCTTTAGCAATGTTTCCCTGTACAAATTCAGGTCTGTCCTCAATATCAAGGCATGCAGTGATGTCGCCGTTGATCCTTATAGCTGCAGTGTGCGTACCTGCACCGCAATAGAAGAACCAGTCTCTTACGTCTCTTTCGTATTCAAGACCTAAGAAGTGCGAACAGCCGTAATTTACTGGTATGCCCTGCTCACGCTTTTCGCGGATGAAGTTAAACAGATATCTCTGGTCATCAGGCGTAAGGAGCATATCGGGATAATCCAAGGCTCTTCCCATCGGTTCGATTCCGATTACACGCCATGAATCAAGATCGATCGAATCCATGATCTCAAAGAGCTCATCGAGTTCGCCGATATTCTTGTGATTAACTACTGTCGTTACCTGGATGTGTCTGAAAGCCTTGCGGTCAATGAGATTCTGGATTCCTCTCATTGCCTTGTCGTAACCGCCATTAAGGCCTCTCTGTCTGTCGTGTGTATCGCGGAGTCCGTCGATACTTACGGATACCGTACCCATGCCGGTATCAGCGAGCATGTTTGCAACGTCTTCAGTTATGAGCGTCGCATTTGTCGTCATGCCCCAGCGGAAACCCTGCTCATGTGCATAGCCCAAAAGCTCGGCAAAACCGGGATATAAAAGCGGTTCGCCGCCGGTAATGCAGAGCTGGAGTTTTTTCAGATCAAAGTGTTCTTTGACGTCATCCAATACTGCTTTGAACTCTTCAACAGAAGGGCCATGTCCCAATCCGGGCGCACAACTGCTTCCGCAGTGAAAACACTTTTCATTGCAGCTTCTGGTCAATTCGAAAAACAGATATATCAGCTCGGGATCCTTGAAAAGCCTTGCACGTTCTTCAGCTTTTCTGTCGAGATATACCTTCTTGGCTTCGTTTGTATCCACAGACATTATTCTTCGACTTCCGGCGGAGGACCGTAAACATCTTCTTCCGGTCCGTCTACAAGATCAGAAGGAGGTCCGTATACAACTACTTCATCGTTATCCGAAGGAGCTGAGGGCTTCTCATCTTTGGTAGCTTTTGTCTCTTCCTCTGTCTCTACTGTCTCTGTAATCGCAGGTTCCGGCGGAGGTCCGTAAACATTGGTCTCAATAGGCCCTTGCGGAGGTCCGTAAACGCATGCCTCAAGCCCAAGGCTGAGTGCGCCGATACTTGCTGCGACAGCAACAAAAGTTAATGGTTTCTTAGATCTTTTCATAGTTATTATCCCCCTGAAAAGTCTTCGTCAGTTGTTAGACGATCCGTTCGGGTCAGCTGCCTTAAAACCGGGCTTCGGCTTTAATGCCGTAGGAACCACGCCGGCCTTAGGATCCATGATCGGAGGTCTGTTGCCTTCAACATCAGTACCCATAGCAGGAGCCGTAGGAGTCTTACTAAACTCACGTTCTTTATCTACTATAGCAGACGGACGTACTATTCTGCCATATGCAGATGACTGATCTTCTGATTCATTATTCGTATTCTCAGGTTTTGTATAACCTCTGTCGAAAAATGCGGATTTACGTGTTTTTGCAGTGTCAGCATAACTCGGCTGAGGATTTCTCGCCTTCTCTTCTTCAGCTTCTTTCCTTGCCTTCTCTTCAGCAATCTTTTTCTGCTGCTCACGGATCCTTTCTTTTCTTGCTTCATTGCTCTCCTTGAACGGAGCAGCATTTGATCCGGGCGCTGACCATACAGGTCTACCGGCATTATTGGCCTGTCCTGCGAGGATCGTTCCAAGCTGGTTGGCATTTGAAGATGCCCTTGCACGATCAGCTGCTTTTGCCGATCCGTCAGGAACTTTGGTTGTTGTCGGGATTCCGCCCTTATATGCGTTGTAAGGATTCTTTTCCTTCGATGCGTCAGCCTTAGCCTTCTTCTCGGCATTGTTTTCGAGAGCCTCTTTATATCCGTCAGCAGTGGAAATTGCTGAGATCTGCGGCATAGCCGTATTGTCTGAAGTAGCCATGGTTGTTTTAAAGAAAGCTGATGTCTTGCTCTGCTTCCTGTTCATCTCGGCCTTTGCTTCTCTTGCCGCATTTGCAGCTTCCATTGCTCTTTGTGCCTCAGCCAGTTTTGCTTCAGCCTGGGCAGCTGCTGCAGCTGCTGCTCTTTCTGCTTCTGCAGCCTCGCGTCTTGCACGCTCTGCAGCCTTTGCTTCTGCAAGGGATCTTGCTTCCTCAGCCTTCCTTGCTTCTTCTGCAGCTCTTGCTTCAGCTTCCAGTCTTGCCGCTTCTGCTAATCTTGCCTCTTCGGCTTTCCTGGCTTCCTCAACCTTTCTGGCCTCTTCAGCCAGCCTTATCTGTTCAGCTCTTCTTGCTTCTGCTACAGCTCTTTCTTCTTCTCTTCTTTTAGCCTCTTCAGCAGCTCTTGCTTCAGCTTCTAATCTTGCCTCTTCAGCTCTTCTGAACTCTTCGGCTCTTCTTTCTTCCTCGATCTTTCTGGCTTCTTCTCTCTTCCTGGCTTCTTCCTCTCTTCTTGCCATTTCAGCTGCTCTTGCCTTTTCCTGAAGTCTTCTGGCTTCTTCGGCAATAGCCTCAGCACGTGCCTTTGCTATGGCAGCAGCTCTAGCAGCCTCTTCGGCTTTCCTTGCTTCTTCCTGTCTTGCAAGCTCAGCCGCCTTTGCAGCTTCCTGGGCGATCCTTGCCTCTTCTGCCTTCTTGGCTTCTCTGGCAAGGCGCTCTTCTTCAGCCCTTTTTTCTTCCTCTATCCTTTTTGCTTCTTCTGCAAGTTTTGCCTGCTCGAAAACCAAAGCCTTTCTGGCTTCGGCATTTTTTCTGATTTCTTCTACTCTTGCAGCCTGCGCAGCTCTTCTTTCTTCAAGAAGCTTTTTTGCCTTCTCACGTTCTGCAATCTGTTCAGGTGTAAGCTCTGCCTTCGGACGCTTAACGGGTCCATTCTGAGGAGCTGATGATAAATTGTTTTCCATAGGCTTCTCTTTCTTTTCGGTAGTGTTTTCCTTTTTATCTCCTGCAACAGCTGCAACGCTTCCGGCAGCCGCAACTGAACCGCCGGGACGCTGGGCAGGTGTACTCTGCTCAACGGGTTTTACTGTTGCTTTTTCCACATTCTTTTCGACAGGCTTTTCAACAGTCTTCTCTGCTTTCTTTTCTATTGGTTTTTCAGCAGGTTTAACTGTTGTCTTCTCTTCAGATTTTACACCAATTTTACCGGTAGGTTTTGATTCAGTTTTTTCAATCGGTTTTGCAGTATCTTTCACTACCGGTTTTGCAGTGTTTTTCTCTACAGGTTTGGATCCGGGACGTGTAGCGGATGTTGATGCAGATTCCGTTTCTTTGGATGCCGTCGAACCGGGACGTATAGCGGATGTCTTTGCGGTACCGTTTTTTGCCTCAGCAGCTTTTCTTGCTTCGGCATTCTTTCTGATCGCTTCAACTCTTGCAGCCTGCGCAGCTCTTCTCTCTTCAAGAATCTTCTTTGCTTTCTCGCGATCTGCGAATTGGTCTGCTGTAAGTTCCTTCTTGCTATTCTGAGCTGGAACTCTGTGAGCACCCGCCTTAGGTTCCGCAGAAGCAGTCTTAACAGCAGTTCTTGTACCTGTGGCAATGCCCTTTTCAGAGGTTTCCATTGCTTTGATCTCTTTCATGGCATTGGCTGTATTAAAGCTCTTTTCAGCAGCCGGTGCGGTCGTGTTCATGCTCTTAACTGGACCCAGATAACCGAAAAACTTTTCGGCAAGGAAAGGTACGCCCGGAATAAATGCGATTGCAAGATCAGAACCATCAAGTTTCTCCTGCTTCTTAAGATATCTGTATCTCACATAAGCAAGACCGCCTGCGATGATTATAAGAACTATCCAAAGCCAGCTCCATACGGAAGCCTTACCGGGTCCCTTTTTTCCACCACCGCCTGTAGCTGTAAGAGCAACTACAACAGGTGTTCCGTCCTCATTTGTCTCTTCGGATTCAGACGCTCCTATCTCATCAACAACAGTAGTTTCTCCAGCAGTAGGAGTTTCCGTCGCCATAACAACTGAAACAGTAGTGACTGTTGTAGCTGTCGTCATTTCTGATGCACTCTCAGTTGCTTCTGTTGTCTCATCAGAAGTATCTGCGGATGTATCAGTCGTTGTATCTGCAGCTACAGTTGCCTGTGTCTGATTCTGAGTTTCCTGCTGGACCTGTGTAGGTGCAGTTGTAGGGGCAGGTGCTCTCGTCGGATCAGGCGCTCTTGTAGGATCGGGTGCTTTTGTAGGATCAGGTGCTTTTGTTGGTGCTTTTGTCGGATCAGGGGCTTTAGTCGGTGCCGGCTTGGGCGTGTTTGTAGGAACAGGTGTATTTGTAGGCGCTTTGGTAGGAACCGGTGTTGCTGTGGGTTCGGGAGTAGGAGTCGGGTCAGGTTCATAAGCCTGATAAAGAACTACGTTAGTTACCTCAGGTCTTGCATCGTGAATACTTGTTCCGCGCACACCAAATCTGACATTTTGCCCGGTGTATGTGAATCTGACTTCTAAATACTCACCTTCAGTTATACAGCTAACATCTCCGTCATAACTTCCACTAAAAGTCAGTTCATTTCCGGAAACTATAGTTACTTGAATAACATCGCCATAATTAAATCCCCAAGAACTGATTCCGATCTCTCCAACATCCTGATCATCCCATTGAGGGTTAAACCATGCCGTAGCCCAACCATCAGCTCTTACATCGTGAGATTCAAAGGAATTTATTGCAATTGAAAAAGCAAAAAATGCGCATAATAATGCGCACAGGAATTTAAGCGAGAAGCGCCCCGAATAGCCACCCGTCATTTATATTTCCTCCAATAAAGCACACAACTTCTAATTAAATATATTAGAAGACAATAAAATTATAAGGCGCAAAGCCCTTATTTTCAAGTGTTTGAGGGTGTCAGGAAAGCCTGAGAATTAAGCGTTTTCAGCGTTTTCGTGTGAGTTTTGTTCAAGTACTTCTTCGTCGGGAACGAAACCGCTAACCGCTTCCTGTGCGGCAGGTATAATAGCCTCTTCACCAGACTTCAGAATGTCCGGTTTTTCTTCAGGAACTGTTGCAACAAAATCGACCTCAGCATTAGATACTTCAGTGCCTGTCTCGGGTCTGATAGCACCTTCGTAAGTCTTATCCTCTTCTTCAGGCTGGACAACTCTGGAAGATGAAGGACGCTTAAGCTGAATAGCCTTCTGTCTTGTGTTACGGTGATATGTATTATCAGTGTATCTTACTGCTGAAGGAGCAGCGGAATCCATGACGAGTGCGGGAGTGTTTGCTTCTTCTCCGACCCTGTCAGAATTGAGTTCATCCATCTGCTGCTGGCGAGCTCCGGGTGTATTTGAATATACAGGTCTGATGGGAGCCGTATTGGACTTCTGAAGATATCCGTTGAGGATCGCTCTGTCCTTGGCTTTGTCGAGCTGCTTGGATCTTCTAGAAGAAATTCCGAGCTGTCCGTAGTAATCTTCAGCGTGCTTTTCCACTCTCTGTGCTTCACTGGTTCCGCCGACAAGAGTATTGCTTACGGCAGCTGCTTCAGCTGCTTCCTGTTCCTGCTTTTTAACAGGGTCTCTGGTCTCACGCTTTACCTGGTGAACAGTCTTGGTCCTGGCAGGTTCGTTTTCTCTGCGGACCACTTTATCCATAACTTTCTCGCGCTTTATCGTCAGATCGAGATCCTTTTTGCTTTTTGCTTTGCGCTTATCGGAAATGCTGAAAGCGATTAAAGCAATTACGATGCCGATAAAGATGATTGCCGCGAAACCGATAAAGAACGGACCAATCTGTTTGTTATCTGCAAAATCAATGAAAAGTGTGTAAGGCATATCAGATATCCCCCGATGTATCTTCGGTATTGTTAAATTTTTTATTGTCTTTGTCAACCTCAAGTTCATGAGGATCGGCAAGAATAATCTCTTCTTCAGCTGCTCTCTTCTTATCGACGAACTGCTTAACAGCTATTCTTGCAGCCATGATGATGATAAGAAGAACTACGACAGCAACTGCAACGATTATGAGTTCTTTACCGGCTTTGCTGATCGTCTCGACTGTAACATCCGTAGCGGATTTTCCGCCCTGGACAGTCTCTTCAACAAGTACAGGAGAAGTCTCTGTTGCAGTGGTCTGTTCTTTTGCATCCGTTGCTTCGGTAACCTTTGTTTCCGAAGCGGGAGTAAGAGGTGCAGGTGTGATCTTAACGCCTGTGTAATCTGATAATGCAATGCCGTTTACACCAAGCGGAACTGCATGGTCAAGACCGATGAACTCGCCGTCTTCAGTCTGCCAGAGAACTTCTTTTACGAAGTTGTATTTTTCTTCATCCCATGTTTTGAAATCGTCTTTTACGAGTCCGCCTGTATCACCGGAATTGGCATTGAAACACCAGAATGTGTGATGCAGATGCTTCTCTGCGATGAGCTGTCTGAAGTACTCCATCCACTTCAGATTATCGCCTTCCATGAAGCCGCCCCACTCACCTACAAAGATCGGTGCAATGCCTTCCTCCTGGATGTAGAGCCAGTAATCGTACCATGCATCTTCCATGAGCGAATCGTATGTAAATCCTCCCTGGAACCAGGGCTGTTCGTATACTCTCGGACCGTAATCGTGAGGAGAATAGATTATCTGCTTGTTGCGTTCAGGAGAACCGAAATCGATCGGATAATCCTTGACTGCCATAAGGTTTGCTCCCCACCAGGTGTTGTAGTAATCGTCATCGTCATTAGTCGATACGAAATTATTAGTCTTGATGTCCTTCGGATAGATCTGAATTCCTTCAATGATTATCAGCGCATGGGGATTCGCATCAAGGACGGCGTTTCCTGTACGCTCTGCAACCTTCTTCCAGTTGTCAGGACTGTCGGAATCGTTCCAGATCGCATGAGGTGTCTCGGATGCTTTTCCGTGAGGTTCGTTCTTCAGATCGTATCCGATTATCGTGTCGTTATTCTTGTATCTTTCGGCACACCATGAAAGTGCTTCAACGAAATCATCTTCAGTAATGTCGCCGTTATACCAGACAGGATAGTTATGTCCTGCAGCATCTGTTTTCGCGCAATGGATATCAATGATGATCTTCATGCCGTTCTGCTCGCAAAGAGACAGAACATAGTCGAAGATCTCAAGCGAATTCATCGAGTTGAGTTCTTCGTTATATGCATTGTTGTAGTTTGCTCTGGGGTATTCGCCGTTCTTCCACTGGAGAAGAAGTTCGGCACTCATGGGAACTCTTAAGACGTTGAATCCGTGGTCTGCAATGGACACCAAAGTATCCTTGAGATTGCAGTTCCATACGCCGTCGAAAAGATTTGTTCCGGTGTTATATCCGAACCAGTTGCAGCCTGTAAGCCAGACTTCCGTGCCGTTCATGTCAACGATGTGGGAACCTTCGGTGGTAAGCCAGTCGTCACCTGCTACGCCTTCAGTATTGCGTGCAGGATCAGGATTTGAGACCGGATCGGATGAAGTGTTTCCTGAAGAAGTAGTGGAAGCTGTTGTTGATGCGGGTTCGTTAACCGAACCTGATTCGCCGTCTCCCGACACTGAAATGAGTTTTGCGGAATTAATGTCGCTGCCGGAAACCTGGATTCCGACCCTGCTGTCAAAACCCCAGCTGTTTTCGCCGGATGAAGAACAGGTCGCAGTTACCCGGTTGCCGCTGATATCGTAAGAATCGAAGCCCCATCCGCTTGCAGAATCGATCGTGCCTGAAAATTCTGCAACGACAGTAATGGTGTCATAACCGCTGCAGCCCGATAACTGGATCTCGAGCTGTCCGCCGCTTCCCCAGCAGTTCGAAGTGGCAGATCCCGAAGGAGCCGCCAGCGATGTCATCGGAAATGCGGCGAATATAAACACAGATGTGATAAAAAGCAGAAGTATCTTCTGCCCTATCCTGCGGCGCATATTATGCCTCCATTAAAGTTCGATTTCTGCCTTGCGGCCGGAAGGCTGATACTGCTCGTACTTAACACCTGCTGCATCAAGCATCTTGCGTGCAGCTCTGGTGGCGTCAGTATCGTGATACTTGTCATCGAAATAGACAACTCTTCCAACACGCTTCTGGATCAGAGCTTTTGTGCATTCATTGCAGGGGAAGAGAGTAACATAAACAGTCGAGCCGGCGAGATCTCCGGTCTTGGAATTAAGGATAGCGTTGAGTTCTGCGTGAGCTACGAAAGCATACTTGGTATCAAGCACTCCGCCGTCACGTCCCCAGGGGAAGTCCTCGTCGTCACATCCGCGGGGGAAACCGTTGTAACCTACAGATAAGATGTAATTATCCTTGTCTACGATGCAGGCACCAACCTGAGTGCTGGGGTCCTTACTTCTCATTGAAGCAAGCTTAGCTACACCCATGAAATACTCATCCCAGGTGATATAGTCAGATCTCTTATCGCTCATACACTCCTCCGATAATACAAGTGAAACACTCTTAATTTTATCCGAACAGGAGTTATGTCGCAATAAATATTAATATATATATAAGAACTTTGAGGTTATCAGTAGACCTGCTCTTTGCGTGTCTCCATTACAAGACTCTCGACAAGATCCTCATAAGATACGCCTGCAGCCTTTGCTGCTTCAGGCAGAAGCGATGCATTGGTCATGCCAGGCAGGTTATTGGCCTCGATAAACCAGAACTCGTGCTTAGCATCATCATACATCATGTCGACACGTCCGTACTGGGTCATTCTGAGGAGCTTGAAGATCTTCAGGGCCATCTTCTGGCACTTCTTGTAATCTTCCTCTTCTATCTGTGCAGGACAGACATGGGTCGTAAGTCCGTCCTGATATTTATTCTTGTAGTCGTAGAAACCTTCGTGGGGAATGATCTCCGTAACAGGCAGAGCCTTGTCATTAACGATCGAGATCGTGATCTCACGGGCCTTGATGTATTTCTCTATAAGGATCCTCTGGTGGTAGGAAGCCGCATAGTTGATGGCAGCCTCAAACTCATCCTGGGATTTAACGATTGATACGCCGCATGAGGAACCATTGCCGATAGGCTTAACTACACAGGGAATGCCGATCTCTGCGCTTACTCTTTCAAATGTAAGCTTCTCGGGAACATCGACGATCCAGTCTGCAGTAAGGTAACCCGCTGCTCTTGCAAGAGACTTGGAAAGATCCTTATCCATTGCGATCGCGCATCCTAAGTAATCACAGCCTGTATATTGGATATCAAAAGCATCAAGGAGTGCCTGGACCTGTCCGTTCTCGCCGTGGCTTCCGTGAAGGCCTAAAAATACTCTGTCGGCAAATTGGCACATCTCGATAACTCTGGGACCTACCCAGCTCTTTCTTCCGCCGTGCTGTCTGATGATCTCTTCAAGATCAGGTTCAGTCTCCGGAATGTTATATGAAAACGGGTTTACTGTGCCTCTTCTGAAGAATGTCTCACAGGGATCGTTATTCTCGATTCCGTCATAAAGATCAACAAGTGCAACTTCATGTCCCTTGGACAAAAGAGCATTGGCAATAAGGCTTGCCGATTTAAGCGATACATCTCTCTCGGGCGATAAACCGCCGCCAAGAACAGTAATTTTCATACAAATTCCCCTTTTAACGCAAGATAGACAGATTATACTCTTTTTCGTGTGGTGTCTTCATTGATACCGACAAATTGCCACATGTTTGTAAAAAGCGAACTTATGATAAGATTATTGGGATTAGTTTATATAAAAATATAATAAGGGGATTAATATGCTCGCGATCTTATATTTGTTGTTATGTGCCGCATTCGGTATGTGCTTTGTCGGCCTTTCAGTACCGGATGTACGCAGGTTATACGTTGCCTGCAGTCCTTCAGCCAAGGCTATAACACATATACCTAATACGCTCTTCACAGTTCCTGCCGGCATCGTTACCGGTATGCTCTGCGTGCCTTTCTTTAACTACTACGTTACTCTTGGTCTTTCATATATCGTAGACAGCGGTGAAGTCTGCAAGAAGATCGGTGTGCTCGTCACATTCGCTTTCTTCCTCTGGATGATCCTCACATGCCTCATCCTCATCAACCGTAAGAGAATCAAGCGCGAAGAGCTTAGGGCTTCAGGTTCCACAACCATCGAAGACTACAAGTTCAACGTCGTTGATTCCATCTTCTACGGTGTCGTTATCCTCGGCATCACCATTGCTGCCACATTCCTTATGTTCTACACATACAGGATCAACGGAACCACACTCTTAAACGGTTCTTCCACATTCTCAGACCTCTCGCCCCACACGGCAATGGTCTCGTCTTTCGGTAAGGGCTTTAACTTCCCTACACAGTACATGCATTATTCAGGAGACGGAATCAAGTATCACTTCCTCTTCTATTTCCTCGCAGGCACGCTCCAGTATCTCGGACTTCCTATCGATTATGCACTCAACCTGCCTTCGATCATGGCCATGATCTGTGCCCTCGTTCTTTTGGGCCTTCTTGCAGTACTCATCAGTTCAAGACGTTCCGCATTCCTCGTTGCACCCGTTCTCGTATTCCTGAGAAGCTCACTTAATGTTTTCTATCACATTAAGGAACTCACAACAGCAGGTGCCACAACATCCCAGGCAATCAATGAGATCCTCAAGTCATCTGTCTGGTATGCAGTTACTGATTACGACAGCTGGGGAATCTGGGCTATCAACGTTTATCCCAACCAGCGCCACCTCATGCTCGGCGTAGCGGTCATTCTCATTATGGTCATCCTCTTCCTGCCTTTTGTAAGAAGACTCGGCATTTCCATCTTCCGCGCTGGCAGCTTCGGTGATGCCGTAAAGGCCTTTATCGCTTCAAAGAATGCTTGGCTCGTAAGATCCGGTGATCCTCTCTACCCTGTTTCGATCACTATCCTGGCATGCGTTCTCGTTATCGTAATGCCTTATTTCCACGGTTCATGCCTTATCGCGCTTCTTCTCGTGCTCTTCGGCATGGCAATATTCTCAGAGAGCAGACTCCTTTACGTTGCAGTTGCTATATGCGCTGTCGTATCTTCGTTTGTCCAGACTCTCGCATTCTCCGGCGGATATAAGAACGTTGTATCCTTCGAGTATAAGCCCGGCTTTATTCTTGAGAATCCCACATTCTCAACCATTGCGCAGTATCTCCTGATCGTTACGGGACTGACACTCATCCTCGCTTTTATCTTCGCTCTTACAGCACTCGTATTGGACATCATCCGCAAGAAGCCCGTACACCGCTTCCTGCTCTTCCTCTGCGTGCTTAACCCGATGATCTTTGCTTTCCTCTTCAAGGTTTCCCTTGAGATGCTTGCAAACCACAAGTTCATCCAGGTATCACTCATCCTCATCGATGCATTCGTTGCAGCTCTGATCGCTAACCTTCTTTACATTCCGATCAAGCGCAGAAAGGCTGAAGGCACAGAGGATTCCGCAGATGAGGATATCGCTGATGCTTCAGCTCTTGACGGTGAACTTGCCGTTGTAGAAACAGGTGATACCGGCGTCAGGACTCCCGTTATCGCTGCAGCAAGCGCATTCGGCGAAGTCTCTGATAACACTGACGCTTCTTCAGTTCCTGACATCAAGGCTCTTGAAGAACACACCGGCGTTGATGCAGACATCTCCGGCTTGAATGGCGATGCTGCTGAAGAAAAGACCGAAGAGATCAAGGAAGAAGCACTTCCTGCTGAGCTCCTTTTCGGTGACGACAAGAAAGATACTGAAGATGGTGAAGCTGATTCTGCTGATGAATCCGATGAGATCTTCGAAGTTACGGATGACAGCGCTGAGACTGATGATAACAAGAAAGAAGATTCTTCCGAAGAAACTTCTGAAGAAACATCTGATGAAAACGATGATTCCGACGATGCAGTCATGGCATCCACACCTGAATCTGCACATGTTGCTATGCGCCCCGGTTCACTTGCTTTAAGCAACTCCGTCACATTCGGAGAAGAAGAACCTGACGATGAAGCTGATGCAAATGTTGCGATCGAATCAGCAGAAGAACCTGTTGAAGTAACTTCTGTTGCTGCAGCTGCTGCGGCAGACATCAAGCCTGATCCATTGAAGCATGAACCCGTAACACCCAAAAAGCCCAAGGGATTAGCACTTCCTGCATGGATCGCTTTGGAGATCGCAGGCGTCATCCTTGCAATCGCGCTTATGGTTCCGCTTACTGCCACGGGTGTCAGTGAGTGGGCAACTTACGTTAACCTCAACCGCGTACCTCTTACATTGAACGCAGACTCTCCTGTAACCAAGTGGGTAATGGAGAATACTGATCCTGATGACGTATTCCTTACACCTATGTGGTCCATGAACCGCTTCATTCTTGCAGGACGTCCGATGTACTATGGTTGGCCTTACTATGCATGGTCTGCAGGCCACGATACTTACACAAGAGATACCATCTATCTGTGGCTCATCACAGGCTGCGGCGGCGATATCGATGAATTCACAAGATACTGCAAAGAGCGTAACATCAGATATCTCATCGTCGATCCTGACTTTGAGACAACAGATTTCGGCAACGGAATTACTTTCAACAAGGCATTCTTTGAGGATAACCTCACACAGGTTGCTTACTTCGCAGAAGAGGACACAACCATTTACAAGATCTTCTGATCTTAAAAGATATCAGTTTGACTGATTATTCTTGTGATATTCGTTCTTGATCTCATACATCAGCTTGTCAGCTTCATCGACATAGTCGGTAACTGACTTGTCTGATCTGGGATCGGTGAGCACATAACCGATGCTGACAGAGAACTTGACCGGACTTAATCCCAGACTGTTCTCCTTCTCGATATAAGCGTTAATGCTCCTTCTGATGTTTTCGGCATACGTCCTGTTTGCATTTGCAGCGATGATCAGGAACTCGTCACCGCCGTAACGGATGCCGATTGCATTGTCATTGGTGATGCTCTCCTTGATGCCCCCTGATACTGTAATTATCGCCTTGTCTCCGAAAATATGTCCGTATCTGTCGTTGATCAGCTTAAGATCGTTGATGTCGGCAAACATGATCAGGGCACTCTTTTTATGCTCTTTACTCTCATTAATGAGCGGAATAGCGTGGTTTACGAAGCAGAATCTGTTGTATAGACCTGTCATGGGATCCCTGTCGTACATGTATCTCAATTCTTTGTTGACCATCTCAAGACGCAGGGTGATCCTGAAGTGCATCAGGGTCTGCTCCATCTTTTCGAGATATTCGTACACACGGTAATCTTCCTTTATAACGGATGTCCCGCCTGCGAAAACAACATAGCCGTAGTTATATCCGGCGTTATGCAGCGGATAGAAGATATAGATATGCTGCTCGCCTTGCTTTTTTATAAAGCCTGGCATTCTTAAGTTACTGTCAATCAGGCTATCTGCTTCCTCGCCGTCCTTTAACGCAACCGTGGCATCGAAATCTGCTTCATAACATTCGGATAATGCTTCGAAATCTTCGGTGGAAGCATCCTCAAAATAGTACCTGTTAAGCATAAGGTAGAAATTGCCGTTGAAATATCCGTTATTGGAACGGTAGAACTTTCTGAGATTCTCCTTCATGTCCTCGTAATCGTAGGATCCCAGGATGACATCCCTCTCGGCGCGCATAAACCGGTTGAAGTAGCTCGACTGATTGTTCTTTGCGTGAATGCCGCTGCAATACTTTCTTCGTCTGATGTCGTACTGATTGTCTGCTTCCAGATTGCATCCGCAGCTCTCACCCGGAATAAACTTTGACGCAACAGACACATCCAGCGAATCCGTCTTTCCTTCAACTATCTCATAGAGCAGCTTACAACTCTCATATCCGATCGTCTCATAGTCCTGATCGACCGTCGTAAGAGCGGGATAAGATATTCCCGACTCTTCTATGTTGTCAAAGCCTGTTACGATAATGTCCCCGGGAAGATTAAATCCTCTTTCTATGAATCTGTTGATTACCGCCAGTGCCATGATGTCATTGGCACATACTATGGCGTCAGGAAGAGCAATTCCCGAATCGATCAGCTTGTCAGTATAATCGACACATTTCTCGGGTGTCCAGTCACCGTAACCTAAATACTCATCCTTCAGCTCAAGGCCGTGTTTTTTCAATACCATACGGACAACACGTTCTCTGTCTATAGTATCTACGTGTTCCCTGGCACCACCAAGATATGCAATATTCTTAGCATTGTGTTCCGTTATCAGATGCTCGACAAGGTCTTTCATTCCCTCTTCGTTGTTATTTCCAACGTACGGGATCCCGTCGAACTTCATGCCGATACTTACTACGGGCACGCCCTTTTTACTGGCTGCCGTGCAGAGTTTCTCAGCAGTGGAAATGTTATTTAATAGATTTGAAAAGACGATAAGCCCGTCGTATTCTTCAAGCTTCGCAAGATTGTAGATATTGAGCTGACCTTTATTTGTGCCATCGCTTCTGTTGTTAGCAGCAAAGCTTATGTAGAAATGGATGTCCAGATCATTGGCGGCAGCATATTTCTTAATACCCTCAAGAGCCTTGAGAGTAATGCTTCCGTTATATCCGTTTGAGTATATGGCGATCCTGTGCTTCATAGAGAAAAAGGAAAATAAAAGGCCGATAATCCATCCAAACGGTATTATACCACTAGCAAATCAAAAATAATTAACTACCAAAACTGCTTGTGATATAATCTTTCCTGCCCGGGACCGATTTCCGGGCGGTTTAAGGGGATTTAGATCGGATTAAGGGAATTTAGAAATGACTGTAGAAACACTTACCAATCTGCTTTATTGCAGTTTTCCTGTCGTGGTTATAGTCACTGTAGTTATCTATGTGATTGTAAACAAGAATAAAAACAGACCCGTTGATACTACTCCGCCCCAATTTTACGGAATGCGTTCTCCAACACTTGAAGAAGCAGCTGAGATAAAGGCTGAGGTAGCACCAAGAAACGGCAAAGCTGTACTCGTTTTAAGCCTTGTCATGCTTCCGCTTGCTGTCTGTGCCGGTGGTGCTGCTATCAACATGTACGGTGAAGAAGATCTTGGCGTTGTCATCATCATTGGCTCTGTTGCGGCTGGTGTTTTGCTGATGTATATAGGTATGGTTTCTATGCCTCTGTATCGGATAATAAGTCTTCATACAAGACGTTACAGTGTCGGCGAATGCTATTTCGCAGATGTAAGGCACCTCATCCGTGTAAATCACAGAGGAATTCCCTGTGATGTATACCATGCCGTTATAAAGGATGCGATCGGAACGACCTGGGAAGCGGACCTCCCTAAAGAACTTCGCTTTGTACAAGTCGGAGCAAGATGTCTTGTGGTCATTTACGCTTCCGAAAAGAAGGTCAACAGATCTCCAACAAACGGCAAGAGCCTCTACAGAAGGGATATATTCGTGCCCCGAGATGAATTGATGAGATATAAATAAATTTGCTCAGAACATTAACACACAAAATAAAAGAGGGTATCTCATTTGAGATACCCTCTTTTTGGTTACTGATTGTTTCTCAGATTACTTCTTGATCTCGTTGAAGCCTTCTCTTGCAGCATAAGATGTGTGCAGGAGCTCGTGAGCCTTGTGTGAGTTAGGCTCGCCGAGGAACTTCTCGTAGAGTTCTACGATCTGAGGGTTCTTGTGAGACTGACGGAGAACCTGACGCTCATCCTCGGAATAGAGTGCCTGAGCTCTCTTTTCCTTGTATGTGTCGAGAATATCGTCTGACTCATTAGGCATGAAGCAAGGACGGACATAAGGCTGACCACCGCCGTTGATACAACCACCGGGGCATCCCATGATCTCGATGAACTGATACTTTGACTTGCCCTCGCGGATCTCGTCGAGAAGAACCTTAGCGCTCTTCATGCCGGAAGCGATAGCAACGTTAACTGTTGTACCGTTGATGTCGAGAGAAGCCTCACGGATACCTGCATCGTGGCCACGAACTGCTGTGAATTCAACAGGCTCGGACTCCTTGCCTGTGAGCTTGAAGTAAACAGTTCTGAGAGCTGCTTCCATAACGCCGCCTGTTACACCGAAGATAACGCCTGCGCCTGTGTAGTCGCCCATGATATCCGGATCCCAGTCTTCATCAGGAAGACGGTTGAACATGATGCCTGCACGGCGGATCATTCTTGCGAGCTCACGTGTTGTGAGAACTGCATCAACATCAGGAAGACCGTTTGTAACGAGCTGCTCTCTTTCCTTCTCGAACTTCTTAGCAACGCAAGGCATGATGGATACAACGAAGATGTCCTTAGGATCGATGCCCTTTTCCTGTGCCCAATAAGACTTGATGATGGCACCCTGCATCTCGTGAGGAGACTTGCAGGAAGAAAGATGAGGAAGGAGATCGCCGTAGTTG
The DNA here is from genome assembly GCA_902787975.1 of Oscillospiraceae bacterium. Classification (GTDB taxonomy): domain Bacteria; phylum Bacillota; class Clostridia; order Saccharofermentanales; family Saccharofermentanaceae; genus Saccharofermentans. The sequence goes on from CADAIP010000011.1 coordinate 60,984, forward strand.
TACTCAGCGTAGTTGATCCATCCGGGTGAGCAGGATGTGATCATAGGGAGAACTCCGCCGTTCTGGAGACGGCCGAGGAGCTCTGTGCCCTCTTCCATGATAGTAAGGTCAGCACCGAAGTTAACGTCGTAAACTCTCTCGAAACCGAGTCTTCTGAGAGCTGCGATCATCTTGCCTGTGCAAGGTGTGCCGACAGGATTGTCGAACTCTTCGCCGATAGCTGCACG
>CADAIP010000012.1 GCA_902787975.1 Oscillospiraceae bacterium
TACTTAACCTCCTTGATTTTTTGTCGCAATTAAAATTATACAAGGTTAAGCCACTTGGCTCTTTATTTTGAATTTACACAATTATATGGGCACGGCGTATTTTCGAGAGAAAATACGTAAATCATACAGTAAATGAAGTTATTTACTGTACGATCTACGGACGAACAATAAACGTTACAATGATATTTTTAGAATTGTTCTTTAAACCTTTCGAGCGTTTCCTTTTCCATACGGATTATCTGGATCATTCTGTCTATTGCACAGACCTCAATATAGGAAACATCGTATTGGAGCAGTCTTTCCTTATTCTCAAGCGTGCCCTTCTCATATTCTTCAAGGATCTTTTCACGTATGCCTATCTCCCTGCTCAATTCTTTCTTGCTCAGCACACCTGAATACATGACAGCCAGGCAGAACCAGACTGAATCAAAATCGACTCTTTCAAAGAGCTCACATATTGTGCTTTTCAGCTCCTTCAAGCCGGGTTCTGTCAGCTTATAAACGGCTTTCTTATCTGATTCGCCGGTGTTCACGATATATTTCTTCTTCTCGAGTCTCAGACATGTCTCATAGAGCGTGGTGGCACCAATCGGGAACCAGTATTTCATATTCATTCTGTCGATCATCTTAAGCATGTCATAGGCATTCATCTCACCTTTCCTGAGCATTCCCAAGATTACTATCGATGTTTTTGACAACATTTGAGCTGTTCCTCCACTTTCTGATCAAGACCCATGCAGCAGATGCAATAAGGATTATCAATGCTATTACAAACGAGACAGGATTCCTGATCTCGTCTCCTGCTTCAGATGATACCAAAACATCCCACAAAGCACCTACACCCCAGAAAAACGGAAAAATTATCAGCATGTTCTTTGTTATGTAAAAAACGGAACAATACATTAAACCAACGAGGAACAAATGCAGGAATTCAGGCTGGAATCCCGCATGATGAAGTGAGTAAAAAGCTGAAGTCAGCAAGATCGACGGAATTATCCCAAACGCTTTCTCAAAACTCATTCTGAGAAATCCGTATATAAAAACCATCTCGAAAATGCCGGCAACCAAAATATACGTCGCCCCATAAAGATTCTTCAGAGAGATAACATTCTCAGGAACTTCGTCTTTTAAGAACACGAAAAGAAGTCCCACACCTAGGACAATGTTTAATATCAGGCTCAGAATCCATTTGCGCTTTGTAAATCCGAGTTCAGCTAATACATCTGCCCCCTTCTTCTCAACATATAACGATACGAAAACAACGCCCAATCCGAAGATCATCAATACATCTCTTAATATAAATGAAATAGCAGTGTCGATTACTGAGCCGCCGCCAAACGGAAGCATCAATAGACTCAGGGTGATCATCACCACCCCTGCAACAACAGCAATCCCGGTATCCTTAGTTACATTAAATCTAAACAGTTTTCTCATCAAAATCACTATCTCCTCGTTTTACTACGCATACGTAGTATAGTACGTATGCGTAGTATTTGTCAAGAATAGCACTAATACAGATAAGATTCAGCAAAGAAAATTGTTATTTGATGTGTGAATATCCAGAAGGCACAAAAATCAGACGAATTAGTATTCGAATGTCTCAAATCTGATATAATAGCAATATACTTGTAATACTTTTAATATGAGGCTGACATTTTCTTTATTCGAGGGGGACGTTATATGAACAAGAAAACTATAGCTATAATTGCAGGTTCAGCAGTAGCTTTGATTGCGGTTGCCGTTACTCTCTTTTTTGTTATTCCTAAAGACAAATCTTACCGCCTGCTGAAGCTTTTCGAGTTCAGCGGATCCGGTACGGTAACAAGAGCAAGCAAAGGAGCAATTACTCCTTATGCAAACATGGTTCTGGAAAGCGGAGACACGGTATCGCTTGATAACGGCGTCATGACCATCCAGGCAGACGACGATAAGTTCATCCATCTTGACCAGAACACAACAATCCAGCTCGTTGCAACCGGCACCAGTGCCAACAGCAAAACTTCGATCAAGCTTGTTGAAGGCGGCATCACGAGTGACATCAGAAACAAACTCTCAGCTGAATCCACATACGAAGTTAACACCCCTAACTCGGCGATGTCTGTCAGAGGCACTGTTTTCTACACATATGTATACGAGATCGATGGCGTTAAATATACGAGAACATGCTGCTTCGAAGGAGAAGTTGTCTCAAGACTCGTATATAAGAACGGTACATATTCAGTGGAAGAAGTATCCATACCTAAGGGTAAGGAAGTAATTGTCTACGAAGACGGAAGTACCACAGATTACCTTTATGACGAGCCCCAGGACATTGACTATAACACTATTCCTGAAGAAGTACTTTTAAAACTCAGGAATCACATTGATACCCAGGGCGAAGACTTATCAATTACAAGCAATGAAATCACACGTATTTTGGAAGGTCCTTACTATGTAACATTCACATACAAGGGCCAAGAATTCGGAACACAGATTGTTGACAAAGGCCAGCTCGCGCAGATTCCTGCTCTCTCCCCTTCTGAAACAGGCAATTGGGACTTCGATTTTAAGAAGCCCATTGACCGCGACGTAACGATCGAATGGAAAGGATAAGTGAGGGTAAGCTTATGAAGATTAAGACACTTACGAAAATTATAAGCGGTATCCTTTGCGCTGCCCTTACCATGCAGATTGGTTTGGAAGTAACACTTGAGAGAGTTAATGCTGCAGATGAACCCAGTATAACTGTTATTGGAGATACAAGTTCAGGCATTACAGTCACTATGAGTGGCGACTACGGTTTTGATATTAAGCAAAATGCAAATGGATATAGTCTTACATGTACTAATCATAGTGAAGTAGATAAGATCGTTCCTCAAATTGACAAATTAGTGCTTGATAATGTAGCTACTACTTTTTTGTATACAGACTTGACTACAGAACTCGAAATGAAGGGTTCCGATCCGCATTTTACAATCAAAAGCGGAGCAACTTTTACTTGCACAGGTTTGTCTGGAAATGGCTGGATACAAAACTCAGGAATCATGAGGATTGAGACATATAAGTCATCTGATTATCCGAAAATGTGCATTTCAAATAATAACGAACTGTATGCAGATACGTTGGATTTTTCTGACATGACTAATCCTTACTTCATCGAAAACACAGGTGCTTCTCCTTCCTGCTTATATTATGTAACTCATTCTTTCTATAACAGCCAGTATACTTTGCAAGGTACAGTTGTAGCTGAGCCGGATACAATTATTTCTTCTGAAGGTGGTAAGTTTAATCTTAAGGTTGGCGAAATAACAAAGGAAATCACCGGAACATTCGCCAATGTCTATCCTGAATACTTATTTAAAAGTGATTTAAATATCTCATTGGGTCAGGTCCCTAATGTTTTTTATGGAACCACATACGACTTTACAAATTATATCTCCTGTGAATCTGACTATACCGGTAATATTCAGTTACAATACTCAGATGATGATATTAATTTTCAGTCTTCTGCACCTACATCTGTCGGGAAACATTATGTGCGTGCAATTGCTGAGGAAACTGACGATTACAAGAGTGCTACATCAGCATCCCGTTCATTCAATATTGATTACTTGCCTAATAGCGAAGTTAATCCAGAAGGAGAATACTTTACCTTGGGAAATGTAGTTGACGGAAAGTATGTTAATGGAACTGTCACAATAATTCCTGTTTCCGGATATAAGATTCTTTGTTCGCACGCAACAGTAGCAAATGCTTTTTTTGATTCTATATCACTAAGTGAAGATCAACTCTATAGCAATGGCAGCATCAATACCCAAGTGTATTTCGTTTTTAAACGAACCGGAGATGATGCTGAGACAAAAGAGATATATGCTACAAGCATTTCTACTCCCAATATTTCAGATTTAGTTTTTGATACTTCTGCTCCTCATTTCAATGCCGCAATAGTTGATGAAACCGGAGAACCAATTACAGAGACGTCTGTCGATGATGAAAATGTTGTAATCGTGGCCGATCATCTGTTTGTCTCCGTCTGGGATGATACTCTTAAAACCGTAACAGTAGATATAAACGGAACAACAACAGACTACAGTAACCAGATAAGCGAAGAAGGTTATTGCGAAATCACATTTGATGGGAAAGCTCTCACTGCGCAAAAAGTGAAAATTACCGCAACTGATATATTTGAAAAAAAATCAACAGCTGAATTCACTTTGTACCATGAACCAATCGAAACTACCATCTCGCTATCTGTTCCCGGAACTGTCTATGCCGGAGACAACTACGATGTAAAATACACTACAAATTCAGACGGAAACGTTACTATTCAGTATAAAAATGCGGATACAGATGAGGTTCTTACTTCAAAGCCTACTGTTGCTGGATCATATATTGTAACTGCTACTGCTGCAGACACAGTATTCTATTCCGAAGCAAAAGACAGCAAGAACTATACTATCATCAAGAGAACTCCGGTGAATACATTGAGCGTTCCTGATGTTACGTATTCCGGCGACTATTATAATGTTGAATACAATACTGATTCTGACGGTGAAGTAACATATCAGTACTACGATAAGAATAACGACTCTTATCTCGACACCAAGCCTACAAGTGCCGGTGAATATATTGTAACGGTAACGACAGCTGAAACAGCAAAGTATTACCGTTCAGAAAAAACTGCAACAATTAAGATTATAAAGAGAACAGCTGATACAACAGCGATCGCACCTGAAGTTGTTTATGTCGGTGACGATTACGACGTTACTGTTGATACCACTTCTAACGGAAACGCATCCTATCAGTACTACGATAAGAATAACGGCTCTTATCTTGATGGCAAGCCGACAAGTGCCGGTGAATATACGGTAACAGTAACTGTTTCTGAAACAGCGTTGTATTACGAATCAGAAGATACTGCCACATTCAAGATCATCAAAAGGGATCCGACAATCTCTTTGAGCGTTCCTGATTCTATTGTCGGTCAGACATATACACCTGTCCTTGAAACAGATTCAGACAGCAAAGCAATCACATACGAGTATAAGGTTGAAGGAGCTGCTGACAGCACTTATACAAAGACCAAGCCGACAGCTGCCGGTTCCTACACAGCAAGGGTAACAATTGGAAGCACCAACAAATTCAACGAGGGTTCTGATACTGCCGACTTTAAGATCAGCAAAATGACACCAAGTGTTTCACTCGGCGTCGGTACACCTTATGCAGGAACAACATATACTCCGTCATTCACTTCGAATTCTGACGCTGCATCAAGAGCTGTTTTCGAATACAAAGAAAAGAGCGCTGACGATTCTAAGTATTCAAAGACAGCACCTAACAAAGTCGGCACTTATGTTGTAAGAGTTACTATTCCGGAAACTGATACTTTTGCGAAGGCAACTGCCACGGCCGATTTCAGAATCATCTATCTTGATGCTCCTCAAACTGCTTATCTTATCGAAGGACAGTCAGGAAAGAATAATTTCTATGTAAGTGACATTGTTATCAAGGCTCCGACAGGATACTCCATCTCTGCAGTTTATGGAGGAACATACACACCCAGCATTCCTTACAAGGACGGAATAACTTCTGTTTATCTGAAGAGAACATCTGACGGCGCCCTTACCAATGCTATTACGATCGCGAATGCTCCAAGGGTTGATAAGAGTGCACCTTCGATAAGCACTCCGAACGGAACCATTGCCCAGGGTGCAGTAATGTATGTTTCTGATTTCACTCTGAACATCTCGGATCCTAACCTCAGATCGTTAAAGGTAAACGGCGAGGCTGTCGATCTCACAAATTACAAGGACGGCTATACCCTGACCTTAAGTCCCGGACTTGGAAGCGAGACATATAATGTCATGGCTGAGGACGAAGCCGGAAATGTCACAACACTCGAATTTACGCTTAAAGCTGAGTGGCTCCAGGATAAGGTAATCATCCCTGATGTCGTTCTGCCACTTGAAGGAAATGAATCCTACAATCTGGGAGAAGGCTATTGGCTCGTAACAAGAAACACACCGGAAGGTCCTGTAACAGACGATACGGTTTACAGTGGCAACATGCCCTTCTATGTTAAAGAAGGCGGAGATTATACTTTCACAAAGATTACTCAGTAAGGCATTATTCAAAACACAAATGTGATGCCACAATCACAAGAAAGTTTTAACGGGGTAACGACTATGAAGGCCAATACTTTAACAAAAATCATGAGCAGTGTTTTATGCGCTGCTCTTACCATGCAGATTGGTTTTGGGTTAAGGAGTGACCGAACAAGTGCGGCATCTACAGATTACTCTTATGATGAAGCCACTAACACAACCACCTTTAGCTCTGATGGAAGTAGACTATATTTTGATATTAGAAAAAACAGCGATGATGTTTTAGAAATATATTCGTACACTAATATAACTGAACATTATCAAGGAACTTTTCACGATGGCTGTAATATTGTAATAAATAGTAATTGCATCGTCACCTTTGAATGTAACGCAAATGTTCTAGATGTTACACTTCGTGGTGGTGCAGGTGACGGAACTACAAACATAGCAGATTTAACTGTAAAGGAAAATATTACTTTAACTATTGCTGGAAATATCTACTGCTCTACAAGTACGATGCCCGAAGAAATGCCTAACAATGAAATTAGTCTTGGTCCTGGTTCGAATTTATACGTTGATAAATTAGATTTATCCAGCCTCTATAATCTTAAAGAATTTCTCAACAAGGGATCTATATATGCTAAAGATATAAATCTCGGTGAAACTTATGGAGGCCACATTTCTTATGTGGAAATTGGTGAATGTTATATTTATGCAACTGACAGTTTTGCGAATAGTCGTAATAATATAAATGCAGTTGTCAATGTTAATTCAGATACCTTTATTTCTTCAGAAGGTGGAGCATTTACTTTTCAGGTTAGTCATTTTACTAAAAACATTACTGGAACCCTTTCCGAAACAAAAGTAGCTGATTTTTTTGATGATCCGATAAGTTTGAATACTGTTTCAAATGTATACTTTGGACAGGACTATGATTTCACTGACCGTATCAGCTTTGCTGATGGATACGATGGTTCTGTATATCTGGAGTATTCAACTGAATATGGCTCAAATTACACAACAGACAAGCCGACAGCTCAATCTCCGAACAATTACTATGTTCGTGCTGTCGCCTCGGATTCAGATACATATTTAGGTAAAACTACCGATCCTCAATCATTTAAAATCAACTATTTGGAATATAGCGAACTATATCCTGCAGGTTCAAAAACTTATTCTTCTGTAAGCGGCATTGTTAATGGCAAATATGTGCCAGGAGATTTGGTATTAACGTTGCCTGATGGAATTTTAATTAAAGGATATTCTTTCGCATCTGATAAAGATTTTTCAAATTCAATAACTCTAACACCTGAAAATGTATTAATTGGAACTGAATATGACGGTGAAGAATTAGTCAGAGGTTACCCCAATCAAGATGCATTGATTCAATTAAGGAGAGAAAGAGACAATGCTACAACAAACGGTAATATTTCACTCTTCCAAGTGTATCCCGACATTGAAGACCTTGTGTTTGATTTGATCGATCCTGATATATGGCTCTTCTCTGTCGATGGTGAAGAAGTATCTGATGACGATAAACTGACAGGTGATGCTGCTGAAATTCATGTCTACGACGATAACCTTAAAGCAATCTATGTCAATGGTGAATTATACGGAAGTTACGAGGAAGGTCACTTTACCCCTACAATTATAGAAGGTGATTACTTCCCTGAGAACGAAGATTTCGGTCCTGAATATATAACTCTCACTCTCAATAGTGTTGTCGGCAAAGCAACTGATTACACAATCAAAGCTGTTGATTATGCGAATAGAGAAACAGAGTATACATTTACCCTGTTCCCCAACACTGCTGATGCTATAGTTACTGTTACGGTTCCTGAAACTATCTATGCAGGAGACGATTACGATGTAAACGTTAAAACAAACTCTGACGGTGAAGTAACTCTTCAGTATAAAGATGCTGATACAAACACGGTTCTTCCGTCGAAGCCTACCGCTGCAGGAAATTATACTGTAACGGCTACTTCTGCAAAAACAGATTTCTATTTTGAAGCAAAAGACAGCGCAGACTTTACTATTATCAAGAGGACTCCGGTTACAACATTGAACGTTCCTGATGTTGTATATGCCGGTGACGATTATGATGTTGAAGCAGGCACTGATTCAGATGGTGCTGTAACCTATCAGTACTACGATAAGAATAACGGCTCTTATCTCAACAGTAAGCCTGCAAGTTCCGGAGAATATACTGTGACGGTTAAGTCTGCTGAGACGTTAAAGTATTACGGATCAGAAGCAACTGCATCATTTAAGATCATTAAAAGAGATCCGACAATTTCTTTGAGTATTCCTGATACTACTATCGGCCAGACCTATTCTCCTGAGTTCGTAACAAATTCTGACAGCACTTCGATCTCATACGAGTATAAGGTTAAAGATGCTGCTGACAGTACTTACACTAAGACAAAGCCGACTGCTGCAGGCTCTTACACAATAAGAGTTACAATTGGCAGCACTGATAAATTCAACGGGGCTTCTGCGACTGATAATTTTACGATCAGCAAGAAGACACCGAGCGTTTCTCTGGGCATCGGAACACCTTATGCGGGAACAACATATAAACCATCGTTCACTTCCAATTCTGATGCAGCAGACAGAGCTATTTTCGAATACAAGGAAAAGAACGCTGACGATTCGAAGTACTCAACAACATTACCTACCGCTTACGGTGAATATGTTGTAAGAGTAACGATTCCTGAGACTGCTGAGTATGCGAAAAAAACAGTTACTGCAGATTACAGGATCATCTATCTTGCTGCACCTCAGACAGCTTATGTAATCGAAGGACAAACCGGCAAGAATAATTACTTTATAAGCGATGTTGTTCTCAAGGCGCCCACTGGATACACGATATCTTCTGTTTATGGCGGAACTTATACTGCAAGCATACCTTACACAGACGGAATCACTTCTGTTTACTTGAAGAGAACATCTGACAATGCCCTTACTACGGCTGTTCCGATAAAGAACGCTCCGAGGGTTGATAAGAACGCACCTTCCATCAGCGCTCTGACAGGAACTATCGCATCCGGTTCTGTAATGTATGTATCTGACTTTACCCTTAATGTCTCAGATCAAAACCTCAGATCATTAAAGGTAAACGGAGAAGCCATTGATCTTACAAATAATAAGGACGGCTATACCCTGACATTAAACCCGGGATACGGAAGCCAGACATATAAGATCATGGCTGAAGATGAAGCCGGCAATGTCACCTCGATTGAGTTCACGCTTAAAGCAGAATGGCTTAAAGATAAAGTGATCATTCCTGATGTCGTTTTGCCTCTTGAGGGAAATGAATCCTACAACCTTGGCGATGGCTACTGGCTCGTAACCATAAACACGCCTCAAGGCCCTGTTACTGACAAGACCGTATACAGCGGCAACATGCCGTTCTACGTTAAAGAAGGCGGAGACTATACTTTCACAAAGGTAACCTGAGCTTATGCGCAAACATATTCAAGTAGTTATTGAAGCCCTTGTAGCAGGCATAATTGTTTTCCTGCTGACGATAACAAATCTGTTCAGTCCTCTGGACTATATTGCCCGTGACAGGCTCTACCAGGCTCCCAGAGGCATCAAGAGCGATATCAAGATCATCGGCATCGATGCCAAGACGCTCGAAGAATTAGGACCTATACAGACATGGTCCAGAAGTGTTTACGCTGACCTGATCAATACACTGAATATGGATGAGAACACAAAGCCGTACGTAATCGGAGTCGATGTCCTTTTCTCCGGCAACGTAGATGAGGGCGACCAGGCTCTTGCTGAAGCTGCAGGCAAATACGATAACGTTGTTGTCGTAAACCAACTCCAGTACAGCAAAAAATGGGAAACTGATCCGAACGGGATCACATATTACCCGGTAAACGGAATTGCCAATCCTTATAAAGAACTTATGGAAGTAACTTCCGTAGGTTACTGCAATGTATCACAGGACTCTGACGGTACAGTAAGAAGGGTCATCCCTGTCGAAACATACGAAGGTAATACATACGAGACATTTTCGAAAATCATATACGACAAATACTGTTCAGAACTTGGTCTTACACCAAACACCATCCCGACTGACATGACCGGCCGTTCAATCATCAACTATTCCGGTAAACCTGGTGATTACGAATACATATCCATGGTCGATGTATTGAATGGAAATATCGATCCCAGAGTCTTCTCTGACAGCGTTGTTTTTATTGGCGCATACGACCCGGAAATGCAAGATGACTTCATCGTTCCTAACGGCGGAAGCGCCCAGATGTATGGAGTTGAGATCCACGCCAATATCTTCCAGTCTTATATACAGGGCAGATTTGCTTTGGAAGGCAGCCGTTATTTTTTAGGCATCGTCACAGCCCTCATCGCTATGGTGCTCCACTTTCTCTTCCGCAAGCTTAAGATCTGGCAGTCGATAATATTGCTCCTGGTCTCGATTGGCGCCGAGATAGGAATCCTGGTTGCATTTAACAACAACGGCCATTCTTTCTTCGTTATCTACTTCCCTATTGTTGTAGTCATTTCCTTTATCTATTCAGTCGGAATGAACTACCTTATCGAATCCCGCAAGAAGAAAAAAGTGCTTAACGCTTTCCGCAAATACGTCGCTCCGCAGATCGTTGAAGAGATTGCCAAGAAAGGTGATTTTGAGATAAAGGTCGGCGGCGAAAACAGAGACATCGCAGTACTCTTCGTTGACATCAGAGGCTTTACGACAATGTCAGAAGCCTTGGAACCTGAACAGGTCGTAGAGATCTTAAATGAGTACTTAACTCTCACCACAAAATCCATTTTCGACAACAGCGGAACATTGGATAAATTCGTCGGCGATGCGACCATGGCTGTATTCAACTCACCCTTCTATCTCGAAGACTACGAATACAAGGCAGTTTGCGCAGCCATGGATATTGTTAAGGGTGGCGAAGCAATCGAAGAAAAGTTCCAGAAGAGATTCGGCAGAAGCGTCGGCTTCGGCGTAGGCGTTAACTGCGGTCCTGCAGTCATAGGAAACGTAGGATGTGACTTCAGAATGGACTTTACTGCCATCGGCGACACAGTCAACACCGCTGCCCGTCTTGAAGCTAATGCCAAGAAAGGCCAGGTCCTCATAAGCGACGTCCTTTACGAGAGACTTAAGGACAGACTTGAAGTTGCTGAAGTCGGCGAGATTCCTCTTAAAGGTAAAACAAAGGGCGTTTTCGTTTACGAGGTAAAGAAAGTTTTGTAATTGTTCCCGAGCTGTTCAGTTCAAATAAAAAAGGATGCCTCACTATTCTGAGACATCCTCTTTATTTCTCTTTACTATCATCCCTCAATTGGATTAAAGACCTTACCATTTATGTTGTGAATCTGGATATCGGAAGGCGCCTCGTTTACTTCCAATACACAGCAAGGTGAATATGGTGAAACGAAATCACCTTTAGAAGCATCCTTCTCCTTTACCAGGATTTGAAGTGTCGTACCGTCCATTCCAAGATCTACGATCGAGATCTCAGCACCGGCTTTTGTCTTTGAGCCTGAAGTGATTACTATAAAGTAAGGTGAATCAAGCTGCTCAAGCTGGTCGATATAGTAACCGCTGTCCTTTTCGTTGCAGGAGTACGAATCTTTAGACAGGATACTGTATTCTATATCGCCTACCGTTCCCTTATCAGGAAGAGAACCTAACTGTGTCTTTAATGAAATATCATTAGCCAGGAAATACTGGGTATCGCTTGAGGAACAACCCGTGAAGATTCCTGTGATAATTGTTAATGCCATTACTACGCATAAGATTTTTCTGATTAAACTGTTCATTGTAATTTCTCCTTTTTGTTCGTCACTGTCATCAATACATTTAACTCAATTAATTTGTTGCAGTATCAGTAGATTTTTTCTTTCCAAAGAAAAGTTTTCCGACCAGACTGATGACCGGTCCCAGAAAGACTGCCATAAGTATAATGCCGATAACCGGGATGCCTCCTGCAAGAGTACCGATGAGGATAGCGGAGAAATCCCATGCCATACGGATAAGCATCCTGGGGAACTTCGGAAATCTGGCTGATACCTTTTCGGTAATGATCTTGGGAAGCGCATCGTATGGTGCAACGCCCATATCAGAATTGATGTATACTGCGGCACTGATGATAAACAGAAAAAGTGCAACCAGAAAGATAGCCCATTTGGAAATAGTATCAGTAAAATAGTGCGCAGGTATGATCTTGCCCCAGAGCCAGTCGAAAAAGTCGACGTAATACCCTACCAGCACCATATTGAAGATCGTACCAAAACCCAGGCTGGATCTTTCCCAAAACAGGACTATAACCAGCATGACGGCATTGATTATGAGCTGCCAGGTGCCAAACGATAAGCCTATCCGGAGTGAGATTGCCTTATTCATAAAAGAACAGGGATCTGTTCCCAGACCGCAAAGCATCAGAAATGACAGAAAAAATCCCATCCCGAATACTGCAAGAAAACAAACTACAATGCGTTTTATGTCTAATTTAAGCTTCATACCGATCCGTCCTTCAAAAAGACAATTATAACACCTAATGACGAAATTATTACCGATTTATGAATTTACTTTGATTATCAAAGTTTTACCTCACATTTGCCCCAAAGTCTCATATTTTGCAAATTTGAATGGCGATAATATGATGCCAGGAGAACCGGTCGGTTTATCTGAAGATATTTCGGTATGTTCTGCTAAAAAGAGGTAAATAAAATGAATTACAAGATATATAACAACAATTCAGAAGAATGGGTACTGCTTATCCACGGTTTAGGCGGAAGCATCAACACATGGAAGTATCAGATCAATGATCTTAAAGAATACAACGTTATTGCTGTAGATCTCGAAGGCCACGGCGGTTCTGAATTTGAGAAGCGCACACGTCTTTTGACAAGATCCGCATCAGAGATCAACGAAGTTCTTGAAAACGAGAATATCCAGCAGGTCCATGTTGTATCTCTTTCACTCGGAACACTTGTAGCAATGGAATTTGCTTACCTTTACAAGGAAAAAGTTAAGTCCATTGTACTTGCCGGCTTCGTTCTCAACATGAACTTCGGTTTCAAGTCACTTCTGGCATTTGTAGAAGGATGCAAGTACATCGTGCCTAAGAAGTTCTTCTATCCCCTCTTTGCCAATATCATGATGCCCAAAAAGAACCATAAGAAGTCCAGGGACATCTTTGTAAGAGAATCCGTAAAGATGAAGTCTGTTGCATTCAGAATGTGGCTTTCCGAGCTCTTCAGAACACAGTTCAGACTGAAGGAATACCTGACAACCATCAAGGAAAATCATCTTCCCGTCATGTTCATTTCAGGAAGAGAGGATTACTTCTTTGTTAACAGCGTAAAGAGAACACAGAAGATGATCAGCGACGCTTCTTTGTACTTCATCGAAAAGTGCGGCCATGTATGCAGCATCGAAAAGTACAACGAATTCAATAATCTTCTTGTATCTTTCCTTCACGGTGTAAAGCCTGTCTGTGCCTGATCTTACTTCCTCGCGAGTTCAAGATCCATCGTATCGCTTATGATGATCTTACCGCCATGACGGTTGATTGCAGCAGCGATCTTAGAGAAGAATTCATTTCTTATAGTCTCTTCGATGGCAATGTGATCTGAGTAGGTTCCGAGAAGCTGGATATACTCGTCTGCAGTAAATACTCTTTCACGGTAGAACAATTTATATGTGATATCCGTAAACCCGTATTTTGCAGGGATCTGCGAGATCTCCTTGGCCTTCTCTTCAGTGAACCACTTCTTTGTACCTGACTTGATATCGTATGCCTTGTTGTAATACCCTTCATAAAGCGCATCGATCTCTAAAGCCAGCTCAGGAGCGTTCTGACTGTTACGCGGGCGGTTAGCAAATCTTGCAAATGCTCCGCCGGGCTTTAATGCGGAATAAACCTTGGGATATCCAATCTCTTCAGGAACCCAGTGAAAAGCAGTTGCAGAGAAGACAAGATCGTAAGCATCATCTTCCAGATTAACATCTTCGAACTTTCCCGTGATTACCTTAAAGCCTTTATATCCGCCGAACTTCTCAATAAGGATTTTCGAGAAGTTCTCACCATATTCAACTGAAGTAAGTTCGCAGCCGGTCTTGAGCACGGGCAGCGTAGCCTGACCGCTTCCGCTTCCTACTTCAACGACACGGCTTCCCTCACCGATCTTTACGTATTCGAAAATAGCCTGAAACAACTCATCGGCATAACCGGGGCGCATCTTATCGTACTTGGATGCTTCTGTATCAAATGTAGCGCCCAACTCTTTCCTGTTATCCATATTCCACCCCCATTTAACTTATCTGAACAGATATTGTCGGTTTATCTCCTCTTGAACCTGCTCCGTTTACGATTATAAGCCGGTAATCATCATGTTCTAATTCTACCTGGTTACTGTACATTTTAATAACGCCCGATGAGACCTTATCGTTTAAGATCACTTCTCCGCTTGTTTTCTCGATCCTTACGCTGTAATCACCTTCGGCATTTGCGATGACAACGGCAACAGTATATACACCTTCTTCCGCAGTGCCGAACTCTATAGGCTCTGCTTCTGTGTTCTCTGCATCAACAATGTAGCTCATGTTGCAATTAACAAGATAATTCTGACCAAGTCTGTTTGATATAGTAACGGCAAATCCTCCTATAAGCATGATCACAGATGCTATGGCGGCAAAAAGGAATCTGATCTTCTTATGTGATTCCGGATTAAGAAGCATAAGTCCTATAACGATAAAGAACGGTGCCGCAAAACCCATAAGGAGATAAGTTCCAAGTGCAACCTTCATGGTATCGGCCGTTAACGCTGCTGCAGCTGAATTACCGCTGTTTACACTGGCAACGTAAGATAAAGATGTGGCCACGAAGTTAATGAGAAAATGCATGAGTGAGGATAACACCATGTTGTTCTTCTTAACGACAATGTAAGACAAGCATGCACCCATTATTGCAGTGTTAATAAATCTTAATACTGACATATGGAAGATACCGAAGAACAGTCCCATGATGAGTACAATGATCCAGTCCTTTTTGATCGTTCTGAAGTTTGCAATTATTGCTCCTCTTTGTATGGCTTCCTCACAGATAGCAGGTGTTACCGCCATTGCAAAGATCGTAAGAAGATATCCTGAGCTGACGCTGTTAAATTCGCTTATTGCCTGCACATCTCCTGCTTCAAGAGCTGAGGGGATCAGTATGCCTACAATGGCAATGCTTACAAATCCTATCAGGACACCGCCTCCGGCAAGGAAAAGCGAACCGAAGAAGTCTCTTGCTTTGAACTTCTTTACCGGAAACATCTCCTTTAAAGGTATCCTGAAGATTACTGCGTACAATATCGCTATAACCAGGAACATTGCTTCCGTTGCGATCAGTCCGTAGATCCTCCAGGCTGTCTGCATCCGCGCACCTGCGAATAAGAACAATACCATAACAACTGCGAAAAGGACGAATCCCATCCACGGTTTAAGCCTCTGCTGATTAGTAATTTGCTGCATAAAATTATCCCCTTTGATATAGCAACTATATAGCTGTATCTTTTTCCACAAAGCCAATTTTCACTTATTTATGTTTATTTTTCAAGCGCAACTGTTGTAATTATTTGATTTTCTTAATCGTTCGCGTTAAAATGCCCTTCTTACAAACACGAGGGTATTAATAGCTATACAATTCGAAAAATGGAAATGACAAAAGACACATCATTTAGAAAAAAGCTGATATCTCTGATATTGCCGATGACTCTGCAAAATCTTGTTTTTGCACTCGTACCGATATCAGATGCCGTTATGCTGCTCTTCCTTTCACCGGAAGCCATGACGTCTGTCTCGCTTGCCTCACAGGTTCCTTTCGTGTTATCTCTTTTCATTTATTCAATAACTGCAGGAGGATCTATCCTTGCTGCACAATATTGGGGCAAAGGCGATACTGAATCGATCGAGAAGATATTCGGATACATGTTCACGCTTTCACTGCCGATAATGATCATCTTCTTCTCATGCACGATGATAATACCTGAAGGTGTTATAGGAGTATTCACTGATAAAGAAGTCTTTATTACAGGCGCCATTCCTTATCTGAGATGCGCTTCATTTTCATATGTATTCATGACTCTTGCCATGATCTATGAGACACTTCTGAAGAATGTCGGATTCGTAAAGCAGTGTACGATCGCAAGTATCGTTATCGTATTTCTCAACATATTCTTAAATGCAGTATTCATCTTCGGCCTTTTCGGTGCGCCTGAGATGGGTATATCCGGTGCGGCTCTCGCAACATCGATATCCAACGGCACCGGCTTTATCATCTGCCTGATATTCAATCTCAAACTGACCAAATTCAGATTGAGATTCAAAAACATTTTCCGTGTGGATCTTGATCTCAGGAAGAGATTTTCAAAGTACACCCTTCCCTACACTTTGAACCAGCTTCTCTGGGGCTTCGGCTTTGCAATGATTACCGTGATCTTAGGTCATCTCGAAGAAGATGTTGCCACTGCAAACAGCATAGCTACGATCGTAAAAGATCTTGTATCCTGCCTTTGCTATGCGATCGCAAGCGGTAGCGTCATCGTTATCGGCAATGAGCTTGGTGCCAACAGGCTTGATAAGGCCAAACTCTATGGAGATAAACTTTTCAAGATCGGTATCATATCGGGAATCATCCTCGGTATTGTCGCTGCAGCATCTTCTCCTCTGGTAATCAAGTTCGTGAACTTATCGGAAAAAGCCGAGCATTACCTTTTGATAATGCTCCTGATGTGCAGCTACTATATTCTCGGAAGGTCCATTAATTCGATCCTCATTGGCGGAATCTTCTCGGCAGGCGGAGACACCAAGTTCGGTTTTATCTGCGATACTCTGACGATGTGGGCATTTATCGTGCCTCTCGGGTACATTGCCGCATTCAAGTTAGACTTGCCGCCGATGGTCGTTTACTTCATATTGAATCTCGATGAGATAATTAAAATTCCGGCAGTTATAATTCACTACCGGAAGTATAAGTGGGTTAAAAACATTATCGACGAAGAAGTCTGATTTATCTTGCGTAGTCAGTATTCTCGAATGACTCGTAAAGAGTTATGATCTCCATCTTGAGAGATATAAATATGCGTCCGAGATGCGGGTCAAAGTGATGACCAAGTTCCTGTCTGATGATTTCGAAAGCTTCATCATAAGACATAGGTTCCTTGTAATAACGGCGGCTTGCAAGGGCATCGAAAACATCTGCCAGAGCCATTATTCTTGCTTCAAACGGGATGTTCTCACCTCTTAATCTGTCAGGGTATCCGGTGCCGTTATACTTCTCGTGGTGATAGTGGGCAACATTGGTAGCGACGCTGACGAACTCCTTGTCATCAACGTCTTCAAGTACCTTATTCATGATCTTAGCACCGTTTTCAGCATGCTTTTTCATCTGCTCGTACTCATCCTCCGTAAGTCCGGAAGGCTTTCTCAGGATGGCATCGTCTACAGTTATCTTACCAAGGTCATGCAAAGGAGCGGCGTTGATTACTGCGTCCCAGTAACTCTCACTCATGTTGTAGTCATCGAGAGTACGGAGATGGTTTACAAAGAGAGCAATGCACTCGGATGTTCTGTTGATGTGACCGCCTGTTGAGTTGTCTCGGGATTCGATCATGGCCGCCATTCCGAGGATGGTAGACATCTGCATCGACTTAGCTCTCTTAGCCTGCTTCTCTGCCTCACGCTTAAGGGATTCACCCTTCCAGCTCATCGTCTCGATCATGTTGTGCTGTTCGGTAACATCGGTAAGCTCAACAAGATATCCGGATACGTGGTTTTCGAGTCCGAAATGAATGAAACTCATCTCACACTCAAGGAATCTTCTTTCCGTAGGGCTCTTGTCGTTGATAGTAATAGCTCTGGTGAACTTGCCCTGGACCTGCTTCTTTTCTGCTGATTCCTTGGCGTTGGTAGCAACCCACTTGAGGAGATCCTTTAACGCATAGTCCTTGGCAATGATCTTGGAGTCGATCCTGGCGTTCTTGATCTCAGGGAAAAACTTCTCTGATACAGAGTTGCTTCCTACAAATCTGAACTGCTTGTCGAAAGCAAGATAGCCGAATGTGCTGAGCTCATCTATCTTCTCCTGGACGCTGAGGTTAACGTTGTAGATCGTTGATCTTGCGACAACGTAGTCGAGCATCAGGGTGCAGACAAGATAGAAGAACGGGATAAGATCATACTTAATGTCAAAGATGCGTCTTGCAAGATATACGATTACAACACCGAATAATGATCCGGCATATGTCATCATAAGTCTGAAAGAGGCGGTTCTCTTGCCGAGATATGTAAGGATGGTAAAGAAAGCAGCAAGGCCTACCTCTACTGCCAGGATAATGTATCTGATGTAATAGATGGATCCGGGTTCCTTAATGAGCATTGAAGGATCACCGGGCACGAACATAACAGTTGAATAGAACAATGGGATCCTGTCCGTAAGCAGCGTGGAAATGAACACTGCAATATTGAGTACGAGAATTACTACCGAGAACCATGTAGGAACTTTGGAATCTGAATAGTCGATCAGAATATAGACGATAAGGAGCGGAAGGAAAACACCGCCTACATAACAAAGGGCATTAGCCAGAACCGCTTCCTCAAGGTTCCTTGAGCAGGACAGGATAAAATATCCTGCATTACTCATCATGATACAAACGGATATAAGTATTTCAAGCGTATTAGCACCTCGTCTCGAGAAGAGAACGAGTGCCATAGTTGACATCATACTAAGCAGCATTACTACTGCCAGAACAATCGAATATATACCCATGCTTACCCTAACAATTAATTGTAAAATGCACTTTACCAAGATTATTTTACCGCACATAGCCCGCAAAGTGTTATTATTTTTTTTAAATAAGCAGTAAATAGCCTGTTATATTTTGTTAAGTAAAAGGATGGGTTCCCTAATGCTCAAAGACGATGTCTTAAAGCTTATTTCGAGAGAAAAAAGCTATATCTCCGGTGAGACAATAAGCCACAAACTCGGAGTGTCCCGTGCTGCGGTTAATACTGCCGTCAAAACATTAAGAGAAGAAGGCTACGGGATTGAATCATCCACGAAAAAGGGCTACCTTCTCATAAGCAGTCCGGATATCCTGTCCAAAGGATCGGTCTCCGTATATCTTCCCGATAACAGATCAGGCGACCTTCTGGTTTTCGATTCCGTGGATTCTACAAATAACGTCCTAAAAGACTTGGCCTCAAAAGGAGCCGTATCAGGCACAGTAGTCATCGCCGACCAGCAGACAGGCGGCAAAGGAAGACGCGGCAGGAGCTTTGCCTCTCCTTCGGGTGCAGGAATATATCTCTCCTACCTTTTCAAGCCTGATTCGGGGTTCGATAAGATATCAGACCTTACCAGCTGGACTGCCGTTGCCGTCTCTGACGCGATTACAAGTGCCTACGGGCTCGATTCACAAATCAAATGGGTAAACGATCTTCTGATGAACAGGAAGAAGATCTGCGGCATTCTGACGGAGGTTACGGTCGAGGGTGAGAGCGGATTCATCGACACATGCATAATCGGCATCGGTGTTAATGTTAACGAAGATAACTTCCCGCCTGAGATATCTGAGATTGCCACTTCCATATCAATGGAGAACGGCGGAAAGAAATTCGTCCGCGCAGAACTTGCCGCAGAGATAATAAGATCAATGGACAAGCTTGCAGCCAACTGGCCTTGCGATCCCTATTACATTGAAAGATACCGCGAGCTCAACATCACTACCGGAAGCAGGATTACGGCCTTCCCCCAGATGACCGAGAACGGTCAGGGCCGGACAGGCAAAGCCGTCGCCATCAATGACGACTTCTCACTTAAGGTCGAATTCGATGACGGATCAACAGAGAACCTCAGAAGCGGAGAAGTCAGTGTAAGAGGCCTTTACGGTTACACCTGATCAGACACAGATATAGTCTTTGATCCTGTTGAACTTTGAATCACCTATTCCTGTAACGTTCTTTATGTCCTCAATAGCCGAGAACGGTGTTGTATTTCTGTAATCGATAATGGCCTGGGCCGTCACCTCCCCTATCCCGGGAAGGCTCATGAGCTCATCTAAAGCCGCCGTGTTGATGTTGACCATAAGCGTGCTTCCTCCCGGTTCAGAACTGCCATCGGAAGAATTGCCCCATACATAGACACCGTCCTGCCTGATGATGTCCCCTCCCGTAAATCCGTTTTTAATCTCATCTTCTGACGGAATATATATGGACATGTTTCCCGTAATCTGATAAACGAGGTTGATATTGTTTACTGAAGCCTTCTCCGTAAGTCCGCCTGCATCTTCGATAATGTCATTAAGCATCGCACCCTGAGGTGCTTCATAGATGCCCGGATTTCTTACTTCTCCGCAAATATAAACACTGATGAGCCGGACCGTCTCAACAGTTGCAGGTGCTGTATCCTGTACTGTGACCTGAATGTCTGTTTCATGATAAAGATCATCCGGTGCAGTGGTCTCAGTTACTGAAGCTGTCTTTCCGCTCTTAAAACCCTGAAGAGTAATATCTCCGCTTCCTTTGAAGACATACTTGTATAAGGCACTCAGGATAACGATCAGGATGAATGCCACAGGATAGATAATACTTTTGAACTTCTTTGCCGTGCTCTTCTTCAACATAGAGAAAGCATAGCACCGCTCTTTGTCGGTTTTTACCGACAATATATGACAAAGCCGACAAGGCATTTACCCTGTCGGCTCCGGACATTACTTTTAAATAATTATCTAAATTACGCTTCGTCTTCTCTGCGTTTTGTTTCCCAGAACTTCTCGATATTGTAGTTCTCGCGCTCTTCCCTGCCCATTACATGAACTACGACGTCCTTGTAATCCAACAGGATCCACTTGTCACCTGAACGGCCTTCGATGTGGTCAGGAACGATATCAAAGTCTTTCTTGAGAACGAACTCGACTTCGTCAGCAAGTGACTTGATCTGAGTTGTGGAATTACCGCTTGCGAGAACGAAATAATCTGCAAGAACGGTCTTACCGGTCAGATCGATCGTCTCAATGTCGATACCTTTCTTGGAATCAAGTATCTCGGTAATCTTAGCGGCTAATTCTTTGCTGTCCATTATTTATCTCCTTGAGTTTTGTTTATGTTTTGATTGTAACACAATAACTGTTGTGTTGTTTTTAACTTATTGTTAAACGAATAACACATCTTGAGCAGTTTCCGCACAAGCGGAGCGCGGAGGAACTAAAAGAGGTTATTCACTTAACATGCCCAGATCCTTCATCATTTGGATCGTAACAGGATGCATTTCCCTTCCCTGACTCTTAAACTTATTCCTTACAGCATCAGCGGTCATGCGAACTGCCTCGTCCAGATCGTGCTCTGCAGTCTCTCTGATGGGACCCAGATCCATGTAGTTTCTGGCAGGTTCGATCTTGTCCGCAAGATAAACGATCTTTTCGAGCACCGTCATATTACCCCTGCCTGTGGTGTGATAGCAGATCGCATCAAGGATATCCTTATCTTCGATACCAAGATCTTCCTTAACAAAAGTGGCACCTGCAGAGGAATGGATGATCTTTTTCTCTGTAAACAGGTCGCCTGAATATCTCTTTGCCATTTCGAGCTGCTGTTCGATAGGAAGTTCCTTCGCGCAGTCGTGAAGAGCTCCGGCGATCAATGCCTTATCCTTGTCGCAGCCATAAAGACCGGCCAGATGTGCTGACAGATATCCGACGTTTAATGTATGCAGAAGTCTCTTGCCGCCAAGATAACGGTACATCCAGACAGCTGCTTCGAAGAACTGTTTTCTTGCTTCGTCAGAAACCCCTTCAAGCTTCGTATTCTCAGTATAAAGAGCGTGTCTCTTAATGAATTCCAACGCCGGTTCAGGTACCTGTGAGTAGTCACCGCTTGACGTAATCTGCGAAGAAGAACATTCGATACCGTCAAGTCTGAAGATCTCAACCTTGCCTCCGAGGTTCTTCTTTATTGATGCCTTGGCCTTCTCGACATCAGTATCGTCTCCCGGTCTTACGGCCGCAAGGAGCGATGCGTAATTAAGAATCTCGCCCGGCTTATACCAGTTCTCAAATGTGCCGAGAGTATCAGAGCCCATTATCCAGAAAAACTCGTGGTGCTCTTCAGCCTTCTTGCGCTTGATACCGTTGTCAGTAAGGAACGGAATGATGTATTCATCCGAAGTGAGCTTTGCAAGAACGACAGACGTGTAGCTTACGCCGTCGATACCGTATTCGATATCACTTACAAAGACGTTCTTGAGGCCCATTCCTTCGACCGTCTCTTTCATCATGTAAAAACGGTACGGAGGCGGAAGTTTATTCGTATAGAGTTTGAAAGAATTACGGACTGAAGGGATAACGATCACACAATCGATAAATCCGCTCTTTAAAGCGGATCTTATCATTGCTATGTGACCGTTATGAACGGGATCAAAGGATCCTCCGTAAACTCCGATCTTCATTTATTAACCGAGTGTCCTTCCGATGTCATGACGGAAGTGCATATCCTTGAAAGAGATCTTTGCAACGCCTTCATATGCGCCGTCGATAGCTTCATCAAGAGTATCAGCCTCATCGTATACGCAGAGAACACGTCCGCCGCTTGTAACGAGCTTGCCGTCCTTAAGAGCGGTTCCTGCCTGGAATACGAGTTTGCCGCATGTATCGATACCTGTGATCTCGTAACCCTTTGCGTAGCTCTGAGGATATCCGCCTGAAGCCATAACGACAACGCAGGAGCACTTATTCTTCCACTTGAATTCTATCTGGTCGAGCTTGCCGTCGATGATGGCATCAACTATGTCGAGGAGACTGTTCTCGAGAAGAGGCAGAACTGCCTGTGCCTCAGGATCTCCGAAACGTGCGTTGTACTCAACAACCTTCGGTCCTTCAGGTGTAAGCATGAGTCCGAAGTAGATAACACCCTTGAACGGTCTTCCCTCTTTCTTGAGTGCTTCGACTGTAGGTGTGATGATCTCGTTCTGGATGCGTGCCTTAAGCTCGTCAGTCATGTCGGCACCGGGTGTAACTGCGCCCATGCCGCCTGTGTTGAGGCCTTCATCGTGGTCATATGCTCTCTTGTGGTCTCTTGAAGAAACCATCGGAACACATGTGTTGCCGTCAGAGAAAGCGAGCACTGTAAGCTCAGGACCTGTCATGCACTCTTCGATAACGATAGTGGAACCTGCAGAACCGAACTTCTGGTCTTCCATCATGTCCTTAACTGCCTGCTTAGCTTCGTCGAGATTCTGTGCAATGATTACGCCCTTACCTAATGCAAGACCGTCGCACTTGATAACGATCGGCATCGGCTGTGTCTCAAGATAATCAAGAGCTGCCTGTTCTTCTGTGAAGATCTCGTACTTTGCAGTAGGGATCGAATACTTCTTCATGAGCTGCTTGGAGAAAGCCTTTGAGCCTTCGATGATGGCTGCATTTGCCTTGGGGCCGAATGCTCTGAGGCCTGCTTCTTCCATCTTGTCTACCATGCCCATTGCGAGCGGATCGTCAGGTGCAACGAAGACGAGATCAAACTGTTCTTTCTTCGCATACTCAACCATGCCTTCGATATCAGTAGCTTTAATGTCTACACATGTAGCGATCGAAGCAATACCGCCGTTACCGGGTGCACAGTAAAGATCCGTTACTCTGGGATCCTGCTTAAGCTTCCAACAAATAACGTGCTCTCTTCCGCCGCCGCCAACTACAAGAACCTTCATTTTCTATTCCTCCGGGATATTTTCGATTACATTATTTAAGATAGTGCATCCAGGACTTTGCGCCCGTCTCACTTACGAGAGAAGCAATGTCCTTATGCCTGATGCCCTTAACGAGGATTGCCTCATCAGAGAGAACTTCGCATTCATAGCCTTCAGCAGCTGTGATGACCTTTGCGGGAACATCAGCTCTTACTACGATATCAGCAGCGATCTCATCGTAAGGTGTGATAGCAACGCTCTCTTCAGTCCATGACCTGTTCTCTGTCGGATTGCTCATTGCAGCTTCAAGGATGTCGCCGCATACAGCAGAAGCCGTAGGAAGCGTACCAGCACCCTGACCATAGAACATAGCCTGGCCCAAGCTGTTACCGTCAACCATGATCGCATTGAACACGCCGCTTACGTTGAACAAAAGATTGCTCTTTGCAACGAGTGTAGGTGCGACGTATACAACCGGCTTATCCTCACCTGCTTCATAAAGAGCGATGAGCTTGATGTCGCATCCGATAGATGAAGCAAACTCGAAATCGTCATTGGTGATAGCAGAGATACCTTCTGCCGAGATCTGGTCAGGTGCGATGTAAGCGCCGTCATTTGCGATCGTTGACAGGATGGAGATCTTTCTCTGTGCGTCGATACCGTCGATGTCTGCAGAAGGATTTGCCTCAGCAAAGCCGTTTGCCTGAGCCTGCTTCAAAGCCGTATCAAAATCGATGCCTTCATCCTTCATCTGTGAAAGGATGTAGTTTGTCGTACCGTTTACGATACCTGCGATCTTCGTGATCTTGTTTGCTGCAAGACACTTGTAAAGAGGTCTTATGATCGGGATACCGCCGCCTACCGCAGCCTCGAAAAGATAGCAGCAGTTGTTTTCCTGAGCGATCTTAATGAGCTCGGGACCGTGTGTTGATACGAGTTCCTTATTTGATGTTACGACGCTGATTCCCAATGAAAGAGCGCGCTTTGTGTATTCATAAGCGATCCTCGCACCGCCTATGGTCTCGACTGCGATAAGAATGTCGCTGTCGAAAACCTCATCAGCATTATGTGTAACGAGGTTAGCAAACTTGCTCTCAGGGAAATCCCTGATATCAAGGATATACTTCACGTTGATCTCTTCGCCAACGCGCTTCGTGATGAGCTCCTTGTTTATATCGAGAGTCTCGGCTACGCCAGAACCTACCGTACCAAAACCCAGAATCGCGATGTTAATTGCCATTTGCTGTTCCTTACCTTTCATTATTCCCTGCTCAGGATCATGCACTTACGCACGCCCGCGAGCTTGGAGATATCGTTAATTATGTCGTCAACTGTACCATACATTGACACGGTTTCAATGGAAATCGAGATGTCTGCAAGGCCGTTGATCGGGATATTCTGATTAATGGTCAGAATATTCGCACGGGATTCCGCAATCGTTCTGATGATCTCAGACAGGATTCCCTGGAAATTCTCAACAGACAGAAGAAGCGTAACTTTCTTGCCGCTTGCTGCCTCATAGAACGGCAGGACGGAATCCTTATACTTGTAGTATGCGCTTCTGGAAAGGCCTGTCTTCCTTACAGCTTCATTTACCGAAGTTGATTCTCCGGTGTTGAGACGCTGCTTGACCTCCATAACCTTAATGAAGACTTCAGGTAAAACTCTCTTATCGACTAGGAAATATTCGGGGTTATCCTGATGCATAAAATAAGGCCTTTCTATCGAGATTTTGCGCGGGCACTATACCACGAGTGGTGGACATTTGTACGCGCCCGAAAATATTAACACGATTAAGGCGCTAATTCAATAAAATAAATAAGATAAATACAGACCATGTGATTCATGAAGATTCCAGTACCAATTCCGTACAGTAAAAACGATGAAGAACTGTACGATTTACGTATTCTGACGCAAAAATACGTAATCCGTACAGTCACTCAGGCAATTTACTGTACGAATTAGTATTCGATCTATTAAACTATCGGAATTGAAACACTCTCAGCCGAGATCAGCCTTAAGCTTCTCAGCCATAGCCCTGGAAGCCTTGCCTCTGTGGCTTATGGAATTCTTCTGTTCCTTTGTCATCTGTGCAGTCGTCATGCCGAATTCGGGCACATAGAAGATAGGATCGTAGCCGAATCCGCCGTCGCCCATGGGCTTTTCGTGGAGAACACCGCACACTTCGCCTCTTACCGTAAATTCAGAGCCGTCAGGTCTTACGACTGCAATGCTGCAAACGAACTTGGCAGTTCTTTTTTCTTCAGGAACGTCCTTAAGCATCTCGAAGATCTTCGCAAACTTCTCGGGATATGTTGAATTCTCGCCGCAGAAACGTGCCGAATAGATGCCCGGAGCACCGTCCAATGCATCAATGCAAAGTCCCGAATCGTCAGCCATGACATAAGCGCCTTCGGCAAGAGCATGAACGGTCCTGGCCTTAATGAGGGCATTCTCTTCGAAAGTCTTTCCGTCTTCCACGATATCGGGATCGTATCCTTCTTCCTTCATGGTCGTAACGACGAAGGGGGTGTCACTTAATATCTCTGCGATCTCTCTTGCCTTGTCCTTGTTTGAAGTAGCAAGAATAAGTTTGAATTCTTTTGTCATATAAGCCTCCATGCCTTGGGATACATATTTTTCGCGGTCTGGCCGTTGATCTTGGCAAAGCCCAGCGGGAAATCTCCGATGCCCACGATTATCGTGCCGGATGATTTAAGTCCGTCTTCAATTGATACCGATATAGTCTCGCCGCGAAGATACTTTGTAAGTCTGTCATCGTCTCTTCGAATGCCCAGATAAGAGTCTTCTTTTATCGCATCTTTTGAGAGCGCGAGAGCTATGCTGTTCGACGGCTCGAAAACCTTTTTCCCCGACTTCAAAGGCTTGATATCGCCAACATAAAGTCCGGTCTTAACGACCTTAAGTCCCTTAAAAAGTTTCTCATCAAAAGTCATCTTGAAAAGACCTGTTCCGTGGCTTACAAAACGGCCCTGTAAAAGATCTTCCCTGCCTTTGTCAGAGAGCACTTCATCAAGCACAGATAATGCGGCTTCAGCGCTCTTATCCTTGGTTCCGACAGTTTCTTTTATCAGGATTTCATCTGCTGACTTAAGATCTTTCTCCTCACCCTTTACGATATGAACGCAGAAGTGTCCGTCACCCTCAGACATATGAGGCCATATTCTCATGGAGCCCGGCAGGATCGAACCTTCTCCCGCGTGAGTGACACCCTTTATTTCATGGTGTGCTTTTACATGGTATTCGGGGTGACGCTCAATAAATCTCTTTATCTGGTTCTCGTCTTCATCGACGCAGAAAGTACATGTGGAATATACGATCGAACCGCCTTCTTTAAGGCATTTGTCAGCTGCTTCAAGAATAGATTCCTGCAGCGGAACACAGACCTTGGGGCCGTAATTCATATAGCTTTTGCAGGCATTCTTGTCACGTCTGAACATTCCCTCACCCGAGCACGGCGCATCGATGAGGATCTTATCGAAGAACAAAGGAAGTCTTGCTGCAATATTTTCAGGAGTCTCATTAAGGATAACGAGCCCTTCGATACCGGAACGCTCTATGTTTCTGAGCAATGCCTTGGAACGCTCGAAGCTTATCTCATTTGCGACAAGGATTCCCTTGCCGTGCATATCTTCGCCCAGTCTGCATGCCTTACCGCCGGGTGCCGCACAAAGATCCAGGACTATCTCGCCAGGCTTTGCAGCCATTACCTGTGCAGGCAGCATTGCGGAAGGTTCCTGCGGATAGTAAACACCTGCGTGATAGAGAGGATCTCGTCCGCCGGGTTCGTTGTTAACATAGTAACCGCCATCGCACCATGAGACGGGCTTTATCTCCTCGTTCATGTCGCTTAAGAATTCAGTTTCTTGTGCACTGCAGATTATCTTCGAGCGCGAGAATCTGACGCCTTTTAACGGGACCTTGTCAAAGCTCTCATAAAAACCATCACGCGGCACTTCATTGTGACGCGTGAAGAAGTTGTTCATCTCATTTACAAAGCTGTCGGGAAGCTGCATCTTATCCTCACAGATTAAGGAAATCAGCGCATCTGAATGCCAGGCGCTTTATTACATCGACTTTGAAAGGCGACTCGATTCCCGCACGCTTGATGAGGTTTAGGAACGTGTCGCTTCCGCCGAGCTGGCAGAGCGTGTTGTACTTTTCGAGCGCATCCTTAAGATCGGCTCTGGACTCATCCCAGAGCTCAAGAGCACATATCTGTGAAAGACAATAGTCGATGTAGTAGAACGGTGTCGTGAAGATGTGATCCTTCTTCATCCAGGCGCCGCCCATTGCATGGAAAGGCGTGTCGTTCTCATCGTAGTTGATATAAGGCTGATATGTCTGCTCGAGCATCTTCCAGATCTCATGGCGCTCATCGGGCGTCATGTTGGGATTGTCGTAAACAATGTGCTGGAACTCATCGACCATGCATCCATAAGGAAGGAACAGAAGTCCGTCGGTCATGTGGAGCTCGCAGTACTGGTCAGCCTGCTTGCCGTAGAAGATATCCATGAAAGGATATGACATGTATTCCATAGATGTGGAGTGGATCTCGCATGTCTCAAGCGTCGGTGAGAGGCACTCTACGAAAGGAGATGACTCAGCGCCTGCAAGAGCAGCATAAGCGTGTCCTCCCTCATGTACGACAGTTGCGACATCGTCAAATGTACCGTTGCCGTTCATGAAGATGAAAGGAATGCAGTAATCTTCAAGATACATGCAGTAACCGCCCGTAGACTTTACGGGACGGGACAAAAGATCCGTATATCCGTGATCTGAAAGAATATCAAAGAAACTGGGCGTAGCACCGAACATGTTCCTGAAGAACTTGCCTGCTGCCTCTTCATATGTATCCTTGCTTACGACAGGTGTAGGATTACCCTCCGAGAAAAGGCACGGAAGGTCATGGAACATGAGCTTGTCGACACCTAATCTTTCCTGCTGGAGCTTTCTTATCTGTGTCGTGAGCGGCACGATATATCTCTTGATGTTCTCCCTGAACTTGGCAACATCTTCCCTGTTGTAATCGTAGCGCTCCATGCGCTTATATCCGAGTTCCGTAAAGTTGTTGTATCCGAGCTTCTGTGCTGCGGTAGTTCTCGTCTTTACTAGCTCATCGTAGATCCTGTCGTACTCTTCTTTTCTGGACATGTAGTACTTGTCCAGAGCGATGTGAGCATCACGTCTTACCTTCCTGTCAGTAGACTGGAGATAAGGCTGGATAAGGCTTAAGTTAAGAGTTTTCTTGCCAAGAGGGATCTCTGCCTCGGACTGCTTCTGGGAATACTCGTTCTCGAGCTTTGATTCTTCGGTAAGATCGTCGATTACTTCGCTGGAGATTATCTCCCTCTGGTTCTTGGCCTTGCGGAAGATCATGGGACCGTACTTGGCCTTAAGACTGTCGGCACAGGGACATGTCAGAAGTCCCGACAGGACGGCTGACGAGAGTTCCTGGACTCTTGCGCCGGCCTCATCGAAAAACTCCATCTCGGTGTTATAGTACTCGTTTGACGTGTCGAGATCATGAAGGATCTGACACAGAGCATACTGCGTATCAAATGAACTGATGGCGATCTCGTACTCACCCAGAGCCTCATCGGCTGCCTCGATGGTCTTGGCGGTCATGAGCCTGAGCCTGACGTTTCTTACGGTCTCCGTGAACTTATCAAGGTCCGGTCTTGTATAGTTAAGTTCCTTAAAATCCGGTACCGAGCTGTTCGCTGTATTCTCCATTAGATCACCTTTCTAATTCTTACATCTTCTCGACTACGCCGATTCCGAGCATATCAAGTCCTGACTTGAGGCAGTCTGCAACAGCCTCGCAGAGCTTGAGTCTTGCATCTCTGATCTCTTCGGAAT
Source organism: Oscillospiraceae bacterium (assembly GCA_902787975.1). GTDB lineage: Bacteria > Bacillota > Clostridia > Saccharofermentanales > Saccharofermentanaceae > Saccharofermentans. The sequence goes on from CADAIP010000012.1 coordinate 29,687, forward strand.
CCGCATTAAGTATTCTCGAGTTATTGTAGAAACGGTTGAAATTTCTTGCGATGAGCGCGATCTGACGTGAGATCATGAAAGGCTCATAGCTCTCAGCTGCCTTAACTACCGCATCCTTGAAGTCTGCAAGGCTTCTGATAACAGCATACTCATCTTCAGCAGTGAGCTTATCGGCAGCATCGATGTTGCCTGCAAAGCCCTGGTCTTCTGCCTTTCTCAGGATGGACTTGATCCTTGCATATGTATAGATGAGGTAAGGCGCTGTATCGCCCTCAAAATCAAGCATGTCATCCCAGTCGAAGAAAATGTCCTTCTCTCTTCCGGCCTTGAGATATGTGTATGTAACTGCGCCGAGACCTACAACTTCAGATACTTCAGCGATCTGCTCGTCGGTCATGTCGCCACCGCGGAGTTCGCTGTTCTTTCTGATGATCTCAGCAGTTTTCTCTGTTGTCTTATCAAGGAAGTCGTCAAGCTTGATGATGTTGCCGGCACGTGTTGAGAATGCCTCTGCAACCTCATTACCGTTTTCGTCCTTCTTGGGCTTGAACTTCAAAAGACCGAAGCCTACATGCACGCAGTCATCAGCAAAGTCATAGCCTGCCTTCTTGAGCACGGCGAAAACCTGCTTGAAGTGAAGCTGCTGCGGAAGACCTACGACATAGATATTCTTGTAGAAATTGAATTCATCGTGTCTGTAAAGAACTGCAGCAAGGTCTCTTGATGCATAGATGGTAGTACCATCGCTCTTTACAACGAGGCACGGAGGCAGACCTTCGTCGTCGAGCTTGACGACCTTAGCGCCTTCACTCTCTTCCAAAAGCCCCTTATCTTCAAGCATCTTAACTACGCCCGGGATCCTTGATGAATAGAAGGATTCGCCGTTGTAGTTATCGAACTTGATGCCCATTCTCTTATATGTCTTCTCGAAAACCTCAAGACTTAAGTCTCTGAAGCGCTTCCAGAGAGCTACTTCCTCTTCTTCGCCTTCTTCGAGCTTTCTGAAGTTATCTCTTGCCGAATCTTCGAGTTCCTTCTCAGCCTCAGGGCTTACCTTGCACTCATCGTGGAACTTAACATAGATCCTGGTAAGTTCATCTATAGGGTTCTCCTCCATGGCCTTCTCGTCACCCCAGAGTCTGTAAGCGGTAATGAGCTTACCGAACTGTGTGCCGTAGTCGCCAAGGTGATTGAACCTGATTACGTTATAACCAAGTCTTGAATAGATGTTCGACAAAGAATTGCCGAGGATCGTCGTGAAAGCATGGCCTACATGGAAAGGCTTTGCGATATTCGGAGATGAGAACTCAACGATTACGTTCTTGCCCTCACCGATATTTCTGTTGCCGTACTGGTCGCCTTCGCTGATGATCTCAGAGATTACAGACTTGGCGAGAACGCCCCTGTCGATCCTGAAATTGATGTAAGGGCCTGCCGTATCAACGGTAACCGCACCGTCAAAGCCCTTAACGAGCTCGGGCGAATCCTTGAGTTCATTGGCGATCATGGGAGGAGCCTTGTGAAGGGTTTTTGCAAGCACAAAGCACGGAAAAGCGAAATCTCCGAGCTCGAGTTTCGGCGGGATCTCTATGAGACCTTCTACCTGCGCCTTATCAAGGCCTGTACAACTACTTAAATTAGAAGCTATTAAATCTTTGTAATCCATGTTTTTTCTCCTTATTACGAATGAATATGTTAACACATTTAGCCAATACTTCCCAATAGAACCGACCGATTTGTTGAACGATTTAATAATTTTTATCCAAATATGCTTAATGTATAATTCTTTTGGTGGAGAATCCTAAGAGCGAGGGTAACTTTTAATGTCATTTTTAATGAAAATGGTCATCGGCTGCGTTGCTGCCTTTGCCATTACACTCATACTTCTCAAATTCCTTCCGGGAGAGAAGATCATACTTGGCCACGACCGCGGCCGTAAATACGCACAGGGTTCAGAAGTAAACATCGGAAAGCCTACAGGCGTAGGTTTCTATTTCATATTGGTTTTCCTTTTGGTTTCAAGCATATTCTGCTTCCTTATAAGCCCCGTCACATCAGACAAAGGCTTTTTTGAGAGCGGCAATGTCGTAACAGGACTCGGATTCGGCCTTCTTGCAGTACTTGCCGAGATGGTAACAGGCTGGCTCGATGACAGATCCAAGAATGCCTGGAACGAATACATCAAGGGTGCTCTGGACTTCGTTGTATCCCTCATTGCAGGATTCATCGTCGTTCATTTCTTCGGAACACGCGTATACCTCGCCATTACGGGCACTTATTTTGACATCCACCCCGTTCTTTTCTATATCCTCGCAGTGCTCCTTTTCGTCGTATCGATAAACGCCACAAACGCTACTGACGGTATCGACGGCCTCTCCGGATCACTTTCCGTAATTGCGGTGATCACGACATTCATCATGGGATTCCTTGCAAAATCCCTGTTCGACGATAATGCACTCTTGCTCGTAGTATTCTTCGTACCTGCACTCATCGCTTACCTCATCTTCAATTTCAACCCTTCGAAAATGCTGATGGGCGATGCCGGTTCAAGATCTTTAGGATTCTTTATCGCATTCTTCCTGATCTATTGCAGGATCCCGCTCCTCTACTTCATCGTAGGACTTCCCTTCCTCTGCGACGGAGGAATCTCCATCGTTAAGATCACTGTCGGAAGACTTACAAAGAAGAAGATCATTCTCTTCAAGAACATTACGACTCCCCTTCACGACGAACTCCGCAAGAACAGAAAGTTCAGCGTAAAGAAGGTCTGGTTCACGCTTGTTATCGCAGCAACCGTCATCGACCTGCTCTACATCATTGCAGCAGTCATCGTAAGAGCGATCGGAGCTTAAATCTCCTTCAGCCATTAAAAAGGTTCGGCATTTTTGGCAGATCTGTTTCCTGCCAATGCTGCGCACAGCACTTTTGCAGCCCCTGCTTTGTAGAGAGCTGCTGCCGCTTCATGTAGCGTAGCGCCTGTCGTGGCAACGTCATCAACGATAATTACTGTCATGCCGGTCACATCCCAGAGTTCACTTACTCCGAAAGCACCCGACACATTATTTGCTCTTAAATTCTTGTCCGTAATCTCGGACTGTCTCTTAGTATCCCTGACTCTTATCAGACAGTCGTCTGTAAACTTTATATTTGTCAATTTTGAGACCGGATATGCTATTTCGGAAGCCTGGTTGAATCCTCGTTCTTCAAATCTTTCCTGCGACAGAGGAACAGGAACCATGAGATCTGCCGAAAGCCCCACGTCATGAAGAGCAGAGCCCAATACGCACCCGAAAAATCTGGCAAGTTCAAGCTGTCCGCCAAACTTGATCTTCGGTACGGCGCGCTCGAATATGCCTTTGTACGGGAATAGCAGATACAGGGCAAGGCCCGGACACGGATCGTTTTCGACGGGATTTGAAAGACATAAGAGCCATCTTCCCTGTTCATCAGTACTTATAAGGTCAGACAGGCACTTGCCGCACAGATGAAGTCTGGGCTCCTTCCCATAGAGCTGACGGTATAAGGAATCGTAGTTTTCGAAGCGGTCTTCTGAATCGGAAACATCTCCGCAGAGCGCGCATCTGTAAGGAAGGATAAGGTCCGCCGCCCCTTTTAAAGCCTCTCTTATCTCTCCTGAAATACTGATGACACTGTTTCCATGACGGGATACCATCACTTGTTCCGGCGGTAATCGACAGTCTTAAGAAGATCTCTTAAACATGTCTCCCTAGTATCGCCCTTGGGCGCCCTTAAGAACTTGCCGAGCGTGCCTTCACACTCGACAATCGTGACGTTCATCTTGCCTCTCGTAACAGCCGTATAAAGAAGGCTGCGCTTGTAAAGAAGGGCATTCATCTTGCCCAAAGCGATAATAACCCTGTCGAATTCACAGCCCTGTGACTTGTGGACCGTAACGGCATAAGCAAGATCTATGTTATCCAGGAGCTTGCCTTTATATTCGGCTGTTTTGCCTTCATCGAAGGTGATGGTAACGCTTCCTTTCAAGGGGTCTATGTCGCTGATAACTCCAAGTTCGCCGTTGAATATTCCCTGCAGCACTTCGCCTGTAACAGGATCTATCCACTCGGTGGAGTAATCGTTTTTGTTCTGCATTACTTTATCGCCTATGTGAAGGACAAGGCTCTGGCCTCTCTTCAAAACCTTAATATCGTCTTTTACTTCCAATGCCTGGATGAGTTTATTTAGCTGGACCGTACCCAGTGCAACATTCTCATTCTTGGTCGGAGTAAGACATATGAGATCTTCGTTCTTATGCTCAAGAACGAGCCTTGCAATAGTCTCCTGCGCTTCCTCTTCACTCTTGCAGCTGATAATCTCGAAATCGTCGCCCGAGCTCTTTGGTTCATTCCCTTCGAGAATTAGATTTGCATTTGCCGCAATGCTGCCGTCGTCAGCCTGTCTGTGAAGAGCATCAAGCTTTATCGCAGGTATCGATTTACAGGACAGAAGATCTCTTAAGATATCGCCGCAGCCTACAGAAGGAAGCTGGTCGGGGTCTCCTACGAGAATTATTGAGGTTCCCTTATCAGTCGCATCAAGAAGATGCCTCATGAGCATCGTGTCCACCATGGACATCTCATCTATGACTATTACTCTGCAGATGATCGGATTGTCTTTTCCATGCGCGAAAAGAAGGCTGTTATACTGGCCCGACCTGTCATCAGGAAGATCTTCATCGTCAGTATTGATGGTTCTTCTGACGCCTAAAAGCCTGTGAATAGTCGAAGCTTCACTTCCGCATGCTTCTGAAAGTTTCTTTGCCGCACGTCCTGTGGGCGCCGCAAAAACGCAGCTGATCTTGCTCCGCCTGAAGTATTCACCAAGAACGCCCATGATGGTCGTCTTACCCGTTCCCGGGCCACCGGTGATGACACTGATAGGACTGTACATACATAGATACAATGCATCCAGCTGAGACTTATCGGGAATGATGCCGAGGTCTGATGCGACCTCCTTCATTATCCTGTCGCTCTCATCTCTCGGCGGAGGAACCGTCTTTGACTTGAGCATCTCATTGATTCGTCTCTCGATTGCAAGCTCTGATGCAAAATAACTCATTGTGGCAAATCTCGCATCCGGGTCTTCAACATCACAGACTGCGCACTTGCCGGAATCGTATTTATATACTGCGATCTTTTTATCTTCTATCGCCATTGCGGCCGCATCCCTGAACACCTCTGTGAACTGCTCCGAGGTGATCTTGGATTCATGACTGTTAACATATTCCAAAGCTCTTTTTCTGACATCCTGCGGAATTAGCGCAGTGGACTTTGTTTCCTCATGAAGATACATGCAGGACTGGTAGAGAGCTGCTGCTATTCTCTCTTTTGCTACAGGTGATACGCCTTCACCAAGGGCGATCCTGTCCAGCAGTTCAAAGCCTGCAATGCCATGTCCCATAAGTGCGAAAGGAGTCTTTCTTATCTCTTCACAGTCAAGCCTGTCGAGATTCTTGAGCATCTTTATCTGGGCCTGCGAAAAACCCATGAGCTTTGCTTCAAGTCCCTGCTCAAAGAATTCATATTCCTCAACAAGCTGGTCACATATGGCCATTGCCCTTGATGAAGAAAGCCCGCTTACTTCTGTAGATGCAAGTTCAGGTGTCTCAGTCAGGACCTTCAGAACTTCCTTGCCGAATCTGGAAGCCAGAGCCTCCGCGGTAGTCTTACCCAGACCGCTTATGTTATCTGAAAGAAAGGATGCTATAAGCAGCGAGTCGCCTGCTTCTTCATCAACGCTTATCTTCTTTAGCGTTACCTGTGGTCTGTTGTTCCACTCGGTGACTTTACCTGAGATGATGTAAGATCCGCCCTCGACGATATCGACCTTGGATTTGCCCGCTATGGTAAATCTGCCGTCGCAAAGAAACGACACAAAGTTATTTGCCTTTCTCGGGCAAAACACCTTTATGCAGGTGACCTTTGCATCTTCTATCTCGCTGCCGATATCTTCAACCGACAAAGACAGTTTGTTGTCTTTGGGATCTTTCTTCATTGACTTGCTTCTTTCGGTTTTTCAAAATGCTAACAATAATCTTTCATCAAAACAATAAGCCCGGCCAAAGTTGAGACTTTAACCGGGCGTTTGAGACTAGATTGTCCTTATATCGGGATATCAGATGCCTGCAAGCTTCTTGATCTCTTCAGCCTTGTCTGTCTTCTCCCAAGGGAGTTCAACATCAGTTCTGCCGAAGTGACCATAGCTTGCGGTCTTCGCATAGATAGGTCTTCTGAGATCGAGATCTCTGATGATGGCTGCAGGTCTCAGATCAAATATCTTGTTTACGATCTCAACGATCTTGGTATCTTCGATCTTACCAGTTCCGAATGTATCAACCATTACGGAAACCGGCTTGGCAACACCGATGGCATAAGCAACCTGGACTTCGCACTCGGAAGCAAGACCTGAAGCTACGATGTTCTTTGCGATGTAACGCATCATGTAGCATGCTGAACGGTCAACCTTCGTCGGATCCTTACCTGAGAAGCATCCACCGCCGTGACGGGCAAATCCGCCGTATGTATCAACGATGATCTTTCTTCCCGTAAGTCCGGAGTCACCCTGAGGTCCGCCTACTACGAATCTGCCTGTAGGATTGATGTAGATCTTTGTGTTCTCATCCATGAGATCAGCAGGGATAACAGCCTTGATAACATTCTCTTTGATATATTCTTCAAGGAACTCAAGAGTTACGTCAGCGCTGTGCTGTGTGGAAATAACTACAGCATCGATCCGCTTTACCTTGTCGTTCTCGTACTCTACTGTAACCTGTGACTTACCGTCAGGTCTCAAGAAATCTGCACCGCTCTTACGTACTTCTGTAAGACGGATAGTAAGCTTATGTGCAAGTGCGATAGGCATCGGCATAAGCTCAGGTGTGTCGTCATTTGCATAACCGAACATCATGCCCTGATCGCCTGCACCTGTGTCGAGCTCCTTTTCGCCGCCGTGACGTGCTTCGTAAGACTCGTTGACACCCATGGCGATGTCGGGAGACTGCTCATCGATGGAAGTAAGAACAGCGCATGAATGGCTGTCAAAACCCATCTCGCTTGAGTTATAGCCGATCTCCTTAACCGTATTTCTTACGATGGAAGGAATATCAACATAAGCAGATGTTGATATCTCGCCCATGACGAGTACCATACCTGTTGTAGTGCATGTCTCGCATGCAACACGTGCCTTAGGGTCCTGTTCCAAAATAGCGTCAAGAACGCTGTCTGAGATCTGGTCGCAGATCTTGTCGGGATGTCCCTCAGTAACTGATTCAGAAGTGAACAGCCAGTTTCCTTTTTTATTTCTCATTCTTCTTTCCTTTCCGTTCAATGCTTTGGTAAAGAAAAAACCTTCCCCCGAAAGGAGAAGGCCGACGCAATATATTATCGATCCTCATCTTCCAGGTTTCCCTGCCGGAATTGGCACCGCTGCTTTCCGCGGTTGCCGGACTCTCATAACGGGCCGGTCCCTCGAGTCACTCTTGATAAGCAATGAACATTAAATTGTAGTATTTTGATTTTACTTATCACTACCAACTTTGTCAATTGGTAGTAACGTGTTTGGCCGTTCAGGATCAAAAAACTTTCCTGAAATGATATCCAAACAGTGATTTCTTAATAATATTAATTAATTTATTACCTCCCCCAAACGGCCGTTTTTGCTCTTTTCCCTTGTCTGATTTTGTCGGTTTTTGTCGCTACTATCGGTGTGCTTAACGCCTTACAATCCGCTTATGAAAAGGACACAAGGAGGATAAAAGCAATGGCATTCACGATCAGGATCTATGAGAATAACGAATACATTTACAGCCTTCTCAAGAAAAGACTCGGGAGCTTTTATCCTGATGCATATATTGTTAATCCACTTCTTGAAGAGGAGAACGATGATGACAGGTTCAGTGATTTCACAAAAGTCATATATGATCCTGCAAGCATTAACAAAGACGATGTTTCCAACACATCTGAATCACCCATTAGACTTACGGATGACGGCGGAATGATTGATTGTTCCAGCTTGCTTTCAATGCTTACACCCAAAGCAGACGTACCTTCAATTCAACAACCGCTTACAGGAACCCTCACCGCCGTCATTCCGTTCGTCTACTCAGATGTAAGGGACCGGTTTATATACGATCTTGAATCAGATCTTACCGGAGCAGACTTCAATATAAGACTCGACTTTACAAGCAGGCTCAGAGCTTTATGGAGAAGTTCACAAAAAACCAACATGACATCACTTCTCATGGACTGCAGGTCAAGAAAGTTCAAACCTGAAGACATTCTCAAATACTGCAACATGGACGATTCAGGATTTCTTACTCCGGGGAGCTGTAAAAACAATGATGATGTATACGATCTCGGGATCGAACGTTCAACCACGCTGATGAACCTTGCTTCTGACCTGACTCATTCAAAAGAAAGAGCAGTTAATGTGCTCGCAGTTGTTGAAGGGTTCCGCAATGCCGATCTGCCAGGTCTTCTTGCCGGATGCGATAAGGTATTCATTCTTCTTCCTGCAAAAAACGCAGGTGAAGATCTCGGTGCCAGAGACCTTATAACAATGCTTACAAAAGCTTTAGGACAGGAAAGGATCTCTGTCTGGTACGCAGAACAGTCATCTTCCAAAACCGGTGTCGATGATGTCCTATCACAAAGGAGAGTTGCCGTATGACACAGACACAGGTCAGAACAAGCCGTGATGACATAAAAGAACAGATCACGTACTGCGTTCTAAACGCAATCTCCGGAGAGACAGATCCTTCTGATGAAAAACTCAGGGAGATCATTTCTGATGTTATTTCCGAGAACACATCTTACAAAATGAATCTCGACCAGAAACGTGAAATGGCCCAGTCCGTATTTAATTCATTAAGACGTCTGGATGTGATCGAACCTCTGATGGAAGATCCTTCGATCACGGAGATCATGGTAAACGGTCCTTACAAGATCTTTTTTGAAAGAGGAGGAAAACTCTATAAATCAGACCTGGCTTTCAGAGACGAAGAGTCTTTGAGGACATGCATTTCCTGTTTCTTTGCAAACCAGAACAGGCCTCTTAACGAAGCTAATCCGATAGCCGACTTAAGACTTCCCGACGGCTCAAGAGCCAATGCCGTACTTCCTCCTATATCAAGAGAGACTACTGTAACGATCAGAAAGTTTACCGGCATCACGCACGACATTGTCTCGCTTATCAGACAAGACTTCATAAGCGAAGAAGCAGCCAGGTTTCTTGCTGAGTGTGTAAGAAACAAAAGGACCATATTCATATGCGGAGGAACCGGGTCAGGAAAAACAACGTTTTTAAACAGCCTGAGCAATTTCATCCCAAAGGACGAACGCATCGTAACGATAGAAGATTCGGCAGAACTGAACCTTCAGGGAATAGATAATCTCGTGCGTATGGAAGCAAGACTCCCTGGCCCTGACGGGACCGGAGAGGTCAACATAGGAATGATGATAAGGGCATCGCTCAGAATGCGTCCGGACAGGATAATCGTCGGCGAAGTCAGAGGCAAGGAAAGCGCAGATCTTCTCTCCTGCCTTACGAGCGGTCATCCGGGGTCCATGAGCACGGGACACAGCAACTCATGTCTTGAGATGATGGAACGTCTTACCGCCATGATACTCTCGGGCTCAAGTCTTCCCTACGATGCGATCCTGTCCCAGGTATCTATGGGAATAAACATTGTGCTTCACATCATGAGGAGCCGAGAAGGAAAAAGATACATAGATGAGATCTGTGAGGTAATGCCGCCTCAGGATCACGAATACAGACTCAAAACACTATACAGAAACAAAGGAGGGAATCGTCTTGAACGTATCGCAGGCATTGAAGACATCAAAAGCGCAATGGCATACAGAGCATAAGAAGATCCACTCCTTCCCTGTTTTTCTTGCAAAGACAATATGGGTTTACCCTGTCTTTGTGGCAGTCGTTTATTTTGCGTCAGGACTGTTCATTAAATCAGAATTCATAAGGCTGATCCTTGCGATTATGCTCAGCATCTTTCCGTGGAAAGAAGCCATGAAAAAGATCTACTCGAATAACTACAGACACATGAGGACACAGCTTCTTGTTCTTTTGCAGGTACTCTGCACAAGCGTGTCGAGCGGTTATTCGATCGAGAAATCACTTCTTCTGATAAGGCCGGTAATTGAGAAAACATTCGGCAAACGTTCTTTGCTTCTAAAGCCCCTTATAAATCTTGAGAACAATCTTAAACTGCATGTCAGCCTCGAGGAATCGCTCAATACATTTGCCCAGCAAATAGGGTTTCCCGAAACTGTGCCGGTATTCCACGCGCTTGCGATATCGGGCGAGATCGGAAACAACACGTTGTCGATATTAAGAAGTTCGTGTCAGATGCTTTCTGAACTCAATGCTGTACAAGGCGAGATCGCAGCATCCAATGCGGGAAAGAATGCCGAAGCGGCAATTCTGTGTGCCATGCCATTCGGAGTTACTTTTGCTCTCAATTACATGAGCAAAGAATATCTAGATATGGCAAGAAATACCAGAACCGGTTCTTTCCTTCTTGCTGCAGCTTTCGGCATCTGCACCATAGCATGTGCAATGCTTCTTAAGTTCATGTCCCATGAGCAAGGAAGAAAGGCATATAAATCAGAACATGCCGGCATCATGAACCAGAGCAGCAAGATAACTGCCACGCCTCTGACTTCACTTGCCAAAAAGATATTTCCCGCAAGTTTCATCACAGCCAGACACGAACTGTTTAACGAACTGTCGGTAAACCTTGATTACACTTACGAACAATATCTTAAAAAACAGCTTATAACGGGTAGTGCCGCCTTTGTTATTTCCACGGCAATACTCGTCACTCTAGACAAGAATCCTCTCTTTTCGCTCGTATTTACGGCCGCGATAATCGTACTGGGCGGATATGAGATCAGAACTGATGTCGAGCGTAAAAGAGAGGATCTCATGAGTGACATTCCGTTATTCCTATGTCTCATATCAACGCTTCTTGAATCAGGAATGCAGCTTCCGAAAGCCATTTCCATCTGTTCGAAAGCATTCGAAGAAAACAAGAGTCTTTCACTTGAGATAAAAAATCTAAGGGCAATGATCTTAAGCGGTATTCCGGCTTCAGATGCAGTCGAAAGATTCTCATTAAGGATACAGATACCTGAAGCACAGGCTGCCCTTCTTCTCATAGCAAGATACGGAAGGCTTGGATCTGCAGAAGTTCTGAACATGCTGAACCTTCAGTCACAGGCATGCTGGAATCTTTGCAGAAATGCTTCAAGAAAAAGACAGGAACGTGAAGCGTTGGGAATGATAATCCCAATGACTTTAGACTTCATAAGCGTCCTTATGGTCGCAATGACACCCGCAATTATCTCTCTCGGCATATAAAGGAGGAAAACGAAAATGAGAAGAACAGCCAAACGGATGAACAGAAAAGGTATGGGAACCGTTGAAATAGTTATCATCATCGCGGTCCTCGTCGCACTTGCACTGCTTTTCAGGGCAGGCCTCACAGAGTACGGACAGAAGGTCATGGATTTCTGTTTTAACGATTCGACAATAACAGATGCATTCTAAACGTGATTTTGAAGGATAAGTTTTTGAGTAAATAAAGGAAAAGTGAAATGCAGATAAAGAAGGGACCCTACGGATATTACGCTCTCGAGAAGTTTGACGATCCGGATTCATTATGCACCTACGCCGAGGAGGTAATTGCCGGAAACAGTTCAGACTTCTACCTTAAGCCAAGTACTGAATATTTAGGCAGAGGAATAATGTGCAGTTTTGAATTTTCAGGATTCATGCAGATAACTGACCCGGAATTTTCCGTGTTTTCGCCGGGCAGAAAGAATACACCGAACAAGAAAGAATTAAAGAACCTCAGCCTGAGGCGTAAATCTGCCGGGGACCTTTTTTATACCTTCGTAAAACTTTTAGATAACCTCGTCTCCCCTTCCTGCATCGTGCTCGATCCGGACATGATATTCACCGATTCGGAAGGCATCACTATAAAGCTGTGCTGTCTTCCACAAAAGATCACACCTGACAGACTCTGCTTATCTTCAATTGATGCGCTTAAACTTGAAAAACTCCTTAACTGCGATTTCTTCAAAAACGTCATCTCTGACGATGAGAAAAATGCGTTAGTTTACAGCGTAAGGGAAAACAACGAGGATATGTTCCTTAAGATAGCAGGAATAATCAGAGGAACTGATGAAGATTCGGTTCCCTTTATGAAGTCTCAGAATACCGGCGAGAAAAGGAAAACAATCAATCTGCCACACAGCATTAATGCGCTTTCAAAAACAGAAAAAGACCTTATTATCGCCTGTTTATCGGCAGTTTTGGCATTGCTTCTTTTGCTTAATAAAATGGCACTTCCCTGCTTTCTGTTCTTCTTCCTTTCAGCGGTAATATTGTCCGTATCGATACTGAATCAGAAAAAGCGCGAAGAATTCATAAGAAAAGAAGAATCACAGAAGAAATCAAAACAGAGAAGTTCAATCCTGTTTTCAGATGATCCTGTTCCTGAATATGATTCAGCCCAGACACATAAAGAAACTAATGATGAACCTATAAGACAATATAAACCACTGACATCGGGAATGCTTACGCTTATTTCTGACAGCAAAGGAGTCAGATCTAAATATTCAATTTATCTGGATGAGACATGCATCGGATCAGATTGTTTCTTATCCGACATAGTAATCGACGATCCGGAAATAGCTCCTCTTCATGCAGTCATCAAACAAAAAGAAGGAACGTTCTATTTAATGCCTTCCAAGGGCACAGGTAAAACACATATTGAAGACTCTCCGGTTGATAACGGAAAATCTTATGAGATCAAATCAGGACAAAAGATAACATTCGGAGAAATAGAATTCAGATTCAGCTGCTAGTACATGAATACGATTGGGACAATAGATATATCTCAACTAAACTCACCCCCGGAAAAAGCTGAATTTGAAACAGCCAAATATTTTGCTAATTTAGGTAAAAACATAGTTTTTATACATCCAAATGCAATACCAAAACAACATACTCCTGACATTATAATGGATGGTGTTGAATGGGAAATCAAATGTCCTATAGGTGAAAGCAAAAGAACCATAGAAAACAATATACGCAAAGCAATTAAGCAATCTCAAAATATCATATTTGACCTAAGAAATACTAAGTTGGCTGAAGCAAAAAGCATTCATAAACTTGAACTGGAATTTAAGCTAAATTCCCAGCTTAAAAAACTATACATAATAAGAAAAGATTGTACTCTTCTATCTTACAAAAAATAACATTGATTTTTCATTTCCAAGTGATATTATCTAGATAAGATAAGGCTCGACCCACTGCTGGATAGCGGAGGGCCCAGAGCCTTTTTCTTTTGGCTCGGTTTCCTTGCAATTACTGAAGTCTCGGAATCTTTCCGTCAGGGAAATCGCTCTTTTTATAGTCGGCAAGTCTTTCTCTCTGCTGGTCAGTACCGTAACGCTCGATAAAACGCATTCTTGCAAGAGCACGCTTTCCTTTTGCAACACTGTCTTCAGAAAATACCGGTCTGCCGTTCTTGTCCTGATGAGTCTTTATCTCTTCGATCGCTGCTTTGTAAGCGTTGATTATTCTTCTGAGCCTAATGTCTTCTGGCCACTCGGCAGAATTACAGACAATGAGTGCGAGCATACCGTTGATCTCACAATAACCTTCAGAGAGCATGCAGTATCTTGTCTTGCCGTTAGTCGTAAGTGCACATGCACCGGGTTCCAATGCAGCTACAAAAGGAGAATGTCCGGCCATAAAGCCGAACTCACCGTCAATTGTGGGAATTCTGACACTGTCAACCTGGCCCTCGAAGAAATCTTCGTAGGGTGTAACGATAAGCAGGTTGATCTTATGTGAAGAATGCTCAGCCATAACAGTGATTAAGGAGTTGTCTCTTTATAAGCCTGGATTATGTCGTCAAGGCCGCCCTTCATGAAGAAGCACTGCTCAGGAATGTGATCCAATGAACCGGAGATAAGTTCGCCGAATGCCTTTACGGTCTCTTCGACAGGAACATATCTCGGTGCGAAACCTGTGGAATCAGCAGTTACGAAGAAAGGCTGTGACAGATATCTCTGTACCTTACGTGCACGGGATACCATGATCCTGTCGCTCTCGGAAAGCTCTTCCATACCGAGGATGGCAATGATGTCCTGGAGTTCCTTATAACGCTGGAGCATCTCCTGAACCTTACGGGCTACGTGATAATGCTCTGCACCTACTACATCTTCCGTAAGAACTCTTGAAGAAGATTCAAGAGGGTCTACAGCAGGATAGATACCGAGCTCAACGACTGCACGTGAAAGAACGATATTTGCATCAAGGTGTGCAAAAGTCGTTGCAGGTGCAGGGTCAGTGATATCGTCCGCAGGAACGTAAACGGCCTGGATCGAAGTGATTGAACCGTTACGTGTTGAAGTGATTCTTTCCTGAAGTTCACCTACCTCGCCTGTAAGAGTCGGCTGGTAACCAACGGCTGAAGGGATACGGCCTAAAAGAGCCGATACCTCAGAACCTGCCTGGACGAATCTGTAAATGTTATCGATGAAAAGGAGCACGTCTCTGTGCTTTTCGTCTCTTAAATACTCAGCCATTGTAAGACCTGTAAGAGGTGCTCTCATTCTTGCACCTGAAGTCTCATTCATCTGACCGAATACCATGATCGTCTTATCAAGAACGCCGGAAGCCTTCATCTCGTTCCAAAGGTCATTACCTTCACGGGAACGCTCTCCAACACCGGTAAATACGGAATATCCGCCGTGCTCACTTGCAATATTACGTATAAGCTCAAGGATGAGGACAGTCTTACCTACACCGGCACCTCCGAACAGACCGATCTTACCGCCTCTTGAGAAAGGTACGAGCAAGTCGATTACCTTGATGCCCGTCTCGAGCATCGTCTCTGCAGGATACTGCTCCGTAAAAGAAGGAGCATGTCTGTGGATAGGCCAGTAAGCATCGCTGTTTACTTCACCCTTATTGTCGATTGGATGTCCGATGGCATCGAACAGACGGCCGGTGATGTTTTCGCCTACGGGGACCTTGATTGAAGATCCGAGAGACTCACATACGAGGCCTCTTGTAAGACCTTCCGTAGGATTAAATGAAACGCATCTTACGACGCCGTTACCTCTCTGCTGAAGGACTTCAACATATACGTCATCATCACTCTTTACAACATCCTGTTCGGTAAGAACAGCATCATCGGAAGCAACTGAAGGAGCTTTTCTCAAGATCCTGACAGCCTCATTGATCTTCGGAATCTCATTCTTTCCGAATTCGCAGTCGATTACAGGTCCGATTATCTGTATTACTTTGCCGTATGCCATATCTTTATCCTCACATCTTCTCTGCCTGCTGGGCACCGTTGACGATCTCCGTCAATTCCGTCGTGATCTTTGCCTGACGTGCACGGTTGCTCATAAGCTCGAGCTTTTTCATCATTTCTTCAGCGTTGTCTGTCGCATTCTCCATCGCGGTAAGTCTTGCTGTCTGCTCACTCGCATAAGCATCAACCATAGCGCCGTATACCATCGCGTTCGTATAAGAATCGATAAGGTAGTTGAATACCGCGTCTGAGTTAGGAAAATACTCAAGATCGTCTCCCTTTTGGACTGCCATTCCAGCATCTTCGAGATCCTTGGGAAGGAGTCTTGAAATCGACTTGGGATCAACCGGTAAAAGTCTAAGCGCAACGGGTTCCATCTTTACGGGAGAATCCATGCGCGTATACAGAAGATAAACAAGATCGTAGTCGTCTTTCAGGAAGCGGTTTCTCATGATCGAGCTAACCTGTCTTGCATCAACATATGTAGGCTCAGCGATTGGGAACGAGAAATCAGCATTTACGTCATAGCCTAATCTTGCAAGCTTTTCTCTTGCCAGACGCCCGAAAACGTTGAGTTCATAAGTCGTGGAAATATTCTTCTGGGAATTCTCCATTACCTTCTGTCTTATGTGATCTTCGGTTATCTTTACCATATTGTTATTGTAAGCACCTGCAAGACCCTGGTCTCCGGAAAGAACGTAGTAACCGATCTTCCAGGTATCACCTTCCTGCTTCTGGTCAAGAACGAAGAAAGGATTATCAAGGTGCTCGTTGTTACGGATCATCTCCTGCATACTCTCAACGCAGAAAAGGAAGAACGGATACATGGAATCATGCAAAAGCTGCGAGCGGCGCATTTTCGCGCTCGATACAAGCTGCATGGCATTAGTCATCTGACTAATGTCATTGACGCTCTTCATTCTCTTCTTGATGGCAGAAAAGCTTTCCATAAGATCAGTAGTCCTCGACGTACTCCTCGTGCTCGGCAAGGAATGTTTCCTTATATTCCTCGTATGCCGAATCGATCTCGGACTTTATCTCGTCAGTAAATACCTTGCCGTCCGTTATCTCTTCGAAGATATTCGGATGACGGAGTCTTATGTCTGCGAAAAGTGCTGTATAGAACTCTGTAATGTCTTCAGTTGCAAGGAAGTTGAACTTGTCCGAAGTAGCACAGTACAGAAGGATTACTTCTGCTGCCATCGTAAGAGGAGAGAATCTCTCCTGCTTCAACACTTCGTTAAGAACGACACCTCTCTTGATCTGGAGCTGAGTATTCTCATCGAGGTCGGAACCAAACTGTGAGAATGATGCCATTTCACGTGCCTGAGCCAATGAGATTCTCAAAGGTCCGGCAACTTTCTTGACTGCCTTGGTTTGTGCGGCACCGCCTACACGGGATACGGAAAGACCTACGTTTACGGCAGGTCTCTGGCCTGAGAAGAATAGCTCAGGTGACAGATAGATCTGACCATCTGTGATGGAGATAACGTTCGTCGGGATATAAGCCGAGATATCGTTACCCTGCGTCTCAACGATAGGAAGCGCAGTGATGGAACCTCCGCCGAGCTCGTCTGAGAGCTTTGCGGCTCTCTCCAAAAGTCTTGAATGCAGATAGAAGACATCGCCCGGATAAGCTTCTCTTCCCGGAGGTCTTCTGAGGAGCAATGAAATAGCTCTGTATGCCTGTGCGTGCTTTGAAAGGTCATCGTAAACGATGAGCACGTCCTTGTGATAATCGTACATGAACTTCTCCGCGATGGCGCATGCGGAGAAAGGTGCAATATACTGCATTGCTGCTGACTCTGAAGCTGAGGCAGCGACTATGACCGTATAGTCCAGAGCGCCGCGCTTTTCGAGAAGGCCTGCAGTTGCAACGATATTTGACATCTTCTGTCCGATCGGGACATAAACGCAGATGACATTCTCATTTTTCTGGTTAATGATCGTATCCAGAGCGATAGACGTCTTGCCTGTCTGACGGTCACCGATGATGAGCTCTCTCTGTCCTCTTCCGATAGGTGTAAGGGCATCGATGGCTGTAATTCCCGTGAACAGAGGTGTATCAACGGGGGCTCTGTCGATGATCAAAGGCGCAGGAGATTCTACCGGGCGCTCTTCCGTATATCTGATGACGCCCTTGCCGTCGATAGGATGGCCCAGGGCATCTACAACTCTTCCCAAAAGGCCCATACCTACAGGTACGGAACAAGTCGTCATGGTACGTTTGCAGGTCATGCTCTCAACTACGGTGTCTTCACCTGTAAGGAGAACGACGCCGACCTTGGTTTTCTCAAGGTTCATGGCAATGCCTGTAGCACCGGATGCGAAATAGATAAGCTCGTTGAGCATGCAGTTGCGAAGGCCGGTAACGGAAGCAACACCATCTGAGATGGCAGATACACGGCCGATCTCGTCCTTGTGCTCACGTGAAACAAATGCATTCTCTACACGCTTGTCGAGTTCTTCATCAGAAAGTTCGAAGATCTCGACATTATCAATACTTAACTGACTGGATTCAGGAAACTGTTCAAGAGCTTTCTCCAGATCCTTTTTAACTTTAGTTGCAGGGAAATCCTCTTCCGTAAGAGCTTTTCTTTGTGCTGCGATTCCATCTTCGTAGCCGTCAATAGAACGCGTACGCTTAATGAAGGAACCGATTCTGTCAAGCTGTCCCTTTACGGAATAGTCGTAACGGCTTCCCTGGAAATAGATAATAAAACCGCCGATGAGATTCTCACGCAACTCAATGGAGAGACGGTAATCTTCGATCTCATTTACTTCGGCAAACTTGGCGGCAACCCTGGTAAGTTTTTCCTCAGGAATGTCACCGGCTGTCTCTATACGCAGAGACGGGCCTCTAGATTTTGCCTTGCCGGCAGCCTTAATTTCATTATTGTCTGACGGGTTATTACTCACTCTTAGCTACCTCTTGGCTGAGGATCTCTTCTGTGTGCTTTGCAGCGGACTTGCTGAGTTCATCCTTGGATACCGCATCACCTATTATGTGACCTGCGATCTGAACTGAGAGATCGGCGATATCGTCTTTCATGGACTCAAAGGCATTACGCTTCATCCTTGCAGCATCTTCTTCGGCTCTGACAATGATCTGCTGAGCCTCTTCATTCGCCTGTTCGATAACGGCCTTGCTCTGTTTTTCGGCATTGGCTTTGGCCTCTTCCATGATTGCAGAGCCTTTTCGCTTTGCGTCATCGATGGTCTCTTTGGAAGAATCTACGATTGCCTGTGCTTCTTCCCTGGCCTTTTTAGCCTCTTCGAGCTCGGCGTCAAGCGCTTCCTGGCGTGAATGTATAAGCTTAAGGATCTTCTTATACGCGAACAGTCTGAAAACCACGAATACCAATAAGATATTGAATATCGTGATAACGGCAGTTACAGCGTATCCTGCAAACTGATCGGGCGAAAAGAGATTGGACTCTCCTGCCTCAAATAACAGCTCCGGTAAATATGACATACTGTTTAGCTCCATTAACTCTCGGAAATATTCCTGATCAGCCTACTGTAAAGATCAAAAGGAATGCGACAACGAGTGCATAGATTCCGATTGACTCCATGAATACGATAGCGATAAGGAGCAGTGTCTGAAGCTTTGAGATGATCTCAGGCTGTCTAGCACCTGCTTCAAGAGCTGAACTTGTCGCCTTACCCATGGCTGCAGTAGATCCGATAGCACCACAAGAGATAGCGATCGCTGCTGCAATAGCTGCGATTCCCTTTGTCTCAAGTGCAGCTATGATAGGTAATGCTGCGAGAAGAATGTTAGTCATATATTTGGCCTCCTAAATTATTATCTGTTTGAATTCCGTCTTAAGCTGCTACAGCTTCAGATTTCTTGTTCTTCTTGGATTTCTTCTTTTTCTGGTGTTCTTCAGGGTGTTCTATATATTCGTTGTATGTTTCAAGGTTCTCACCGATGTAAGACATTGTCAGGTATGCAAATACTACAGCCTGGATAACTCCGTCGATGATGTCGAACCAGAGACCTACAATACCCGGTACGATAACCGGTAAGGAGATAGATAAGAACTCCATGAATACGAATGCCGCGAAAACGTTACCGAAAAGTCTCAATGCAAGAGACAAAGGCTTGATAACATAGTCCAAAAGCCTAAACGGGAGCATGATAGCTACAGGCTGTGTAAGTGAGATCCAGAATCCCTTAATGCCGATAAACTTGAACGTCATGACGATTACATAAATGATCGCAACAATAGCGCATCCTACAGGGAATGCGACGTTCTTTGCCGGAGGCGGGAGATGGAAATATGAGATTGAGTTACATGCGACGAGCACAAGACCAAAGGTCATGACCATCGGAGCAACTTCTTCAGCCTGCTTACGGTTCATTCCGAAGCTCATTGCAGTGTTGATAACAAGCTCTGTCAAAGAAACAAGGATCGTCTGACCCTTTGTGAGCTTATGGTCCTTTGATGGTTTACCCAGCAAAACAGCGACAATGATCAACATAATAACTACAGCGATCCAGGTTACTATGATGGCATCAGTAATGATGAGTGTATTATCGCCTGCAGCAAAGCTCATCTGCACCTGCATAATGGCTTCGCTTATCTCTTCTCCAATATCCTTATGGCCAAACAGTCTTTCAGTAAACTGTTCTACAAAAGCAGCCCAGAATTCTGAAAACCATGTGCCTGCCAGAAGAAATGATACTATGGTCATCTTTTCCCTCCAGCTCCCTTCTTATCGATAAAGCCTATTTTAACCCTAAAAACTCATATTGTCATCTTATTATAATATATATGCGAAGAACCCATTATTTTAAAGGATTTATTTAATTTCATCATACTGGAAACGCGAAAGATGCTCAAACGGAAGGATCTGCCTTCCTCTGAAAAGTCCGCAGCCGTCGTTTATCAGCTGGTTGTTATATGCCTTAAACATATTTACATTTACCTTGGCAAGATCCAATTCCTGCAGTTTTATAAGGCGTTCGTAGGCTTCATCGAAGATCCTGCACTCACCCGGAAGGATAATATCCCTTTTGCTGCGGTTTTCCTCCTGACTTTTCTCATACCCGAAATGGTTAGCTTCTCCGATCTCGGCAAAATCGTCCATTTCCTTGGTCCTTAGCTGCAACTCCGTATAACATCTCGCCTGATTATCGTAAAGAGTGATATGCATCGATCTGTACCCTGAAGGACGCGGATTCTGGACATAATCCCTGTAATATAGCCTGACATTCTCATCAAGTTCCGAGACACCTCCCTCATCCTGATATCCGGACAATTCAGGTGTAAATCCTCTCTCTTCAAGGAATTCCGGGAGCACATTGGCTATGTCATAAAGAAAATCTATCTCCTGGGTCTCAAGATCATCACCGCCTGAGACATGACAGACAGGAAGAGATATCACTATCCTGTAGGCAATGAGATCCCTGAAACAGTTCAGATTAGTCTTAATCTGGGCTTCACTCGGGTAACTGCCGTTTTCTTTATAGTAATTGTAAATGTATTCCAGAATATAACCGTTAAACTTCTCTTCTGCCCTGATCAGTGATTTTATACGGCCCTTAAATGTAAATGCAAGGAACGGATACTTCTGGGTCATGTAATGATAGAAGTCTTTGATACGGTTTGACTGTGAAGTAAGAAAGTCCGTGTGTTCAAGAAGTTCAATGATCTGCACCAAGAAATTACTGTGCGCGAGATCGATCGAATTGTGCGTTCCGATAGCCTCATTTCTCAGGTCAGATGAATACTTGAGCAGTATCTTCAGCACCGTATCTCCGGAGTATAAATAATCATTTAACGAAATCATGTTTTTAATCCTTCCTTTTAACAATCCCCGGGACTAAAAAAGTTCCGGGGATCGCCTTGTTGGGTGGAATATGAGAATACAACTGATTGTTTACTCTACATCCTGTAATGCTGCGTAGTTCTCTTCACCTGTACGGATCTTAACGACCTTGCCTACGTTGTATACGAAAATCTTACCGTCACCGATATGTCCTGTGTAAAGAACTTCCTTAGCCTTTTCGATAACCTTTTCTACAGGGATCTTGGATACGACAACTTCAACCTTGATCTTAGGAAGGAGTGTAGCGTCAACCTCGACACCTCTGTACTTCTCGCCCGCACCCTTCTGGATGCCGCAACCCATAACCTGAGTTACTGTCATACCGGTTACACCGAGATCGTTCATTGCCTTTCTGAGCTTGTCATAACGTGAAAGCTTGGCGATGATAACAACCTTATGCATACCTGTATCGAGTTCGGGTGCAACCGCTACCTTGATTGCAGCATTCTTCTGAGCTTCAGAAGCTTCAGCATATTCTGCTGTACCAAGATCTGTGTTCTCGTTTTCTTCCATCACAGCACCAGAAACATCCATGAGTGAGAAACCGGAGTAAGCGCTTGCGAGGCCGTGCTCTGTAACGTCAAGACCTGTGAGCTCTTCTTCTTCAGAAGCTCTGAGACCGAAGATAGCCTTGATGATAAGGAATGTAACCGTGATGGTAACTGCTGTCCAGGCTGCTGTAGCGCCCATACCTAAGAGCTGGATTCCGAGGAGCTTAACACCGCCGCCATAGAACAGACCTGTCATTGTATTACCTGCTGCGTCAGCGATAGAGTATGCAGGAGCTGTATCTGTTGCGAAAAGACCGACTGCGATCGTACCCCAGATACCGTTCATCATATGAACTGCAACTGCACCGACGGGGTCGTCAACTCTCAATACGTTATCAAGGAACCATACACCGAATACTACGAGTACGCCTGAGACAGCACCAATGATCGTTGCGCCGAGAGCATCTGTTACGTCGCAGGGAGCCGTGATTGCAACAAGACCTGCAAGAGAAGCGTTAAGGCACATTGAGACATCCGGCTTACCATACTTGATCCATGTAAAGATCATGCAGACAACAGTTGCGATTGCAGGAGCGATTGTTGTCGTTACGAATACAGAACCGAGCTGAGCCATATCTGTGCAGGCAGCACCGTTGAATCCGTACCAGCCGAGCCAGAGGATGAATACACCCAAAGCACCCATGGGGATGTTGTGACCGGGGAATGCATTTACTTTTGTGATCTTACCCTTCTTATCCTTTACGAACTTACCGATACGGGGTCCTAAGATAGCTGCACCGATAAGAGCTGAGATACCGCCTACCATGTGGATGCAGTTAGAACCTGCGAAATCGTGGAATCCGAGCTGAGCAAGCCAGCCACCACCCCAGGTCCAGTGAGCTTCGATAGGATAAATGACTGCTGAAATAACAGCTGAATATACGCAGTAAGATAAAAATCTTGTTCTCTCTGCCATAGCACCTGAAACGATAGTAGCTGTTGTGGCACAGAATACGAGATTGAATACGAAGTTAGCCCAATCGAAAGTTGCGTAATTTGTGAAGATGTCGATGTTCGGCTTGCCCATGAAACCCAAGAGCATGTCTTCACCGAGGAATAAACCGAAACCGATTGCGATAAATACTACGGTACCGATACAGAAATCCATAAGGTTCTTCATGATGATGTTTCCTGCGTTCTTAGCTCTTGCAAAGCCGCACTCAACCATCGCGAAACCTGCCTGCATCCAGAAAACCAATGCCGCGCCGATCAGGAACCAGACGCCGAAGACTTTTTCGTCTATTAAACTGTTAATTAAACTAGTGTCCATATCTTTTCTCCTTCATTAAGTTTTGGTTTGTTTCTGCTAATGCCGCTAACTGAAGCTTTGTTGCAGATACCCGACCGGTAGCACTCTTTCTTGTCGTTGCATTTTCGTTCCCCCCTTAATAATTCTTGTAAATCATAGTCATTCTCAAAAAGTATTGATTTTATGTTTCAATGCTTTTTGAATATCGTTATTTGATTTCAAGTCAGATTGTATCGCTAAGAGCTTAACAAATAAAATACGAATAGTTTGAGGATAACTATGCGTTTTGCGTATGATTATTTTCGCACAGTCGCAAACGGTTGAAAAGGCTGCAAATGCCTTGTTTCATTGCCTCTAGAGCAGCAAAAAGGTTCCGGACAAGCCGGAGCCTCTAACAAAAAACAAACAAAAACAGTAACGAAATATTACTTGAAGTGACGCTCTTCAATCTCCTTGATACCGTCTACACGTACGGCATGTCTGCCGCCTGCAAACTCTTCTTCGAAGAATGCATCTACCATTCCGAGCGCTACGCCAAGACCGACGACTCTCTCGCCGAAGGCAAGAATGTTGGCATCGTTATGCTGTCTGCACATCTTAGCCATGAATTCATTGTTGCAAAGAGCACATCTGATTCCCTTGTACTTATTGCAGACGAGTGAAATACCGATACCGGTACCGCAGATAGCGATTCCCCTGTCGGCTCTGCCGCTGATTACGTCTTCAGCGACCTTTACGCCTGCATCAACATATGAATAGGAATCAGTTCCGTTGGGAGCACCGCCGTCAAGAACTTCAAAGCCCTTCTCCTGAAGATGCTTGATGACCTTCTGTCTTAATTCATAACCTGCGTGATCTGATGCTATGGATACGATCATGATATGTGCCTCTTTTCGTAATTAATTATCGTGATGAATATGCTTGAACTTCTTCGTGCCGTCGCAGTAAGGGCCTACGATGTCGCCGTTACCTACAAGTCTGTACTTATAAGATACAAGACCCTCAAGTCCGACAGGACCTCTTGCGTGGATCTTGGATGTTGCAATTCCTACTTCTGCACCAAAGCCGTAACGGAAGCCGTCAGCAAATCTTGTAGAACAGTTAACGAGAACACTTCCGGAATCGACCATGGTCATGAAACGCTCAGAAGTTGCTTTGTTCTCAGTAATTATCGCATCAGTATGGCCTGAACCGTAGTGATTGATATGCGATATAGCCTCATCTACATCCTTTACGACCTTTACGGAACACTTCATGGCAAGATACTCGTGATGCCACTCTTCTGCCTTTGATACTCCGAAAGTCTCAGCAACATAATCATCGCCGAATATCTCAACGCCTGCATCCTGAAGAGCCTTAACAAGCCCGGGAAGAACTGTTTCCTTTAATTCTTCATTTACGAGGAATGTCTCAGTTGCATTGCAGACAGATACATACTGTGTCTTCGCGTCTAAAGCAACCTTAAGTGCAGTTGAAGGATCGGCATCCACATCAATGTATGTGTGGCAGACACCGTCAGCGTGTCCCAAAACAGCAATATTGGTATTCTGCATGATGTACTGGACAAAGGAATTGGATCCTCTCGGAATGATCAGGTCGATATATTCATCGAGCTTGAGCATGTCTGCTATCTCAGAACGTGTAGTAAGGAGATTCAGCCATCCTTCAGGAAGTCCTGCATCGATACCGGCCTTGCTGATAACAGAAGCAAGAGCCTTGTTTGTATTTATTGCTTCAGATCCGCCCTTTAGGAATACGGCATTTCCGCTCTTGATACAAAGAGATGCTATCTGGACCAACGCGTCAGGTCTGCTCTCGAAAATAACTCCGATCACACCGATAGGACATGTAACGCGTGTAAGCTCAAGACCATCATCAAGAGTTGTTCTCAAAGTGATTCTGCCTACAGGATCGTTAAGACCTATAAGGCTCTCAATGCCTGAAACAACATCAGTAAGCTTGTCATCGTTAAACTTAAGTCTCTTTATAAGTGGTGTCTCAAGATTATTCTTTTCAGCTTCTTCAAGATCAGTCTTGTTCGCAGCAAAGATGTCTTCCTTTGCAGACTTAAGATAAGAAGCAACATTGGCAAGTGCCTGATTCTTTACGTCGCTGCTCAAAGAAGCCATTACATAAGACGCTTCTCTTGCACACTTAGCTATATCATGGAGTTCAGACATATGAGCATCCCCTTACTTATTTATAGAAAAAGATTATAGCAAATTTTATGCCCCTGGCGAACACAAAAAACGTAAAGCGGAACATCAAAAAAGATATACAAAAATTGCTAATTTCATTTCTTAATCAAAAAGCCTTGTCAAGTAGCAATTTTGGTTTTTAGGTGTATTTCTCTCGTGGACACCCATCTGCGAACAAAGGTTCCAGAAATCTCAAAAGCCCTTTATTCATTGACTTTCAGTCTTTTGCTACCACGCTGTAATTGTTTTGTCAACAAACGGTAATAATTTGTTAAACACAATGAATATCGGGGGTTTCGGCACTTTTGAAATTGAATTGTTTGTTTTTATAGTTATCAACAAAGTTATGCACATTATGAACATTTTTGTAGATAGCCGGAATGCATTTTAAACTCCCCTAAAACAGTTTTGATATTCAAATTATTGCTATCTTTATATAAGTAATATGACCTCAATTTTGGTATACTCATCCCTATGAAAATAATAATAACTACATTATTCGGACTAGAATCTCCTACCAAGGGAGACCTTCTCGACAGGGGCTACGACAAAGACAGGATTACTGTCAACGACGGCGTTGTTACCCTCGAAGGAGATTTCTTTGACGTTGCACGCGCAAACATGTGGGTCAAGCATGCTGAGCGCATTTTCTTTGAAGCCGGCGAGTTCGATTGCGGCAGTTCTGATGATGCCGATACGAACTTCAACGCCTTTTTTGAAGGCTGCCGTGCGATCAAGTGGTCAGAATTCATTCCTGCAGGTTGGGCATTTGTAGTTAACGGCTTTTCAAGAAAATCAAAACTGTACGGTATTCCTGCCCTTCAGAAACTCGCAAAGAAGGCAATCGCCGAGAGTCTTGCCATATCAAGAGGCTTATCTGCCGATTCCAAGATCAGCGAAAACGAGGAAATGGGTACCGTTAAGATCCAGTTCGGTATTGTAAATGATACATGCCGCTTCATGGTCGATACCTCAGGCGCAGGACTTCATAAGCGTGGCTACAGGCCCCTCACACATGAAGCCCCTATAAGAGAGACTCTCGCTTCGGGAATGCTCACATACGCTAAATACCGCCCTTACGGCAACGAAGCCCTTGTCGACCCTTTCTGCGGTTCAGGAACGATCGTTATAGAAGCCGCAAGAACAGCATGCGGCATCGCTCCCGGCAGAGACCGTCACTTCGCATTTGAGGATCTTCCCTACATCGGAAAGGCTCCTTACCAGAGAGCGCTCCAGGAAGCACTGGACAACGAAGATACAGAACCCATGGACGATTGTTACTTTTTCGGCTCTGATATAGATCCCAAGGCAGTCGAATCTGCAAAGCGCAACGCTGAAGCAGCAGGCGTCGGCCAGCTTACGAGATTCAGGATCTGCGATGCTGCCAAGATGTCTCCTGAATACTTAGAGAAGCTTACTTCCCTTCCCAGACAGCTCGTCATAACGAATCCGCCCTACGGCGGCCGTCTCATGACGCCTGAGGAAGCGGACAAGATATACAGACTCATCGGCCACACATACCTTACAAGAGACGGCTTCTGCAAAAAGGGCCTGAGACTTTCCGTAATCACTCCTGAAAACGCTTTCGAAGATGCTACGGGATATAAGCCGGACAAGCGCGTAAAGCTCTATAACGGCAATATCGTGTGCACACTAAGCAATTACTTCAAACTGGGCGACAAGAACAATGGTAAGCATTAAGATACCTTTTTTGGATCTTGCCAAGGTCGCTGATTCAGGCCAGGCTTTCAGGATCAAGATCATAGACGATTCCCATATCGAGCTCGTAGCCTATGGCAGATATCTTCAGGTGGCAAAGACCGGCAAAGACACTTTTGCCTTCTCCTGCACCGAAGACGAATTCAATACCATATGGAAAACCTATTTCGATCTTGACCGCGATTACAAAAAGATCGTTAAGTCCATCGATAAAAATGACGACTATCTTCTAAAGGCATCTGAATTTGGCAAAGGAATAAGAATCCTCAAACAGGATATCTTCGAGACTACCATCAGTTACATCATTTCCCAGAGGCGCTCCATCCCGTCGATCACGACATCCGTAGAGCGCATATCAAAGCTCTGCGGCAAGAAGATCAAGGCTCCCAGGCTCGAAGAGCCTTTTGTTAAGCCTCTCGAAAAGGAATACTACGCCTTCCCCACTCCCCTGGAACTCGCCAAACTGCCTTTCAGCGAACTTGAGAACACAGGCGTAGGCTACAGGGCACCCTATATCGCGAGAGCGGCAGAGGAATTCAGAACAGGCAAGCTCTCCACTGAAGCATTGGCATTATTATCAGACGATGACCTCTATAAGGCCCTGACAGCCATGTACGGCGTTGGCACCAAGGTAGCCAACTGCATAATGCTCTTTGCTTTCGCAAGAACAGGACGCTTTCCTGTGGACGTCTGGATACAGAGGATCGAAGACAAGTACTATAACGGCCACTTCGACTGCACGCCTTACCCTGATACTGCAGGCATAATGCAGCAGTTCATGTTCTATTACGAGCGCAGAAAAGATAACTTGACCGGATAATCACATATTTTTATATTTGCCACTTGACACAAAATATATCAAACTTTATAATTACAAAGCTTGCTAACAAAGCGGTATATATGCGGCCGTGGCGGAACTGGCAGACGCGCACGTTTGAGGGGCGTGTGAGTAACTTCATACGAGTTCAAGTCTCGTCGGCCGCACCACACAAAAGGTTGTCTCAAATGAGGCAACCTTTATTATTTTTACGATCGGTTATTGTCCTCAAAATCAAAAGCAGCTCCACGATTATGTGAAGCTGCTTTTTAGTTGATTAAGTTAATCTGGCCTATCAGAATTCGTTTCTCTTCTTGCGGTATACACCAAGACCGGCCAAAGCTGCTGAGCACAGACCAACGAGCGCAATTCCTACTAATGCTATATAGTTGGACTGCTCACCTGTTGCAGGGATCGGGTTAGGTGTACGGTTAGCAGAAATAACTTCTGTATCGTAGTAAGGATCTGCCTGGTCGATCATGACAACAGGAGAACCATAAGCAGAGATCTTTCCTTCGCCATCAGTGATAGTACCGTCATTGTTGAGTACGAATACGATCTTCTCAGCAGTCAGGTATGCCTCAGGAGTTACTGTTTCCTCAAGTTCATAACGGCCGGAGAACAATCCCTGGATGATTGAAGGATAACCCTCGATCGTAGTGAATGTGATAGCCGTATTATTCTCAGAAAGCGTGAACTGAACAGGAACGCCGTTCTGTGTTACGACAACCTTTGAAAGATCGTAGCCGTCCAAGCTCTTGAACTTGAGCTGAGCCTGAGCAATCTCCTTACCTGCAATGTCTTCCTTGGAGATGGTTACGTCAAATCCGGGATGTGTGTAGTAGTTCTCAAGATCGAAATATCCATCCTCAGAAGTGTTCCACAATGTTGTGTGATCCGTAGTAACTGAAGTCGTCTTCTCGAATGTGTAAGGAACCTTACCGCCATTGATGTAGATAACTTCATTGTGCTCAGTTACATAGTAAGTATCGAAAGGAACATCATTGATGGTCTTGCTCCATACCAGTGTTCCGTCTGTATGATCCATATCCTTCAGCGTAATACGGACCTCATCAGAAGAGATATTACCGTCAAGATCAAGATACTCACCTGCTTCATTCGTGATTACAAAGTACAGACCGCATCCTGCTGCCTCAGCCTCAGTTACATCACCACCGAATGTCTTTGTGAATTCAATGTAACCTACCGTAGGCAAAGTTGAAGAGTATGTGTTTGTAAATCCGGCAGAAACAGATGTGTTACCTGTTGTATCTGTCGGGATAGTAACCTGTGCCTTACCGGAAGACGAAGCAGTTACGGCATAACTTGAAGTAGAACCGTCGACTGTCTCTTCTACTGTGTAAACAACACCCTGTACCAGGTTATCGAATGTATATGTAAATACATTTCCATTTACAACCCAACCTGTGCCCGGGTTATCAGGATCAAGAACTATCGTAGAAGTACCTGCTATATCAGGAACGATAGTAAATGTAATATCACCAATATCGCTCATGGAAGCTCCTGCAGGAAGCTCGATTGTCTTCTCAATTACAAGAGAACCGGTATAAACAGTAACTGTCGAGTAAGTATTTGTATAAGATACAGTACCTACCGTGGTTTGAGCAGATATAAGAACTTGAGTCTGTCCAGGTGCGGATGAAGAAGCCGAATAGTTTGTTGAAGCTGTATTACATGTTTCTTCCACATAATAATCCTCACCCGGTGTCACAGGGGTATAGGTATATTCGAAAGTATTGGTGCTTGTATCTACAGTCCAACCATCTGCTAATGCTGTTGAAGGATTAAGAGTTATTGTGTCAACAACTGTTGTCTTATCACTCTCATAAATAGTGAACGTAATTGTTCCAATATCACTGTTCTGAGCGTTATCCGGAAGCTTTATTGTCTTGCTGATAACAAGAGAACCAATCTCCTTATATGTGTTTGTGAAAGCAGCAACGAAAGTGCTGGATGCACCAACGGTAAAATCAGGTGTCCTGATATCTCCTGAAGGATTCTGAACAGTATCGGAAGAGTTGTCTGAAAGAACATATCCAACGCTGACAGTCTCATATTTGCTAACGTCATAGTTCTTCTCAACAACATAATACTTCTTAGAAGTATCAGCTGTAGGCTTTACTTTGAGTTCATATACGCCACTGCCTGCTGCAGTTTCCTCGAAATCATTTCCGAACTGATACGACTTATAAAGTGTAAAGTTTGTTCCATCAACTTCATAAATATCAAATTCGAGATATATGAAATCACTAACAGTAACATTACCACCGAATGTCTTGGTGATATTAATGTAGCTTGATGTCGGCGAGGTGTTCTGCTTCTTGTTGAGAATAATTACAGTATCGTCTCCACTGATAGATCCGACATCCTGTGCAATATTCTGTGTCGCAGTAACCTTTCCATCTGTTC